>NZ_JBIVMY010000001.1:155663-677882 GCF_044753325.1 Pseudomonas sp. NPDC088414 | reverse complement strand
TGCAGTTTGCGTGTGCCCAGGCAGGGTTGGCGTACGCGGATCTCCTGCACAAACTGCATGAGTTTCTGATCCTGCTCGAGCCGGGCTCGATAGACTCGATCACGTTTGTAAAAGGCTTGGCGACTGATCGCCATGAACTGGCAAGCCCTGCTGACACTCAGGGTTTGGGTTTGCGCAACGACTTGCCGGGCCGCTTTTTTACGACGGATACGCCGTAATCGTTCTTCAGAACATCGACCACGTCTTCGAAGAACTTGGCTTTCTGATTCGCCAGCGCCAACTGCTCCTCGAGCTCTTTGATTCTCTGCTCGGGAGTTAATGGCAATTGCAAAGTAGGCTCGTCCATCGGTCGGATCCTCTGGGAGCGAATGGAAGCGCCTTGGCTCCAGTCCTGCCGACCATGCTTACGTAACCAAACCAACACCGTCGACCTGCCCTGAATCCCGTAGCGCCGTTGAGCCTCTTTATAACTCAACTCGCCCTTTTCGACTTGGTCGACAACCGACAATTTAAAAGTCAGCGTGTAATCGCGCTGACTGCGTTTTGCACCTGTATCCATTGCACCCTCCTGATGAGAAGTCAGAAGGTGTAAACCTTATTCAGGACGAGACATAAGCCATAAAAAAGCCTGGCTTGTGCCAGGCTTTTTCAAGATCAAAAGATCGTCCGATCGCGGCCCGAGCCTCCGGCAGCTCCTACCTTGGAATGCATTCCCTGTAGGAGCTGCCGAAGGCTGCGATCTTTTGCTTTTAAGAGCGGCGCTGCCGCATCAAGTGCTTGAATCCTTCAAACACCAGCACCACCACCGCCAGCCAGATCGGAATGTAAGTCAGCCACTCACCCGCCTTGATACTTTCCCCCAGCAACAACGCCACGCCGAGCAGCAACACCGGCTCCACATAACTGAGCAAGCCAAACAGACTGAACGGCAACAAGCGGCTGGCAATGATGTACACCACCAGCGCCGAAGCACTGATCAGCCCGAGCAGCGGAATCAGCCAGAGCAGGCCCGGGTACTGATCGAACACGGCAAAGCCTTGCTCACCGCCGCGCACGAACCAATACGCCACCGGCAGCATCAAGGTCATGTCGACCCACAGACCACCGAGGTGGTCGGTCTTCAGGCGTTTGCGCAGGACGAAATACAGCGGGTAACCGACCACGACCACCAGCGTCGCCCAGGAGAATCCGCCGACCTGATACAGCTCGTTGGCCACGCCGAGAATGGCAAAGAACACCGCGATTTTCTGCAGGTACGACAGGCTGTCGCCGTACACGATGCGCCCGGTCAGTACCATCGCCAGCGGCAACAGGAAATAACCCAGCGACACGTCGAGGCTGTAGCCGTTGAGCGGCGCCCACATGAACAGCCACAACTGCACGCCGAGCAAACCTGATGAAACAACCAGACCGCCGATCAGCTTTGGATAGCCCGCCACCTTGCGCGACAGTTCCAGCACCCGCCGCCATTCCCCCGACACCAGCATGAACACGGTCATGCACGGCACGGTCAGCAGCATCCGCCAGCCAAAGATTTCCACGCCGCTCAACGGGGTGAGCAGCGAGGTGTAGTAATACATGACGGCAAACAGCACCGAGGCTGAAACCGATAGAGCGATACCTTTAGACAAACTGTCCTCGCGGATGGGTGATCAAACAGGGCGCGCAGGATACGTGGTTTTTGTGCTGAATATTGGTCGGGGTGGCCAATATTTCCTACATGAACCCAAAAGCCCCTCACCCTAACCCTCTCCCAGAGGGAGAGGGGACTGACCGCAGGGTCTCGCGACATTCAGCGATGTGAAAGTCCGAGTCGATTATGGATTCAACACAACAGCTTCAGGCAAAAGCGTAGCTTCAATATTCCCCGATCGGTTCCCTCTCCCCCGGGAGAGGGCTAGGTTGAGGGCAGCGATCTCACGCCGAACGCGGTCTACGGCCCGACACAAAATGGCTCACATCGTTGAACCCCGGCGTCGACGCATGCCCCGGTGTCACCAGCGAGTCGATAAACGCTTCATCCTCCGCCGTGATCTGCACCGCCTGCGCCTTGGTGTAGGCATCCCACTGCTGTTCGGTGCGCGGGCCGACAATCGCCGAAGTGACGGCGCTGTTGTTCAGCACCCAGGCAATCGCAAACTCGACAATGTCCACGCCACGGCCCTGGGTGTATTGCTGAATCTGCTGGGCGATGCGCAGCGATTCCACCCGCCATTCGGTTTCCAGAATGCGCTTGTCCTGACGCCCGGCGCGGCTGTTGGCATCGGGAGTGACGTCGGGTGCGTACTTGCCGCTGAGCACGCCGCGGGCCAGCGGGCTGTAAGGCACCACGCCGAGGCCATAGGTCTGCGCGGCGCTGATCTGCTCGGTCTCGGCCTGACGGTTGACGATGTTGTACAGCGGCTGGCTGATGACCGGGCGATCAACGCCGAGCTTGTCAGCGATGCGAATCACCTCGGCGATGCGCCAGCCTCGATAATTCGACAAGCCCCAGTAACGAATCTTGCCCTGGCGAATCAGATCGCCAATCGCCGACACAGTGACTTCCAGCGGCGTGTTGTGGTCTTCGCGGTGCAGGTAATAGATGTCGAGATAGTCGGTGCCGAGGCGCGTCAGGCTGGCCTCCAGACCATTGAAGATGTGCTTGCGGCTCAAGCCGCTGCGGTTCGGCACACCATCCACCGGGCCGAACCCGACCTTGGTCGCCAACACCCATTCGTGCCGATGGCGGGCAATCGCCTCGCCGACGATTTCTTCCGAGCGGCCGTTGGTATAGACGTCGGCGGTGTCGATGAAATTGATGCCCTGATCCCAGGCCTTGTCGATGATGCGCAGCGAGTCTTCAGCGCTGGTTTGCTCGCCAAACATCATCGTGCCCAACGTGAGAGTGGACACCTGCAAACCCGAGTGCCCCAGTGTGCGATAGCTCATGCCGAAATCCTTTTATCGGTGGGAAAACTCCAATCAAATACCAGAAGCGTCCGACGGGGCAAAGTGAATTATCGGCTGAGCACTTGCCTGCAATACCTGAGTTTGCTCGGACATCGTAAAAAGATCGCAGCCTTCGGCAGCTCCTACAGGGAAACGCGTATTTCCGTGTAGGAGCTGCCGCAGGCTGCGATCTTTTGCTCTTGAAGCGTGATTACGCGCGCAACGTCCGGGTCATGCGCAACGCCAACAGGCTACCACCCACGATCACACCCGCCAGCAAATACAACGCCGCATCGGTCGAACCGGTGCTGTCCTTGACCCAACCCACCAGGTACGGGCTGAGGAAACCGGCCATCTGCCCCATCGAGTTGATCAACGCCAGACCACCGGCCGCCGCGCCCGCGCTCAACAGGGCGGTCGGCACCGGCCAGAACATCGGCAGACCGGTCAGCGCGCCCATGGTCGCGATGGCCAGGCCGAGAATGGCGATGGCCGGGTTGGCGGCGAAGTTCACCGCGATCAGCAGACCGAGCGCGCCCATCAACATCGGCACCACCAAGTGCCAGCGCCGTTCTTTGCGCAAGTCTGCCGAACGCCCGACCAGCAACATGAACACCGCCGCCAGCAGATACGGAATCGCGCTCAGCCAGCCGATCACCAGGTTGTCACTGAAGCCGAGGTTCTTGATGATCGACGGCAGCCAGAAGTTGATCGCGTACACGCCGCTCTGGATGCAGAAGTAGATCAGGCCAAAGGCCCAGATCGCCGGGTTCTTGAACACTGCGAGCAGCGAATCGGAAGTGGTTTTCGGCTTGTTCGCCAGGTCTTCGGCCTGATCCGCCTCGAGCACCGCGCGCTCATGCGGGCTCAGCCACTTGGCGTTGGCAAAGCTGTCGCTCAGCAGGAAATAGGCGAGGGCGCCGAGGATGACCGTTGGAATGCCTTGCAGCAGAAACATCCACTGCCAGCCGGCCAGACCGCCCTGGCCTGCGGCGAAGTGATTGAGGATCCAGCCGGAGAACGGGCTGCCAAGCAGGCCCGAGACCGGGATCGCCGACATGAACAGCGCCATGATCCGCCCGCGGCGAAACGTCGGGAACCACTGCGAGAGGTACAGCACCACACCCGGGAAGAACCCGGCTTCGGCTGCGCCAGTGAACAGGCGCAGAGTGTAGAACTGGGTCGGGGTGCTGACGAACAACAGGCAGGTCGACAGCGTGCCCCAGGTGATCATCATCAGCGCGATCCAGCGTCGTGGGCCGAATCGGGTCAGCGCCAGATTGCTCGGCACGCCGCACAGCACGTAGCCGATGAAGAAGATCCCGGCACCGAGGCCGTACACGGTTTCGCTGAACTTCAATGCGTCGAGCATCTGCAGTTTGGCGAAGCCAACGTTGACCCGGTCGAGGTAGTTGAACAGGTAGCAGATGAAGATGAAGGGGATCAAACGCAGGGTGATGCGTTTGTAGACGGCGTCTTTACCGTCATCGATGGTCTGGGTAGCTGCGGCGCTCTGCGACATAGCGGCTCTCTCTTTATTATGATTTTTTGCGATGCACAGGTTAACGTTGATCGCCCCGAGAGTCTCGGCCACCTGTGGCCGGATTGTCTTTGTGCCTGAGCACAGGGTTTGCCGCCAGACCCTGTGCGGGTGAACAACCGTCCGCCGCCGCTGCTTAAGGATTTTGCCGATCATGTTCGAACTCGATCACGACCTCGCTCAGGATATCGTCGACCGGGCCATGGCCATTTTGCCCTACAACGTCAACGTCATGGACAGCCAGGGCCTGATTCTCGGCAGTGGCGAGCCGGAGCGCATCAACACCCGTCACGAAGGTGCGCAACTGGTGCTGGCCAACGGGCGGGTGGTAGAGATCGATGCACAAACCGCCGTGCACTTGAAGGGTGTGCAGCCGGGCATCAACCTGCCGCTGATGCTTGATCAACGCCTGATCGGCGTGCTCGGCATTACCGGCGAACCGGAGCAACTGCGCACCTACGCCGAACTGGTGCGCATGACCGCGGAAATGCTCGTCGGTCAGCGCAACCAGCAGGCCGAGCAGCAATGGCGGCGTCAGCGTTGTGATGACTTGCTGGCGTTGCTGTTGAGCGAAGCGGGGGACTCGCCGCGGCTGGTCGATGAGGCGCAGCAATTGGGGCTCAAGCCGCAATTGACCCGGGTGCCGTATCTGTTCGAGCTGGGTCTGGAGCACGGGCCGGGGCAGACCGTCGAGGCGTTGAGCGCGTGGCTGACCTCGCGCTATCCGGACAGTTGGTGCGTGAGTTCGGCCAAGTCATCGCTGCTGTGGTGCCGACCCGCAAGTCAGACGGTTGAGCATGATCGTCTGCTGGAAAAGCTTGATGGCCTCGGCTGGAACATTTTGCGTATCGCCGTGGGTGGGCAGGCGGATGGGCTGGCCGGGTTACGCCGTTGCTATCGGCGGGTCGGTGATCTGCTGGCCTATGGCCGGGATGTGCTGCCGCACTCGCGCTTGCTGACGCTCAATCGCTATCGATTGCCGGTGATGCTCTGGCGCCATCGCAACGATGATGCGCTGGATGAATTGCTCAAACCGTTGCGCAAGGTCATCACCAAGGATGGCAACGGCCAGTTGCTCGCGACCCTGCGCAGTTGGTGTGAACACGATGGGCAGAGTCAGGCGTGTGCCGATGCATTGGGCATTCATCGCAACAGCCTGCGTTACCGGATGGAGCGGATTGCCGAGATCAGCGGGGTGGATCCGCTGAAGCTCGACGGGATGCTGGCGCTATATCTCGGGGTGCAATTGCTGCCGCAGACTGATCTAGCTGTATGAGTTGTTCTTGCGGCCGCCATCGCTGGCAAGCCAGCTCCCACAGGTTTACAAGGTGATTACAAGTTTTGTAGCCACTGAAGATCCCTGTGGGAGCTGGCTTGCCAGCGATGAGGCCAGAACATTCGGCATCAAGCCCAAGGTCTTTGTAGAAATGAACAATAAACGCCCACCGCCCTTGTGCAGCGGACAGGCGTCAATGCGCATGCCGACTGGCAGCATGAGGGGCATTGGAACTGGAGAATTCGCATGAAGATCGTCATCGCCCCCGATTCGTTCAAGGACAGCCTGAGTGCCCAAGGCGTTGCCGAGGCCATTGCGCTGGGGCTGGCGCAAGTCTGGCCGCAGGCGACATTGGTCAAGTGCCCGATGGCCGACGGTGGCGAGGGCACGGTGGAGTCGATTCTTGCCGCGTGTGAAGGCGAGCTGCGCCGCACCCGCGTACGCGGGCCGTTGGGCACCCCGGTCGATGCCGCGTGGGGCTGGCTGCCACACAACCACACCGCGATCATCGAAATGGCTGAGGCCAGTGGTTTACAACTGGTGCCCACGGGGCAGCGCGATGCCTGCATCACCAGCACCTTCGGCACCGGTGAACTGATTCGCGCCGCGCTGGATGCCGGTGCGCAACGGGTGATTCTGGCGATTGGCGGCAGCGCCACCAACGACGGCGGCGCCGGCGCGATGCAGGCGCTCGGTTTGAAATTGTTCGATGGGCAGGGGCAGGATCTGGTGCCGGGTGGTCTTGCCTTGGCGCAATTGGCCCATCTGGATCTGAGTGATCTGGATTCGCGTCTGGCCCAAGTGCGCTTCGACATCGCCGCGGACGTCAACAATCCGCTGTGCGGTCCGCACGGCGCCTCGGCGATTTTCGGCCCGCAAAAGGGCGCGTCACCGGCACAGGTGCAGCAACTGGATCAGGCGCTGGGCCACTTCGCCGAACTCTGCGCGCAGGCGTTGGGCAAGGACGTTCGCGATGAGCCGGGCAGCGGTGCAGCGGGTGGACTGGGTTTTGCGGCGAAGGCGTTTCTCGGTGCGCAATTTCAGGCCGGCGTTGAAGTGGTGGCCGAGTTGGTCGGGCTGGCCGAAGCGGTCAACGGCGCCGATCTGGTGATCACCGGCGAAGGGCGGTTCGACGCGCAAACCCTGCGCGGCAAGACCCCGTTCGGCGTGGCGCGGATTGCCAAGCAACACGATGTCCCGGTCATTGTCATCGCCGGCACGCTGGGCGAGGGTTATCAGGAACTCTACGAGCACGGCATCGATGCGGCCTTCGCCGTGACCAGCGGCCCGATGACCCTCGAACAGGCCTGCGCCGAGGCTCCGCGTTTGTTGCGTGAGCGCGCGGCTGACATTGCCCGGGTCTGGCAGATGGCCAAACTCAATAGCTGACGCCCTGAAGATGTTGTGGCGAGGGAGCTTGCTCCCGCTCGGCTGCGCAGCAGTCGTCAACCTGCCTGATGCGGTGAAACTGATGATACGTGGTGGCAGGTTATAGGGCCGCTTCGCAGCCCAGCGGGAGCAAGCTCCCTCGCCACAGAAGTAGGGCAAGCTTCAACGGTGTTTCAGCGCTGAAACACCTTGAAAAATATTTTCGCTTTACACAAAACCTTCCTAAAGCCCAGCCGATACAGAGATCAGGCGCACACAGATTCCCTCGAACAGTGACGCCACACTGAACCCGCCCCAAGGTCCAGTGATGACGGCAAGGACGCTCGCAGTTACCTCTACCCGAGAGTCCAACCATGTCCTTGCGTAACCTGAATATCGCGCCCCGTGCCTTCCTCGGTTTTGCCTTTATTGCCTTGCTGGTGATCGTTCTTGGCGTGTTCGCCGTCAACCGCATGACGACCATCCGCCAGGCCTCCATCGACATGGAGACCAATCAACTGCCCAGCGTGACCTACCTTGGCGTGGTGACGGAAAACGTTTTGCGCCTGCGGATCCTGTCGTTCCGGATTCTGGTCAACCGCGACCCTGCCGGTCTGCAAGAAGCGCAAACGCGCATCGGCGTGCTGGTGGACAAGGTGCGCAGTGCTCAGGCCAGTTATGCCGCGTTGCCCGCCGGTAGCGAAGAGCTGGCACAATACAAAGCGTTCGCCGCGACGCTGGAGAACTATCTGCAAGCGCAAAACCAGATGATGGAGCTGTCGCGTCAGGACAAGGTCGAGGAGATGCGCACCCTGATCAATACGCGAATCAAGGACGGCACCGATCAGATGGGCGAGCAGCTCAACAAACTGATTGCGATCAACGCCGCCGGTGCGAAAGACGCGTCCGCTCAAGCGGGCGAGCACTACGACAGCGCCATCACCGGCATCGTCATTGTCGCGGTGGTTGCCGCTTTGGCGACGGTGCTGTTGGCCCTGCTGCTGACCCGCAGCATCGTTACCCCGCTGAACCGTGCAGTGCTGGCGGCGCAAACCATCGCCGGTGGCAACCTGAGCAAAACCATTGAAGTCGACGGCAAGGACGAACCGGCCCGCCTGCTCGAAGCGCTGGCGCTGATGCAGACCAACCTGCGCAAAACCATCGAACAGATCGCCGGCTCCGCCACGCAACTTGGCGCTGCTGCCGAAGAGCTTAGCGCGGTCACCGAAGAGGCTTCCCGTGGTCTGCAGCAGCAGAACGATGAAATCGAGCAGGCTGCCACCGCCGTCAACGAGATGACCGCCGCTGTGGAAGAAGTCGCACGCAACGCGGTGTCGACGTCCGAAGCCTCGAACCAGTCGACCCAGGCCGCTCGCGAAGGTCGCGACCAGGTGGTGAAAACCGTCGACGCGATCCAGACCATGACCCACGACGTGCAGAACACCGCGCAAATGATCGAAGGCCTCGCCGCGCAAGGCCGCGACATCGGCAAGGTGCTCGACGTGATTCGTGCCATCGCCGAACAGACCAACCTGCTGGCCCTCAACGCCGCGATCGAAGCGGCGCGTGCCGGTGAGGCCGGACGCGGTTTCGCCGTAGTAGCGGACGAGGTGCGCGCCTTGGCCCATCGCACCGCGCAATCGACCCAGGAAATCGAAAAAATGGTCGCCGGCATCCAGAACGGCACCGGCGAAGCGGTGTCGTCGATGCAGCAAAGCAACCAGCGCACCCAGACCACCCTGGAAATGGCCCGCGCTGCCGGCGTCGCGCTGGAGCAGATCACTCAGTCGATCCATCAGATCAACGAGCGCAACCTGGTGATCGCCAGCGCCTCGGAAGAGCAGGCGCAGGTCTCCCGTGAAGTTGATCGCAACCTGGTCAATATTCGCGATCTGGCCACTCAGTCGGCCGCCGGGGCCAACCAGACCAGCGCCGCCACCCATGAACTGTCGCGTCTGGCGGTGGATTTGAATGCCATGGTGGCGCGGTTTGTGATTTGACCTAGGGTGAAGGCTGGAGACCGCGCAATCAGGAGACGTGCATGCGCTATTCAGCCTTGACCCAACGCATCGCCGGGGAGGGAGCAGCGGCCTGGCAGATTCACGACCGAGCGCTGGAGCTGCGCGCCGAGGGTGTCGATATCCTGCTGCTGAGCGTGGGCGATCCGGATTTCGACACGCCGCTGCCGATCATCCACGGCGCCATCGACAGTCTGCTGGCTGGCGATACGCATTACTCGGAGGTGCGTGGCCGCTTGGCGCTGCGCAAGTTGATCGCCGCGCGCCACCAGCGGCGCAGCGGTCAGGTGGTGGATGCCGAGCACGTGATCGTGCTGCCCGGCGCGCAATGTGCGGTGTATTCGGTGGCTCAGTGTCTGCTGGACCCGGGGGACGAGGTGATCGTCGCCGAGCCGATGTACGTGACTTATGAAGGCGTGTTCGGGGCCTGCGGTGCGACGGTGGTGCCGGTGCCGGTACGGCCGGAAAACGGCTTTAGAGTCGATCCCGCCGATGTTGCCGCGCGGATCACGCCAAAGACCCGCGCGATGCTGCTAAACAGTCCCAACAATCCCTCTGGCGCAAGCCTGTCCCTGCTGATCTGGCAGGAACTGGCGGCGCTGTGCGTGCGCCACGATTTGTGGCTGATCAGTGACGAGGTCTACAGCGATCTGCTGTACGAGGGCGAACATATCAGCCCGGCGAGTCTGCCGGGCATGGCCGAACGCACGGCGACCATCAACAGCCTGTCGAAATCCCACGCCATGACCGGCTGGCGTATCGGCTGGTCGATCGGGCCGAAAGCCTTGGCCGAGCATCTGGTGAACCTGTCGTTGAGCATGCTCTTCGGCCTGCCGGACTTCGTGCAGAAAGCCGCGCAAGTGGCGCTGGAAAGTGATCTGCCGGAAGTGACGCAGATGCGCGAGGAATATCGGTTGCGCCGCGATCTGGTCTGCGAACGCTTGCGCGGTTGTCCGGGGCTGCAGCCGATTCGCCCCGATGGCGGGATGTTCGTGATGGTCGATGTACGCCAGACCGGGTATGGCGCGCAGGCGTTTGCCGAGCGGCTGCTGGAAGGGTACGGCGTGTCGGTGCTGGCCGGTGAGGCGTTCGGGCCGAGTGCGGCGGGGCATATTCGCATCGGGCTGGTGCTGGATCGGGTGCAGCTGGCGGATGCCTGTGCGCGGATTGCGTTGTGTGCGGTGCAGCTTCTTCAGGCGCGTAGTGCCTGACAGTTTTGTGGGGCCTGTCCCGGCCTCATCGCTGGCAAGCCAGCTCCCACAGGGTTTTGTGTCGTTCTGAAATGTAATGAACACTGAATAACCTGTGGGAGCTGGCTTGCCAGCGATTTGTTCAGAACAGGCACTGAAGATATCAGCCCTGCCAAGCCGCGGGATTCACCAGATTCACCGGCTTCTCCCCAGCCAAAGCCGCCAGCAGATTCTCCACCGCACACCGCGCCATCGCCTCGCGCGTCTCATGCGTCGCCGAGCCCATGTGCGGGGTTGCCACCACATTATTCAGCTGCAACAACGGCGAGTCATGATTCAGCGGCTCACGCTCGAACACATCCAGCCCCGCCGCACGAATCCGCTGATGGCGCAACGCGTCGATCAGCGCCGCTTCATCCACCACTTTGCCGCGCGAGATATTGACGAAAATGCTCTCGGGGCGCATCAGCGCAAACTGCTCGGCGCCGATCAAACCTTCGGTCTGCGCAGTCAGCGGCAAGGTCAGGCAGATGAAGTCCGCCTCTTGCAGCAGCGCCTCAAGGCTGCGGTACTGCGCGTCGAAACGCGCCTCGACCGCCGGTTTGCGCGACTGGCTGTGATAGAGCACCGGCATGCCAAAGCCGAAATGCCCGCGCTGCGCCAACGCTTCACCGATCCGCCCCATGCCGATGATGCCCAGGGTCTTGCCATGCACATCGGTGCCGAAATGCGCCGGGCCGATGTTGCGATGCCACTGGCCGCTGCGCACCATGTTCGCCAGCTCCACCACGCGTCGGGCCGTGGCGAGGATCAAGGCGAAACCGGTGTCGGCGGTGGTTTCGGTCAGTACATCCGGGGTATTGCTCAGGAGAATCTTGCGCCGCGTCAGGTAGTCGATGTCGTAGTTGTCGACGCCCACCGAAACGCTGGCAATCGCCTGCAGTTGCGGCGCGAGGTCGAGCAACGCCGCGTCGAGTTTCAGGCTGGCGCCGAGCAAACCGTGGGCGCCGGGCAGGGCGTCGCGCAGTTTCATCAAGCCGTCGGCGTCGAGGCTTTCGATCAGTGTCACGTCACACTGTTGCTGCAGACGCGTCATCAGCGCCGGCGAGAGTTTCTTGTACAGCACGACTTGCTTTTTCATGGACGAAAAATCCTTTCAGGAATGCGCTGGCACAGGACGCGTGGCAACGGCTTTGGCCACGACGCGGTCACTGGCGCCGGGCTTGAGAAAAATCGTCAGCACCACCGACAGCAGCAACGCGCCGCTCATCAGCAGGTACGAAGCACCGGGCGAACCGGTGGAGCTGTTCAGATAACCGACCAGATACGAGCCGCCGAACGAACCGAGCGCGCCCATGCTGTTGATCAGCGCCATGGCGCCACCGGCGACGTTGGCCGGGAGGATCTCCGGAACGATGGCGAAGAACGGCCCGTACGGCGCGTACATGCAGGCGCCGGCAATCACCAGCAACGTGTACGACCACCAGAAATGCTCGGCGCCCAGGGCGTAGGAGCCGTAGAACGCAATGGAGGCGATCAGCAGTGGCGGCCAGACGAAGCGTTTGCGCTTTTGCAGTTTGTCCGAGCCCCACGACACCGCAAGCATGCCGATCACCGCCGCCAGGTACGGCAGCGCCGACAGCCAGCCGGCTTCGATCATGTCCATTTGCGCGCCGGCCTTGAGGATCGACGGCAGCCACAGCACGAAGCCGTAGACGCCGATGCTCCAGCAGAAAAACTGCAGCGCCAGAATGATCACCTTCGGCGAACGGAACGCTTCGGCGTAGTTCTTCACTGCTTTGATCCCGACCTGTTCTGCGGCCAGCGCGCTTTCCAGATCGTGCTTTTCCTGCTCGCTCAGCCACTTGGCCTGAGCCGGACGATCATCGGCCAGCTTCCACCAGATAAACGCCCAGATCACCGCCGGCAAGCCTTCGATGATGAACATCCAGCGCCAACTGAAGTGTTGCACCAGATAGCCGGAAACCACCGACATCCACAGCATGGTCACCGGGTTGCCGAGGATCAGAAAAGTGTTGGCCCGCGAGCGTTCGGCACGGGTGAACCAGTGGCACAGGTAAACCAGCATCGCCGGCATCACCGCGGCTTCGACCACGCCGAGCATGAAGCGGATGACGATCAGCCAGTAGGCGTTGGACACCACCCCGGTCAGGGTGGCGAGGCCGCCCCAGAAAATCAGGCTGAAGAAAATCAGCTTTTTCACGCTGTGCTTTTGCGCGTAGATCGCTCCCGGCACCTGGAAGAAAAAGTAGCCGAGGAAGAACAGCGCCCCGAGCAATGAAGACAGGCCCGGGGTGATCATCAGGTCGGCAGCCATGCCGGAGGCGGCGGCGAAGCCGTAGTTGGCGCGATCCAGATACGCCAGGCTGTAGGTGATGAACACGATCGGCATGATGTACCACCAGCGACGGGCGGCGAGGGTTGCGGTTTTCATGGTGTTGCTCCTGAGCTTGTTGTTTTTGTCGCAGCAGGTTCAATTAATCGGTTGTCTGAGCGGGCCTCATCGCTGGCAAGCCAGCTCCCACAGGTATCTCGGGTAAGTCGACTATTGCATTCCCACCGCCGAACCCTGTGGGAGCTGGCTTGCCAGCGATGGCGGCCTCGAATTCGCTGGAGAGCTCGCACCGGGTCGGCAACCCCTCCATATCCCCGCGACTCTGCACCGCCCGACTGCCAATCCAGTTGGCGCGTTGCACCGCCTCGGCAAAACTCTGATGCTCCAGCAGCGCACTGATCATGCCGACCGCAAATCCGTCCCCCGCACCCACGGTGTCGACCACGTTGGCCACCGGTACCCCGGCGACAAAACCCTGATCCAGTTGCGTGCGGTAATAGGCACCTTGCGGCCCGAGTTTGATCGCTACGGCTTCGGCGCCCTGATCGAGATAGAACGCCGCGATGTCCGCCGGATCTTCGAATCCGGTCAGCAACCGACCTTCGCTCAAGCCCGGCAAGACCCAGTGGGCAAGGGCGGCGAGGCGGTTGATCTCGCGGATCATCTCTTGCTCGCTGGCCCACAGGCTTGGGCGCAAATTGGGGTCGAACGACACGCTGCGCCCGGCATGACGCATGCGTGTCATCAGCTCGAACGACATTTCCCGGGCGCTCGCTGACAGCGCCGGTGGAATCCCGGTGGCGTGCAGGTGGCGGGCGCTTAACAGGCTGTCACTGATCGACAGCGGTGACAGATGACTGGCCGCCGAGCCACGGCGGAAATACTCGACCTGCGGGTCACTGCCATCGTCGTTACGCGACTTGAACTGGAAACCGGTCGGATGCGCGCTGTCGACTGCGACGTGACTGCAATCCAGACCTTCCTCGATCAAGGTCTGGACCACGAAGCGTCCGAGGGAATCGGCGCCGACCCGGCTTAGCCACGCCACATTGAAACCCAGGCGCGACAGGCCGATCGCCACATTGCTGTCGGCGCCGGCAATGCGTTTGTGAAAGTGCTCGACGGCAGCCAGATCACCGGCCTGTTCGGCAACCAGCATCGCCATGGTTTCGCCGAACGACAAAATATCGAGATCAGACATGGGCAGGCTCCAGGCGCGATTGGCCGAGGCGGGCGAGGGCGGCGACATGTTCGGTGGTCAGTGCCACTAGATCATCGCCCTGCAACGGGTATTCGGCGGCGCGCATAACGCCTTGGGCCATGTGCCGCAGCAGTTGTTCCCACAAATGCAGGTCGCTGACGGCCGGTGGCACGGCGACCAGTTTGCCGTCGGCGCGGCGCGCTACCGCTTTGCAATGCACGTAGCCGACGTGGCGTCCGAGCAGGCGTGCGGCGTTGGCGGCGGACTGGTCTTGCCACTGCCAGTTGCCGATGTCGAAGGTCATCTTGATCGGCAAACCATGCTGCTCCACCGCCGTGAAAAAACGCTGGAACGGTTCGATGCGGCCGCCATGCAAGGTCTGATCGTTTTCCACCAGCAGTTGCACCGGGCTGTTGCCCAGCAGTTGTTTCAGTACTGGCAGATCACAATTGTCGGTGAAGTAACCGAGCGAGACCTTCAGCCATTTTGAGCCAAACGCCTCTGCATGTTGCAGGGCGCTGATCAGCTCGGGATTGGGCCGTGCCTGCCCGGTGAGCCACAGTTCGCTCGGCGACGAATAGATGCTTTGCAGGCCCTGCGCCTGGGTGGCGGCGTTCAGTTGCTCCGGCACTTCGCGGGTCAGCAACTCTTCGCGCCACTCGATGCGATCAGCGCCAGCAGCGGCCAGCACATCGATGAAGAACGCCTGGCCACGCTGGCGCACGAGCTCGGCGCCGTAGCTGGACAGGCTGATGGAAACGGCAGGTTTATTCATTGTTATCTACCTCTGAAACCGGTTTCATTTTTGTTCAAAAAAAATCTGATGGTTCTTTTTCGGGCTATCGCGAGCAGGCTCACTCCTACATTTGGAATGCACTCCCCTTGTAGGAGTGAGCCTGCTCGCGATGGCGCCATAAAAATCACCGCAAAGATCCTCGGGTAGACCCGCGCTCAACCAACACCGGCGCAAAATCCACCCTGCGCGCTACCTCGACATCCCCCCGCAAACGCTTGAGCAAACACTCAAACGCCCGCGCGCCAATCTCGCCCGTCGGCTGGGCGAGGGCGGTAATCCCGCTGCCCACCAACGGGTACCAATCCAGATCATCCAGGGCAATCAGCCCGACATCCTCGAACAACCGGCAACCGATTTCGCGCAAGGCCAGGGTGCAGGCCAGCGCCGCCACGCCGTTGGCGCAGAACAGGGCTTTAGGTCCGGTCGCTGGTGTGTTTAAAAAGGTTTGCAGATGAGTGGCGAGTGCGTCGTCGGTTTCCAGTACGGCGCCGGTCAACCCGGAGCGCCGGGCAATTTGCGCCTGAAAACTGCTGACTCGCTCGATCCGCGAACTGGTGCCGTCATACGGTTCGGTTACCAGCAGCACATCGCAATAGCCACGATGCTGAAGATGCTCCAGCGCCATCTCGATGGCTTGCGGGTTGTTCAGCCCGACCATGTCGCTGTCCAGGCCTTCCACCTTGCGGTCCACCAGTACCAACGGCATCTCGCGGTGCAGTTCGTGGAGTTCTTCACGGTGATGGCCGAGGGTGTTCACGATCAGCCCTTCGATGTTGTACGAGCGCAACAGCGCCAAATGCTGGCGCTCCTGCTCATCGTCGCGGTCGGTGTTGCATACCACCAGGCTGTAACCGTGCGCACGGCAGGCAGTTTCCACCCCGTGCATCACGGCAATAGAATAAGGGTTGCGGATATCGGCCACGAGCATGCCGATCAGGCGCGTACGGCCGCGCTTCAAGCCTCGGGCCATCTGATTGGGGCGGTAGCCGAGTTCGGCGATCGCCTGTTCGATGCGCAAGGCGATGGCATCGGAGAGCAGGGCGCGGTCGTCGCCGATGAAGCGCGAGACGCTGGCCTTGGAGACGCCGGCGCGTTCGGCGACATCAAGCATGGTCACGCGGCTGCGCTGGGCGGCGGAGAAGTCGTTCATGTAGGCGGGCCTTGTTTTTATACTGTGAAACCGGTTTCAGGAAACCTCATCAGCCGCGCTACGTCAACAGGGATATGCGGCGAGTGATCAGAAGAAATCTGACAGACGGTAGTTTTACCTGTCAGATCTGACAGTTGGTCGATGCCGAGAATTGGCGCCTAATTGATTCCAGTACCACTCTGGAAATCAACGGGGAATGACATGCCTGACAATATTCTCGTCTATGACGCTCCGCAGGTTCGTGGTATCCCGGAAAGCGACCCTGCCGGGAACATTCCGCCTGATCTCCTGCAGAATGGTATTGAGGTCATTATTCCTGTATGGCCGCAACAGTCGCCACCCGGAGAGCAAGACACTCTGATTGTTCGACTGACACGAAGCGGTGTTGTCGAGTTTACTTCTACAACGTTTTATACAACGCCTATTACAGCCCTCGAGATCATTATTCCCATTGGTCCAGAGTTTCTGATCAATGATGGCGTCGTGGAGCTGTCTTATGAGACACAAAACTTTGTGGGTAACCCGGCTTACTCTGATCCTCGAACTTTAACCATTAATCACACTCCCGTTCCGGTCAATCTGCCCGCGCCAGATTTCCCCGCAGCCAATATATGGGGGTATCTCAATTGCAGTTCCAACCCTCCAGTCTGGCACGGGATTGAGGTCAAGGTACCGCCACTGCCAGCTTTTTGTCAGATTGGTGATGTCTGTGCAGTGGAATGGTCCGGTTATTCAACTCTGAATGGCAGTGGAACTGTCATCCCGGGTACTTACAAACGAATCGACAAAACACTGTTGAGTGCGCAGGAAATTGCTGTCGGTTTTTCTATCACGGTAGAGCCATTTGTGCCGCATATAGAACCTATGAAAAAGGATGCATCGGGCAAGGCCGGTTATTCAATTTATCGTGGCTTCAGATTGATCGGGTCCTCAAACAGTGGAGTGGTCAAGATTGACCGGATAATTCCCGGTGAAAACTTGCCGTGCGGTCCTTGAAGGTATTGGTACAAAGCGTCAAACCCTAGCACCGACTTTCGCGTCTCGCCGGATAAGGTGCCTTTATGCATGAGAAACGGAGATCACGTCATGAACACCAGAGTAAGAAATACTGCCTTCAACAAACAGGTTCGGTTGCAAGGTAACGGCCCATCGAATTTGCCCGGTGCCACTATTGCCGACAGAATTCCTGGAGATGGGCGTATTCCGATTTCGAAGTTGAATGCAAACCTGCCGTATACGATTCCTCAGCCGCCTGACGAATTCGCGAACGATACGCTGGACGTCAATCTATACGTCAATGGTAGTACAACCCCTATCACGCTTTTACTCGATCATCCTCTGGGTCCAATTGCCAATCGCACCTGGCCCCTGCCGCTCGCGATACCACTGGCCCGACTTGTAGAGTTGCCAACACCGGAAACGCCCACCGAATATGACCTTGAATACATCATCTATGCCGGAGGTGCTAACCCGACTCACGCCGATATCACCCGATACCGCATCGACAAGACCAAGCCTTACCAGATCAAGTCACCAGCCTCGGACCTGTCGCCACCCGCGATCAATTTCCCCGCAGATTTGCCACCCAGTCAGGAGATCGATGATGCCTATCTGGGCGCCCACCCTGGCGGTATCGACGTCAGAATCACGCTCGCAACGTTCAATGCCGAAGCGACAGACGTTTGTGATATCTACTTTGGCATCTCGAACGATCCGGCCTATGCCACACCCGTTCTGCGAGATGTGACTGTTCCGGCGAGCGGGCTAATCAACATTCCTCTCAGTATTCTCAATGCTCTGAAGGATGGGGTGAATGAGCTGAGATTCATAGTCAAGGATCTGGTGGGCAATATCAGTCACAGGTCAAGACAAAACACGCGAGTGGTCCGGCACCTTGCTCCCCCTGTGCCGGAGAAACCTGGTGTTCCGCTGGCAGATGGCACGGATGGCGATACCCTGATTGATGTGGCGGATTGCATGCTTGGGGTCACTGTCGAAGTGCCCGTTCCCCAGCCCAGCGCGCCTTCCGACTCCATCCGGGTATATTGGGGCAAAACGCAAGCAGGTTCCGAGCAGCTTGTGGGCACCAATACGACGCTGGTCTTTCCGGTGGATTACGCAATCATCAAAGCAGAATACGGTGTCACTGACGTGCCTGTCCCAACTAATGTCCGTTACGAAATGTTCCGGGGAGCTGGCGCGCCGATTGCCACGGAAGACACCGATATCGAAGTCGATATCTTCCAGGATGGCCCCGACAATCCCGATGAGCCGAGCGACGTCAACCCGAACTTTGCTTTGCCACGACTGGTTTCTTCTCAAGGCGTCGATAACATCCTCGACGATAACGACCATGGCAAGCATGCGGAAATCTTCGTACAACTCTATGACGCTCCTCCTGCCGAAACCGCGCTGTCAGTCACCGTGTTTTATGACGATGTAGCGTTAACGCCGGATATCCTGTTGCAGCCTGGCGATGAGGGAACGGAACTGGGGCCTGTTGTGGTGCCATGGAGTGTTATCGAGTTGAAACAAAACGCAACTATCAAGATCAAGTGGAAACTTTCCCGGATTGGCGGGAACAACCCGGTATTTTCGAGAGAACAGGATGTTGTTGTAGACATCACAAAAATCGACTTGCCAGCCCCGGTGGTAAACGGTCTGTTCAGGGGCCGGATTTCCTGCGGGACATTGAACTTCCCGCCGAATGGGGATGGTACTACTCGACGCAATCTCAAAGTGACTGTGCCGCAAAGTCCTTCAATGGTTATCGGGCGTTCAGTGACTTTGACTTGGGAAGGGTTCTCGGATGAAAACGCTACCGTTCCCATTCCGGGAACCCGCGTGCAAGTTGTTGACAGACCGGTTCCAGATCCTGTTGCAGATATGGAGTTCGAAATCGGCGTATACGCAACTCATCTGAAACCTGTGTCAGGAGGCTGGGGCAAACTGACCTACACGATCTCCAGCGTTATACCGGAATCGACACCTGCCATTCACGAAGTATTCCTGGTCAATAACGATGGTGAATATTGTGAAGAAGTCAGTCCTTGATTGACGTGTGAATCAATGGGGGCGTGTATTCGTTTCACGCCCTCATGTTCACATCTGCGTTTTGATCTTCGTGTGCATTGAGTTATCGCTCATGAGAAAAGGATAAGTCCTACAGATAACAAAGTAATTGCTCTATAGCCTTGCACCCCTTCAGAAACGAGATGCCGGGCATCTCGTCGTATTCGATCGTTTATTTTTCGGAGCAGGTGACCAGTATGTATTTACGTTCGTTCCGTGGCTTTTCATTGAAAGGACTGTGCTTGCCATTTCTTGTGATTTCTTCCTTTGCCAGTGCAGCACCCGTAGTAGGGGGCACCGCGAACGTCAATACAGGAGATGCCATCGAACGCTGGGATCTCACTCAAAATGCCACGCTGAACGTCAACAATGCCGAGACCCTGGCAATCACCGCCAACCGCTCGACGGTGAATGTCAACGCTGGTAGCCGAACTCAGGGTATCAGTGCCACCAACAACTCGACGGTGAATCTGAGCGGCGCCAACCTGTCGAGCGTGGGTGCCCGAGCGGGTTTGCAGCTTGTCTCAAGTCTGGGCAACGTCGACAACAGCACGATCAATGCGGACAGAATCGGTCTGTCGGCGGCGCGCGTGTTCGGCACGCAGGCGGGCTCGACAGCCAATATCACCAATAACAGCATCATCACCGGCGTGACCGCTGGCGCCCTGGCCACCTCCCACAGCCTGATCAATGTCGTCGACTCGACCCTTGAGGGAACCGGCCCTTCGGGTTATGGCTTGTGGCTGCAGAGTGCTGATGCCGTTGCCAGAAACAGTACCCTCACGGGCGCTCAGAACGGTGTCTTCATCGCGCTGGATGTAACAGGTGTAGCACCCGCCACGTTGAATCTGGACAACACCACTGTTCAGGGTAAAAACGGTTCTGCCATTCTGGTGGATTTCGCTAATGTCGAGCGGACCACCGCGACATTGACACTTTCCAACTCCAGACTTCTGGCGGGCAATAACACCTTGGTTGAGGTCAGGGGCGGTTCCGATGTTTCAATGACCGTCAACAGCAGTACACTCAATGGCGATATCGTGACGGAGGCGGGCAGCACGTTCGGGCTGACCTTGCAGAACAATTCGGTGCTGACTGGCCGGCTTGGAAACGTGGCCAACGCCACGATCAACGACAACTCACAATGGGTGCTGGTGGATAACAGCCAGGTCGGAAATCTTGTGCTCAATGGTGGCTCGGTCAAGTTCGGGGCAGACAACGCGTTCTATCAACTGGATGTGACCAATCTGTCCGGCAACGGCCATTTCATCATGGGTACCGATCTGGCGACCGGCCAGACCGATTTGCTCAACGTCACCGGCACGGCCAGCGGTTCGCACGAATTGCTCATTGCCAGCAGCGGTACGGAACCGCCTGCGGGTCAGCCAGTGACGGTGGTCAAGACCAACGGTGGCTCCGCACAATTTTCGCTGCAGGGCAATGTCGTCGATCAAGGCGCGTATTCCTACGCCTTGGCCAAGAGTGGCAACGACTGGATTCTTGACCCGACCTCTCGCATTGTCAGCCCGGGCGCACGCTCGGTACTGGCACTGTTCAATACGCCTCTGCCGACCTGGTATGGCGAGCTGACCTCGTTGCGCAGCCGGATGGGTGAGTTGCGTTTCAATGGAGGGCAGGGCGGCGCCTGGGGGCGGACCTATGGCAATCAATATCAGATCGCTGACGGATCCGGTGTCGGCTACCGGCAGAGTCAGGTGGGGTTCACCCTGGGGGCTGACACCACCCTGCCGGTAGGGGACGGTCAGTGGCTGGTTGGTGTGATGGGCGGCCACAGCAAGTCCGACCTCGATCTGAATGCGGGCACGTCGGGTAATGTCGACAGTTACTACCTGGGCACTTACGCCACCTGGCTGGATGCAAACAGCGGTTATTACGCCGATGCCGTGTTGAAAGTGAACCGGTTTCGCAACGAAGCGAAGGTCAGCCTGAGCGACGGCGCCCGGGCCAAAGGCGACTATGACAACACGGGGGTCGGTGGATCGGTGGAATTCGGTCGGCACATCAAGCTTGACGACGGTTATTTCGTCGAGCCCTTCACCAAGTGGTCGGCCGTGGTCATTCAGGGCAAGGACTTTTCGCTGGACAACGATTTGCAGGCAGACGGTGGCCGCGCACGTTCACTCCTCGGTGAAGCGGGTGTGACGGCGGGTCGCAATTTCAAACTGAACAATGACGTTGAAGTGCAACCTTATCTGCGGGTGGGTGGCGGCTATGAGTTCGCCAAAAACAACGAAGTGAAGGTCAATGACAACGTGTTCAAGAACGATCTTTCCGGGGCACGGGGAATGGTCGGAGCCGGTGTCGCGGCATCGGTATCGAAAAACCTGCAAATGCATGCCGACTATGAATACAGCGACGGCAAGAACTTCCGTCAACCCGCCGGATTGACCCTGGGCTTGCGATACACGTTCTGATCGGCATACTGGAAATTAGAAAAGGAGGCTTCGGCCTCCTTTTCTTTTAGATGCCTAACCGGCCTGGCGTCGATCAATCAGCATGGGCCCCTGCGGGATGACGGTGGACGCGGAATTCGCCGCATAGGTGGTGTTGGCAGGGCTTCAAAGTTGACGTGCAGATTGACGGTTCTAATTGTGTCCTCATCCCGATTTTCGAGTGTGGCGTTAATAATGCCACTGAAAATGGACTTATCAGCGTCGAATGCGAGTTCAGCTATTCCATTGTTGTTGGTATAGGAGATTGGTGTACCCGGTGTAGAACTATCGACAAAAATTACCTGGACGCTAGGAGAGCCAGGAAGCAATGCATATCTGTCGTTCGCGAGACCCTTGGTAAAAGAAACCGTGACTTCCTTGGTTTTATAATCCGGGGCTGCCCCCCGCTGTATGGCCTGCATGACATGTGCCTCACCATGAGGCGGGGGGTAGGTCGCCTCAGACAGTATTACCATGCCGGCCTCGTAAGGCTCGGTTCCATTGATTGTTCCTTTACATGTGCCTGCCATCACTGATTGGTATGACACTTTTGCTAATGCGTTCATAAATCCAGCCTCCGCTGTCATGACAAAGGATATCTCGCCATTCAATACAGGCGGGATAGCCTATGAGATGCCAGCCAGGCGAAGCTGTAAACTGTCAGACTTTACAGGTATACATCGCCATTTTTATGTGATTTTTTATTGGCGTCGATTCTTGTGTTTGTGAATGACCTTCAACCAAACAACCCTGCCGCAATATTGATCGAGAAGCCCAGAATCGCCGTGTTGAACACAAACCCGATCAATGACTGTGCCAGTACGATCTTGCGAATGTCGCGAGTGGCGACGCCGACATCGGCCGTCTGTACCGCGACCCCGATGGTGAACGAGAAATACAGGAAGTCCCAGTAATTGGGTGTTGTCAGGCCCTCGGCAAAGCGCAGTGCCGGCTCCTTGCCGTCCCAGGTGTAAAACAGCCGGGCGTAGTGCACGCTGAAAATCACCCCGATCACCAGCCACGAACCTACGACGGTGAGGGCGGTGAACGCGTAATGCAGAAGTTTGCGATGGGTATCCAGATCTTTGGTGCCGGCCAGCTCCAGGGTGATGGCGGCCAGGCTGGCCAACGCCGCGATACACACCACGAACAATACCAGCCCGGCGTTTTCGTCTTCGATGACGGCGATACGTTTGACGTCCGGCGCCTTCGCCCGAACGGTCAACCAGAACATCAGGATCAGGTAGGTCCAGACGCCGGCATTCCAGCCAATCAGTATTTTGCTGATGATCGAATCGGCAGGGACCAGCAGGCCGGTGGCAAGGCCCACCAGAGCGGCGGCGGACAGGCGAGGGTGGGTGCGGGCGAGAAAGCGCATGAGGACTCACAGTGATGATCAATCCCGGAACCTTAGCGCACGCAGCAGTGCTTTTGTAGGAGCTGACGTTTTGGAGCGCTTCATCACCACCACAACGAACAACGGCACCACTGTGTGACAGGCTTGTGATTCGAGTGGCGCTCGTCCAACTGTTCGGGCTTAGGGGCCAGAGTAGAAAGGTGGATGGCAGCTTTGCTCCCACTCGTGCTTCAAGCACCGCGGACTCACAGCTTGCCATCCACCCCTCTCACCCCAGAGTTTATTCCCTTACTCAGACACAAGCGGGCTTGCTCCCACGGGGCGGTGGTTGTCAGACCTCGATATTGAATTCACCCTTTGCGTTTACCTCATTTTCCAAGCTATCGCGGAACTGCGCATCAAACGTGCCGGTGATCAGTTTCTCGGTGGGGTCGGCGGTAAAATTCAGCTTTCCGGACGTTGAGATGTAAAGCTCACCTTTGGACGAGTTGTGAACGATGTACACCTCATCTTTTTTCGACAGATCAAACTCCCCAGCTTTCAAGTCGCCCATGATGAAAATGGTGTAGCGAATCTGAATATCGGAACCCTGCGCAGCTCTCACTTCAAGATAGGGCGGGATAATCGGCGACGGCTGATGTTTCGTGATGCTCAACTTATCGGCTTTGAACTCGCCAAGTCCGCCATTGGCGGTGAAGGTGCCTGTCGCTACGTATTGCTTGTTTTGTACCGAGTCAGTAATGCCGGTCAGATCAAAAATGCCTTTGATAATGTCCAGCTGCTCTCCAAGGGAGCTGATTTTGAAGTGATACTCGCCGTACATACGAGCGGTTTTCCAGTCGTAGTGAATTTTGATCTCGCCGGAACGCGCCGGGTGAACAGGACCTCCCCAACTGGAGAAACGGGCGTAAATGGCCTCGGTATTCCCGCCGATCTGCAGGACGTTCTCCTCGCCGTCATTCGAAATAGTGTCGGGAACCCTCAGCGTTATGAGGTGCTGTGGTTTGTCATTTTGCTGATCTTGCCCGTCCTCGTTTTCATCGTGAACGGCGCGGATCCAGAACCGATTTTCGAACTGGGAGATTGCCCAGTCTCTGTTCGCTTTGAATGTATGGGGATGGGTGCCTTCAATAACTGCACTCATATGCTGCTCGTTGGTTTTATCGTTCATGATTGCTGTCCTTGGCCCTGAAGCCGCTGTTGCTTCACTGATCAGTCAGTGGCGTTTCAGGGTAAGGGTGCGGGATATTCTGCATAACTGTCAGAGTTGACAGGTGTTGTCTTTCAGCGGGAAAGGCGAGGGGGATGTGAACACTGAGTTGACCCTTCGAATGACACTGTGGGAGCGGGCAAGCCCGCTCCCACAGGGATCAGTGGTGTTTGGTGAAGCGTTGCACGAGCTTCATCACCACCACGAAAAACAACGGCACAAAGATCACCGCCAGCGTTGCCGTGATCATCCCGCCGATCACCCCGGTGCCGATGGCTTGCTGGCTCGCCGAACTGGCGCCGGTGGCGATGGCCAACGGCACCACGCCCAGGATGAACGCCAGCGAGGTCATGACGATCGGGCGCAGACGCAGGCGCGCTGCCTGCAACGTCGCATCGATCAGGTCGTGTCCCTCGTCATACAGGCTCTTGGCGAATTCGATGATCAGGATCGCGTTCTTCGCCGACAGACCGATGATGGTAATCAGCCCGACCTTGAAGAACACGTCGTTGGGCATCCCGCGCAAGGTCACCGCCAGCACTGCGCCGAGCACGCCCAGCGGCACCACCAGCAGCACCGAGGTCGGAATCGACCAGCTCTCGTAAAGTGCCGCCAGGCACAGGAACACGATCAGCAGCGACAGACCGAGCAGAATCGGTGCCTGGCTGCCGGACAACCGTTCCTGCAGTGAAAGCCCGGTCCATTCCTGACCCAGACCTTTCGGCCCTTGAGCGACCAGCCGTTCAATCTCCGCCATGGCCTCACCGGTGCTGTGGCCTGGCGACGGTTCGCCGGAAATCGCAATCGCCGGATAACCGTTATAACGGGTCAGTTGCGCCGGGCCTTGCGTCCATTTGGCCTGAACGAACGCCGACAGCGGCACCATGTGCCCGGCGTTATTGCGCACGTGCATTTTCAGCAGGTCATCGACCTGACTGCGCTGATCGCCTTCGGCCTGTACCACCACCCGCTGCATGCGCCCCTGATTGGGGAAGTCGTTGATGTAGGAGGAACCCACGGCGGTGGACAACACACTGCCGATGTCAGCGAACGACACGCCCAGCGCATTGGCCTGCTTGCGGTCTACTTCCAGTTGCACCTGCGGCGCTTCGGCCAGCGCGCTTTCGCGCACATTCATCAGCACCGGGCTTTTCTCGGCGGCGGCGAGCAGTTCAGTGCGCGCCTGCATCAATGTCGCGTGACCGAGACCGCCGCGATCCTGCAGGCGGAATTCGAAGCCGCTGGACGTACCGAGGCCGTCTACGGGCGGTGGCAGCACCGAGAACGCCATCGCGTCCTTGATCTGGCTCAGGGCGATGTTGGCGCGGTCGGCAATCGAGCTTGCCGCGTCATCGCTGCTGCGCTGCGACCAGTCTTTCAACGTGGAAAAGGCCAGCGCCGCGTTCTGCCCGCTACCAGAGAAGCTGAAGCCGAGAATCACCACACTGTCACTGATACCGGGCTCGCCAGCGTTATGCGCTTCAAGTTGCTCGGCGACCTGCACCGTACGGTTCTTGGTGGCCCCGGGTGGCAGTTGAATGTCGGTGATGGTGTAACCCTGATCCTCGACCGGCAGGAACGAGGAGGGCAGACGTGCAAAGCACAAGCCCATACCGATCAGCAGCACGCCGTAGATCAACAGATATCGCCCGCTGCGCTTCAGCGCGTAACCGACCCAGCCTTGATAGCGGTCGGTCAGTTGCTCGAAGCGGCGGTTGAACCAGCCGAAGAAGCCGCTTTTCTCATGGTGCTCACCCTTGGCAATCGGCTTGAGCAGCGTGGCGCACAGTGCAGGCGTCAGAGTCAGGGCAAGGAACGCCGAGAACAGGATCGAGGTCGCCATCGACAAAGAGAACTGCCGGTAAATCACGCCCACCGAACCCTGCATGAACGCCATCGGAATGAACACCGCCACCAGCACAAGGGTGATGCCGATGATCGCGCCGGTAATCTGCTTCATGGCCTTGCGCGTCGCCTCTTTCGGCGACAAGCCTTCAGTGGCCATGATCCGCTCGACGTTTTCCACCACGACGATGGCGTCGTCCACCAGAATGCCGATGGCCAGCACCATGCCGAACATGGTCAGCACGTTGATCGAGAAACCCAGCGCCAGCATGGTGGCGAACGTGCCCATCAGCGCCACCGGCACCACCAGCGTCGGAATCAGCGTGTAGCGGATGTTCTGCAGGAACAGGAACATCACCGCAAACACCAGCAGCATCGCCTCGCCCAAGGTGTAAACCACTTTGGTGATCGAGACTTTGACGAACGGCGAGGTGTCGTACGGTATCTTGTATTCGACGCCGGTCGGGAAGTAGCGCGACAGTTCGTCCATCTTCGCCCGGATCAAGGTGGCGGTCGCCAGCGCATTGGCTCCCGGCGCCAATTGCACGCCGACGGCGGTGGACGGCTTGCCGTTCAGGCGCGTGCCGAACTGGTATTCCTGACTGCCGACTTCGACCCGCGCCACATCGCCGATGCGCACGGTGGAGCCGTCGGGGTTGGCCTTGAGCACGATGTCGGCGAATTCTTCCGGAGTCGACAACTGACCCTTGACCAAAATGGTCGCGGTGATTTCCTGCGAGGACGGATTGGGCAAATCGCCAATACTGCCCGCCGAAACCTGCGCGTTCTGCGCGACGATGGCGGTGTTGACGTCGGCCGGGGTCAGGTTGAAACCGATCAGCTTCTGCGGATCGATCCAGATCCGCATCGCGCGTTCGGCGCCGTACAGCTGCGCCTTGCCGACGCCGTCGATGCGCTTGATCTCGTTCATCACGTTGCGCGCCAGATAATCACTGAGTGCCACGTCATCGAGTTTGCCGTCGCTGGAGGTCAGGGTGATCAGCAGCAGAAAGCCGGCAGAGACTTTCTCCACCTGCAAACCTTGCTGGTTGACCGCTTGCGGCAGGCGCGATTCGACCACTTTGAGGCGGTTCTGCACATCGACCTGCGCCAGCTCCGGGTTGGTGCCCGGCTGGAAGGTGGCTTTGATCGTCGCGCTGCCGAGGCTGCTCTGCGATTCGAAGTACAGCAGGTGATCGGCGCCGTTGAGCTCTTCCTCGATCAGGCTGACCACGCTTTCATCGACGGTCTGTGCCGATGCGCCGGGGTACACGGCGTAGATTTCGATCTGCGGCGGGGCGACGTCGGGGTACTGCGCCACCGGCAATTGCGGGATGGCCAGCGCACCGGCCAACAGGATGAACAGGGCGACAACCCAGGCGAACACCGGGCGATCGATAAAGAACTGCGGCATATGAAAGCGTCCTGCTTACTGACCAGAGGTCTGGGCAAGTGGAAGAGGGGTGTCGTCGATCTGCACTGTTTCGCCGGGACGGGCGTGCTGCAGGCCTTCGGTGACAATGCGGTCGCCGGGCTTGAGGCCGCCGGTGACGATCCAGCGATCGTTTTGCACTGCGCCCAGTTGCACCGGTTGCTGCGCCACGCGCATCTGCTGGTCGATGGTCAGCACCTGAGCGATACCGGCGCTGTCACGCTGCACCGCACGTTGCGGTACGGTGATGCCGTTCTGCACGGTGGCTTGTTGCAGGCGTACGCGGATGAAGCTGCCCGGCAGCAGGTCGAGGTCAGGATTGGGGAACTCGCTGCGCAGAATGATCTGGCCGGTGCCCGGATCGACGCTGATGTCGCTGAACAGCAACTTGCCCGGTAACGGGTAGAGGCTGCCGTCATCCTGAATCAGTGTGGCCTTGACCTGATCCTGACCGACTTCCTGCAACTGCCCGGAACGGAAGGCGCGGCGCAATTCATTGAGTTCACGGGTCGACTGGGTGAGATCGGCGTAGATCGGGTTGAGCTGCTGAATCAGTGCCAATGGCGTGGTTTCGTTCTGTCCGACCAGCGCACCTTCAGTGACCAATGCACGGCCGACCCTCCCGGAAATCGGCGCGGTGACGGTGGCGTAGCCGAGGTTCAGCTTCGCCCGTTCTACCGCAGCTTTATTGGCTGCCACGTCGGCGGCGGTTTGCCGGGCATTGGCGCGGGCATTGTCGTAATCCTGGGCGCTGATCGCCTTGTCGTCGATCAACTGCGCGTAGCGTTGCTCCTGCAACTTCGCCTGGAAGGCGTTGGCCTCGGCTTTGCGCAGCGCGGCTTCGGCGCTGTCCAGGTCAGCCTTGAACGGTGCCGGGTCGATGCGGAACAGCACGTCGCCCTTTTTCACGTCGCTGCCTTCACGGAACGAGCGTTGCAGCACCACGCCGGCCACTCGGGCACGTACTTCGGCGATGCGTGGCGCGGCGATCCGCCCGCTCAGTTCGCTGCTGATCGACAGAGGGCGGGCCTCGATGGTCTCGATGCGCACAGTGGCCGGCGGCGCTTCTTCTTCGGCCTTCGAGGACGAATCACAGGCGCTCAGCAACAGCGCAACGGCGATGAGGCCGAGCCCGGCCAGCAGATTTTTCGACATGTACTACCCCCAATATTGAAGCCCGCATCCTAAGGCCAGACGCCGAGGGTAGCGGTGAAGCTTTGTAGGCGCTGTGTGAAATTGTGTAAGGGTTTTACTCAGGGACGGGTGTGGGCGTATATCCTTTACGCCTTGAAATTTATTGCGACAGATAAACCGCCATCGCGAGCAGGCGAAGGCCTACATTGGAACTGTGTCAGACACGAACCTTGTAGGAGTGAGCCTCGCTCGCGATGAGGCCCAAACAGTCGCCACAGCACTTTCCTGGAACACCCCCAATGCCCAACATCCTCCTGGTCGAAGACGACACCGCCCTCGCCGAATTGATTTCCAGCTATCTGGAGCGCAACGGTTATTCCGTCTGCGTGATCGGCCGTGGCGACCACGTGCGTGAACGGGCGCGGATCAATCCGCCGGATCTGGTGATTCTCGACCTGATGCTGCCCGGTCTCGACGGCCTGCAGGTCTGCCGCTTGCTGCGGGCCGATTCGGCGACGCTGCCGATCCTGATGCTGACCGCCCGCGATGACAGTCACGATCAGGTACTGGGCCTGGAAATGGGCGCAGACGATTACGTCACCAAACCGTGCGAGCCACGGGTTCTGCTGGCACGAGTGCGTACTTTGTTGCGGCGCAGCAGCCTCGGTGAACCGATGACGGTCAATGACCGGATCGTCATGGGCAATCTGTGCATCGACCTGTCCGAGCGCACCGTGACCTGGCGCGATCAACCGGTGGAGCTGTCCAGCGGCGAATACAATTTGCTGGTGGTCCTGGCCCGACACGCCGGGGAGGTGCTGAGCCGCGATCAGATCCTCCAGCGCTTGCGCGGCATTGAGTTCAACGGCACCGATCGTTCGGTGGACGTGGCGATTTCCAAGCTGCGGCGCAAGTTCGACGATCACGCCGGCGAGGCGCGCAAGATCAAGACCGTATGGGGCAAGGGCTACCTGTTCAGCCGCTCCGAGTGGGAATGCTGAGCTGATGTTCAGAATCCTCTTTCGCCTGTATCTGGTGACGATCGTCTCCTACAGTGCGGCGATCTATCTGGTGCCGGATCTGGTGATCATGGCGTTCCGCGAGCGCTTCATCACCTACAACCTCGACTATTCGCGCGGCCTGCAATCGCTGATCACCCGGCAGTTTCACGCGGTGCCGCAGGATCAGTGGCCGGCACTGGCGCAGTCGATGGACAAGGACTTCCAGCCGCTGCACATCGCTCTGGCACGTATCGACGACGCCGGGTTCACCGCCCCCGAGCAGGTGCGATTGCGCGCCGGGGAGAACGTGGTGCGTATTGGCGATTGGGGATGGCGCACCTTGGCGGTCACCCCACTGAACGATGACGTCGCCGTGCAAATGGTGGTGCCGCCGGATCCGCTGGACGTCAATCTGTTGTACTGGAGCATCAACGTGCTGATCGGCGCGAGCATGCTCGCCTGCCTGCTGCTGTGGATTCGCCCGCACTGGCGCGATCTGGAACGCCTCAAGGGCGCTGCCGAACGCTTCGGCAAGGGCCACCTGAACGAGCGCACGCAGATACCCGCCAGTTCCAACATCGGCAGCCTGGCCAACGTGTTCGACACCATGGCCGGCGACATCGAAAATCTGCTCAATCAGCAGCGCGACCTGCTCAACGCGGTGTCCCACGAATTGCGTACACCGCTGACCCGTCTGGACTTCGGCCTGGCCCTGGCGCTGTCCGATGATTTACCGGCGACCAGTCGCGAGCGCCTGCAAGGGCTGGTTGCGCACATTCGCGAACTGGATGAGTTGGTGCTGGAACTGCTGTCTTACAGTCGCCTGCAGAATCCGGCGCAATTGCCCGAACAGGTTGAGGTTTCGCTGGATGAGTTCATCGACAGCATTCTGGGCAGTGTCGATGAAGAGCTGGAGTCACCGGACATCGTTATTGATGTGTTGTTGCATGGTCAGCTCGAACGCTTTTCGCTGGATCCCCGCCTGACCGCCCGGGCGATCCAGAACCTGCTGCGCAATGCCATGCGCTATTGCGAGAAACGCATTCAGATTGGCGTGCAGGTCAGCCCTGATGGCTGCGGGATCTGGGTCGACGATGATGGGATTGGCATCCCGGATGACGAGCGTGAGCGGATTTTCGAGCCGTTTTATCGCCTTGATCGCAGCCGCGACCGCGCCACCGGTGGCTTTGGCCTGGGCCTGGCGATCAGCCGTCGGGCACTGGAGGCGCAGGGCGGGACGCTGACGGTGGAAAGTTCGCCGTTGGGCGGGGCGCGGTTCAGATTGTGGTTGCCTACCGCTGCCTGAATAAAGTGAAGGAAAACCTGTGGCGAGGGAGCTTGCTCCCGCTGGGCTGCGAAGCGGCCCTAGGCAATCCGCAGCCAGGCGTCATTTGCCGGTTTTGCGACGGCTTCGCCGCCGGGCGGGAGCAAGCTCCCTCGCCACAGGGATGCGGTTGCGGTGTCAGATCAGTTGGTTTGACTGGATCAAGCCAACCCCGGCCGTTTGCATTCGCTCCATCGCCGCCGCCAGTGAACCCTCCATATCAATGGCGCGACAGGCATCCAGCAGCACAAACGCATTGAACCCCGCCGCCCGCGCATCCAGCGCCGAGAACATCACGCAGAAATCCAGCGCCAGACCGACCATGTACACCGTGTCGATACCGCGTTCTTTCAGATAACCGGCCAGACCGGTGGTGGTGCGCCGGTCCGCTTCGAGAAACGCCGAATAGCTGTCGATGTCCGGGTTGCAGCCCTTGCGGATGATCAGTTGCGCGTGGGGCAGGTTCAATTCGGGGTGAAACCCGGCGCCGACGGTGCCTTGCACGCAATGATCCGGCCAGAGCGTCTGCTCGCCGTAGGGCAGCTGAATGACCTCATACGGTTTGCGTCCGGGATGACTCGAGGCAAACGAAGCGTGGCCGCTCGGGTGCCAGTCCTGGGCAATGATCACTTGCTTGAACAGATCGCCGAGGCGATTGATCAGCGGCACAATCCGATCGCCTTCGGGGACGGCCAGTTGGCCACCCGGGGTGAAGTCATTCTGCACGTCGATGACCAGCAGGGCGCTGCGGGGTGAAATCTGCATCGATGCTTCCTCCTTGGATAATCACGCGCTCAGCATAGTGGCAGCGGCACTCATGCGCTCAACCGTTCGATCAAGTGTCTGGCGAGGTCTTCCAGCGCCGGGGCCGGATTGTGCCCGATCAACATCCACGCATGCTCACCTTCGGTCCAGTACACCACGTTCATCTCATGCCGCCGTTCGTGCGCCAAAGGCTGGCTGCCACTGTTGGAGCGAGTCACGCACAAGGCCAGCGGCCCGTGTTTCGCATCGAGATAGGTCAGTTGCGCAATCGGCACACCGTCGTACTCGAGCATTTGTGCACGCTTTAGTTCGGTGCCCGGCAACTTCACCAGTGCCGGCGACAGGCTCAGCCCCAATCGTGCATCCACCGCACGCAGTTGTGCGCGCTGGCTGGCTTCGTCACTGGGCAGGTGATCGAGGGTTTGCGGCACATACAGCGCCATGTAGTCGCCCACCAGGGCGCGCCAGTTATGCGCTTGCTGCGTTTGCCAGGCGAGAAACAGGCGATCGGCCAACACGCCGCCCGCCAGCAGACTCGCGGCGGCCGCACCAATGAACCAGCGTCGGCTCAGGCCTGGCCGCTGAGGGGCAGGGATGGCATCGAGGCGCGCCTGCAAACGCTCCAGCGGCGCCTGTTGCGCCAGTTCGTCATAGGCATCCTTGTACGGCAGGCTGCTGCGTTCGAACCATTGCACGCGCAGGCTGAGCAACGGGTCGTCGACAATCGCGCTGTCGAGTTGAGCGCGATACGCGGGATCCAGTTCGTCGTCGAGGTAGGCCACCAGTTGTTCGTCGGAGGGCTTGTTCATGGGTGGTCACCTCCAGTGGTTTTCGGCACGGCTTGCAGCGGCGGGTACTCGGCCAGTTTCAGCCGCGCGGTGGCCAGACGGCTCATCACGGTACCGATCGGCACTTGCAGGATCTCGGCAACTTCGCGGTAGGACAGGCCTTCAACGTAGGCCAGATAAACGGTTTCGCGCTGGGTTTCCGGCAACGCATCGACCCGGCGGATCACCTGCGCCGCCATCACGTGGGTTTGTGCGGCGTATTCGCCGTCGAAGGCCAGTTGCCCGTCGGCATCGACCTGGCCTGTGCCCTGACGCACCCGACGCGCGCGCACTTCGTTGAGCCAGATCGAATGCAGGATGCTCAGCAACCAGCGATCCATGCGCGTGCCGGCAACATATTGCCCGGCACGTTCCAGCGCCCGCACACACGTGGCTTGCACCAGATCCTCGGCAACGTGCCGATTGCGCGACAGCAGCAGGCCGTAGCGCCACAGTCGCGCCAGATGCTGTCCGAGTTCTGCTCTGAATGCCTGATCGCTGACGATGATGGCGTTCCTTTATCTGTTTCAGGTTTTCGATGAATCGTTGATGGCTTCAGCCAGATCCTGGTATTCCTCGCAGGACGTGCCGCAAATCGATTGGATCTGCTGCAACTGCTCCTGCGCCAGGTCGACGCGACCTTTGATCACATAGGCTTCGCCGAGGTATTCACGCACTTGCGCGTACTGCGGATCGAGTTTCACCGATTGCAGGTAATAGCCGATGCCTTCATCGGTACGCCCCAGTTTTCGTGTGGCGTAACCGCGATAGTTGAGGGCCTTGGCGGTGTTCGGTTGTTTCAGGGTGTCGAGCAGGGCCAGGGCTTCTTCGTAGCGACCGTCCTTGGCCAATCGGTAGGCGTAATCGGTGCGATCGGCATCCGGCACGGCGCTGCTGGTCTGCAGCACGCATTTCTGCGATTTGCTGTCCCAGACCTGGCCTTTGGGGCAGTTGGGCTTCTGCACGGGTGCGCTTTCATCACCATTGGCAAATGCCATCGACGTGGATAACGCGGCCACCAGCAGCAACGGGGCGGCGAACATAACGGAACGGATAGTCATGGGCAAGGCTCCACAGAGGGTTATGTTTCACTTTGAACACCACAGCACGGCATTTTATTCATTGCTTTGTCAGGCTCTGTTCAAGGTACGCGCAAATCACGGCGCTATGCTCAGGAACGCCCGCCGTCCATCCAGCGCTTTGCCATGACTCGGCGCTGACACACGAGGAACTGCCATGAAAGATCAGGTCCATCACTCCGCTGCCGCCGGCTACAAGACTGCCGCCGACACCTACGTCAAAGGTCGCCCCGATTACCCGCCGCAGGTCAGTCAATGGTTGACCCAGACATTGGGCCTGGACAGTCACAAGACGGTCATCGATCTGGGCGCCGGCACCGGCAAGTTCACCGGGCGGCTGGCGGCCACCGATGCGCAGGTGATTGCGGTGGAGCCGGTGGCGCAGATGCTGGAAAAATTGTCCGCCGCCTGGCCCGAGGTGCTGGCGGTGAGCGGTACTGCGACCGATCTGCCGTTGCCCGACGCCTCCGTAGATGCGGTGGTCTGCGCGCAGGCGTTCCATTGGTTCGCCACACCCGAAGCCTTGAGCGAGATCGCCCGGGTACTCAAGCCCGGCGGCAAGCTCGGGCTGATCTGGAACCTGCGCGATACGCAAGTCAGCTGGGTGCCGAAACTCGACGCTATCGTGAATGCGCTGGAGGGGGACACGCCGCGTTACTACACCGGCCAATGGCGTCAGGCGTTTCCGCATCCGGCGTTCGGGCCGTTGCAGTTGCAGCAGTTTCATCATGGGCACACCGGCTCGCCCGAGGACGTGATCTTCAATCGGGTGCGCTCCACCAGTTTCATTGCGGCCTTGCCGCAGGCGCAGCGGGACAAGGTTGATGAGCAGATTCGCGCGTTGATTGCCTCGGAGCCGGCGTTGCGTGGGCGACATGTGCTGACAGTTCCTTATGAGACGGCGGCGTATGTGGCGGTGAAGCGCGGTTAGATTTTTCGCTGCACATACAAAACCCTGTAGGAGCTGCCGAAGGCTCGGGCCGCGATCGGACGATCTTTTGATCTTCAAAGTCAAAAGATCGCAGCCTGCGGCAGCTCCTACACGGATTGATGGCACCTACCTGACCTTGTGGCAGTCAGTCCCGCATTTGGCCGAACCGCCATCGTGATGCCTTGTTATAGTTCGGGCCTCATTTTCAGCCCGGTAAAGGATCACTGCCATGACTCAATACACCGCCTTCAGCGTCGAACTGGCCGACAACATCGCCCATGTGCAGATCAATCGCCCGGAAAAGATCAACTCGATGAACGCCGCGTTCTGGAGCGAGATCGTCGAGATTTTCCAGTGGATCGATGACACCGATGAAGTGCGGGTGGTGGTGCTGAGCGGCAACGGTAAACATTTTTCCTCCGGCATCGACCTGATGATGCTCGCCGGCGTCGCCAACGAGCTGGGCAAGGACGTCGGCCGTAATGCGCGCCTGCTGCGGCGCAAGATCCTCACCCTGCAAGCTTCGTTCAATGCTGTCGACAACTGCCGCAAACCGGTACTGGCGGCGATTCAAGGCTATTGCCTCGGCGGTGCGATTGACCTGATCGCCGCGTGCGACATGCGCTACGCCGCCGAAGACGCGCAATTCTCGATCAAGGAAATCGACATCGGCATGGCCGCCGATGTTGGCACTTTGCAACGGTTGCCACGGATCATCGGTGACGGCATGCTGCGTGAACTGGCCTACACCGGGCGCACTTTCGGTGCTGATGAGGCGCGCAGCATCGGTCTGGTCAATCGCGTTTACGCTGACAAGGAGCTGCTGCTTGAAGGCGTGATGGACATTGCTCGCGACATCGCCAGCAAATCGCCCATCGCGGTCACCGGCACCAAGGAAATGATCAGCTACATGCGCGACCATCGCATCGACGACGGACTCGAATACGTTGCCACCTGGAACGCCGCCATGTTGCAATCCACCGACTTGCGCGTGGCCATGGCCGCCCATATGAGTAAACAGAAACCCGAATTTCTGGATTGAGAAACCATGACAGCTCGCTGGACCACTGCAGTACTGGACACCGATCAACCCGGCGGCTGGGCCGTGGCGCGCAGTCCCGAAGGCTTTCTGTTCGATGACAACGGAGCGCTGTTCCCCCGGGAATGGCTCAAGCGTCAGGATTTGTCGATCCTGGCGGAACACGGCATCGGCCATCTCGATGGCGAGCCGGTGTATCTGCTGGAATTGCACAGCTCCAGCGACGTGCCGGGCTGCAACTGGAAAGGCCTGCGGGCGTTCATGCTCGAAGGCGATCACACGATCTACAAAGTGCTGGGTTATGCCGCGCAGATCGGCACCTGGGCCCGCGAGCATCGTTTTTGCGGCAACTGTGGGCAGGCGATGACCCAAGTGCCGCGTGAGCGGGCGATGTATTGCCAACCGTGTGATTTGCGCAGTTATCCGCGCATTTCGCCGAGCATGATTGTGCTGATCACCCGCGGCGACGAAATCCTGCTGGCGCGTTCACCGCGGTTTGTCACCGGGGTCTACAGCACGCTGGCCGGGTTCGCCGAGCCGGGCGAGTCGGCGGAGGATTGCCTGATTCGCGAGGTGCGCGAGGAAGTCAGCATCGAAGTGAAGAACATTCAGTACATGGGCAGCCAGTGCTGGCCGTTCCCGCATTCGATGATGCTCGGCTTCCATGCCGAATATGCCGGGGGCGAGATCGTCTGTCAGGAGGACGAGATCGAGGACGCACAATGGTTCAACGTGCACGACCTGCCGCCGTTGCCGGCGTCAAAATCGATTGCCCGTTACCTGATCGACGTCTACGTGGCGCGCCGTTTAGGTCACGCTGAACCAGTGTTGCCAGGCTAGGCGCACGGTCAGCCCCAGCACCACGGTGATGAACACCGGACGAATGAACTTGGCGCCGCCGCTGATCGCGGTGCGCGCGCCGAAGAACGCACCTACCATCACCGACAGGCCCATGCACAGGCCGATGATCCAGTCCACTTGCCCGGAAAACACGAACACCGACAGCGCCGCGATGTTGCTGACGAAGTTCATGCTGCGCGCCACCCCGCTGGCCTTGACCAGGTCGATCGGGTAGAGCAGCAGGCTGCTGACCGTCCAGAACGCACCGGTGCCGGGGCCGGCCACACCGTCGTAGAAACCGAGGCTGAAGCCCTGGCTCGACTGCCATTTCTTCTTGATCGGCGCGTCGCTGTCCAGCGGCGCCTTGGGCGTGCCGCCGAACAACAGGTATACACCGCAGGCAAACACGATCACCGGCAGCATCTTGTTCAGCCATTCCGCCGGCAGGTAGTGCGCGACGATGGCACCGGTGAGCGCGCCGACCAGCGTACCGATGATCGCGTGTGTCCACTGCCGAGGGTGGAACAGCTTGCGGCGGTAGAAGGTGAAACTGGCGGTGGCCGAGCCGAAAGTCGAACTAAGTTTGTTGGTGCCCAGCACCAGATGCGGTGGCAGACCGGCAGTGAGCAGCGCCGGGGTGGTCAACAGCCCACCGCCGCCGGCAATGGCGTCGATGAAACCGGCAATGAAAGCGACGAGGGCCAGAATGGCCAGGGTGGTGAGGTCAACGCTGAGTTCGAAAGGCATGGAATCGGCTTATTCGGCAGGGCGCAGAGGGGCTGCGGGGAAGGGCTGACATGTTACTCATTTCCAAGTGTTGCGGCGACCCGTATGGCCCTATCGCGAGCAGGCTCACTCCTACATTTGAAATGCGTTCTCCTTGTAGGAGTGAGCCTGCTCGCGATGGGGTCAACTCTTTCAACTCAAAACCCAACTGTTGCCCACCCAACACCCACACAACAAATCATCCTCCAGCAATGCAGCTTCTTCAGCCTCAAACCCAATAAAACCGGGTCAATGGGGACTGGCACGCTTGCTGCTCTATCCCACTGACCTTCCCAACGTCCCGAGGACACGCCAATGAGTCAGCAAGCCGTGAAATTCGCCTACTGGGTGCCGAACGTCAGTGGCGGTCTGGTGGTCAGCAAGATCGAGCAGCGCACCGACTGGGGCATCGACTACAACCGCAAACTGGCGCAACTCGCCGAGGCCGCCGGATTTGAATATGCCTTGACGCAGATCCGCTTCACCGCCGGTTACGGCGCCGAGTTCCAGCATGAATCGGTGGCGTTCAGTCATGCGCTGCTGGCCGCCACCAGCAAACTCAAGGTGATCGCTGCGATTCTGCCGGGGCCGTGGCAGCCGGCGCTGGCGGCCAAGCAACTGGCGACCATCGATCAACTCACCAACGGCCGGATTGCGGTGAATATCGTCAGCGGTTGGTTCAAGGGCGAATTCCAGGCCATCGGCGAACATTGGCTGGAACACGACGAGCGCTATCGGCGTTCCGAGGAATTCATCCGCTCGCTGCGCGGGATCTGGAGCCAGGATAACTTCAGCTTTCGCGGCGACTTCTACCGCTTCGACCATTACACCCTCAAACCGAAACCGCTCGGGCGCCCGGAAATCTTTCAGGGCGGCAGTTCCCGTGCGGCAAGGGACATGGCGGCGCGGGTCTCGGACTGGTATTTCACCAATGGCAACAGCGTCGAAGGGATCAAGGCGCAGGTCGATGACATCCGGGCCAAAGCGGCGGCGAACAAGCATTCGGTGAAAATCGGCGTCAACGCTTTCGTCATCGCCCGCGACACCGAAGAAGAGGCGCACGCGGTGCTGGCGCAGATCATCGACCAAGCCGACCCGGAGGCGGTGAACGCCTTTGGTGACGCGGCGAAGCAAGCGGGCAGGGCGTCACCGGAAGGTGAGGGCAACTGGGCGAAATCGACCTTCGAGGATCTGGTGCAATACAACGACGGCTTCAAGACCAACCTGATCGGCACGCCACAGCAGATTGCCGAGCGGATCGTGGCGTTGAAAGCGGTGGGGGTGGATCTGGTGTTGGCAGGGTTTCTGCACTTTCAGGAGGAGGTGGAGTATTTCGGCAAACGGGTGTTGCCGCTGGTGCGGGAGCTGGAGGCTGAGAAGACTGCCGCAGTAGCCTGAAACAACACAAAAACCCTGTAGGAGTGAGCCTGCTCGCGATTGCGTATGAACAGTCAATATTCAGGCTGACTGACACACCGCTATCGCGAGCAGGCTCACTCCTACAATTGGAACTATGTGAACTTAGAGACCCAGGTCGGAAAGCCCCGGATGATCATCCGGACGCCGCCCCAGCGGCCAGTGGAACTTGCGTTCGCTTTCCTTGATCGGCATGTCGTTGATGCAGGCATAGCGCTGGAACATCAGGCCGTGTTCATCGAACTCCCAGTTTTCGTTGCCGTAGGAGCGGAACCAGTTGCCCGAATCGTCATGCCATTCATAGGCGTAACGCACGGCAATCCGCGTGTCGGAGTAGGCCCAGAGTTCCTTGATCAGGCGGTAATCGAGTTCCTTGGCCCATTTGCGGGTCAGGAAGGCCTTGGCTTCCTCTCGGTTGTTGGCGAACTCGGCGCGGTTGCGCCATTTTGTGTCGAGGGTGTAGGCCAGCGACACCTTCTCGGGATCGCGGGAGTTCCAGCCATCTTCGGCCAGACGTACTTTTTCGATAGCCGATTCACGGTTGAACGGCGGTAAAGGCGGACGCACTTGGGCAGCAGTCGACATTTTCAGTCTCCCGATCTAATTAACGATTAAACAACGGTTGAGGCTTATTTAAGGCGTTACAGGTCCAATAACTTACGCGCCATGCATTGCGCATTATCAGCGGCACTGTGATCACCCATCACAAGCGCTACGGTAATGGCGCCGTCAATCAGGATCAGCAATTGTCTGGCCAGACGTTGCGGATCTTCGACGCCATGTTCGGTACACAGCTCGCACAGGTAGTCGAGCAGCTTCTGTTTGTGGTCTTTGGCGACCTGGCGCACCGGGTCTTCGGGATCGCCGGTCTCGCCACTGGTATTGATGAAGGCACAGCCACGGAAACCTTCCGAAGCGAACCAGCTTTTGAGCACGGTAAACAGGTTGAGCAGGCGGTCGGCCGGGGTTTCTGCCTGATCGACAGCACTTCTGTACCAATGCATCCAGCGCACGTCGCGGCGTTGCAGGGCGGCTACGGTCAGCTCCTCCTTGTTGGCGAAGTAGCGGTAGATGCTTTTTCTGGAGACGCCGGCGGTTTTCACCAGAAGATCCATGCCGGTGGCCGCGATGCCACTTTTGTAGATCAACTTTTCGGTGACATCCAGAATGATGTCGCGGGTCGAGGTGTCAGTGATTTCGTTCATGTGGCGAACAGTAGAACGATCGTTCTCCTTGTGCAAGCTGTTTTTAAGATCAAAAAATCGCAGCCTGCGGCAGCTCCTACAGGGATCAGTGTTGGAGCTGCCGAAGGCTGCGATCTTTTGATCTCTTTACAGACACTCACAAGACCCGAACCGGTTGATGGTGTAAGCTCTCGGGTTCTTCGGATTCGACCCATTGCGAGCCCTATGCCGTTGCTTTTCAAACGCTCTTTGCTGCCCAAACTGCGCAGCTTTCCGCTGACTCCCGAGGCCGTGACGATTCTGTCCGGCGCCGCCGAGTTCCGTCGTTGCCTGCTGGAGAAAATCGCCGAGGCGACCCGGCGCATCTACATCGTTGCGCTGTATCTGCAGCACGACGAGGCCGGTCAGGAAATCCTCGATGCCTTGCATGCCGCCAAGCTCAAGCGCCCGGAGCTGGAGATCGTCGTAGTGGTTGACTGGCTGCGCGCCCAGCGCGGGCTGATCGGTGCCGGCAAACAGCCAGGCAACTCGGCGTGGTATCAGGAAATGACCCGTACCCATCAGAGCGAAGTGCCGGTCTACGGCGTGCCGGTGCAGACCCGCGAACTGTTCGGCGTCCTGCATTTGAAAGGCTTTGTGATCGACGATTGCGTGGTTTACAGCGGCGCGAGTCTGAACAACGTCTACCTGCACAAGTTCGACAAGTACCGTTTCGACCGCTACCACGTGCTGCACAGCCGCGAACTGGCCGACTCGATGCATCATCTGGTCAAGCACGGCCTGATCGAATCCAAGGCTGTGCATCGCCTCGACCTGCCCAACCTGCCGACCACCCGCAGCCTGCGCAACGACATCGGCGATCTGCGCAGCCGTCTCAAATATGCGGCGTACGACACCAGTGCCGGCAGCACCGCGCATACCGGCCTGTCGGTCAGTCCGTTGCTCGGCGTGGGCAAGAACAACCCGTTGAACCGGGTGATCGTCGAGCTGATCGCCAGTGCGCAACAGCAGCTGACCATCTGCACGCCGTACTTCAACCTGCCGCTGCCGATCATCCGCGAGGTCAACCGTGCGCTGGCCCGTGGGGTGAAGATCGACATCGTGGTCGGCGACAAGACGGCCAACGATTTCTACATCCCGCCGAGCGAGCCGTTCAAGGTGATTGCGGCGCTGCCATACCTGTACGAAATCAGCCTGCGGCGTTTTGCCAAGCGGCATCAGCGCAACATCGACAGCGGCCAGTTGAACCTGCATCTGTGGCGTGACGGCGACAACAGCTATCACCTCAAGGGCATGTGGGTCGACCAGCGCTATACGCTGCTGACCGGCAACAACCTCAATCCACGGGCGTTCCGCCTCGATCTTGAAAACGCGCTGCTGATCGATGATCCGCAGGGCGAATGGCTTGAGCCACGGGCGAAGGAGCAGGAGGAGATCTTCCGCAACACCACGCGGATCGCCAGCTTCCAGAGCCTGGAGACCTTGCCGGAGTACCCGGCGGGGGTGGCGAAGTTTTTGAAGCGGGTGAGTCGGGTGCGGATCGAGCGGTTGCTCTACCGGATTCTCTAGCGCCGCTGAAAATGCCATCGCTGGCAAGCCAGCTCCCACAGTATTCTCGGTCATTCACAAATATCGTGTACACCAAGAACATTGTGGGAGCTGGCTTGCCAGCGATGGGGCCTGCTTAGACGCTCAATGAACTCAGTTCAGACCCAGCTTGCCACGCAACGTCGACAGGTCTTCCGCCAAGGTATTCACCGGCCCGACCAGCGCCTTGCGATCGTTATCCTTCACCTTGTCATACGTCTCGAACCCACCGTCCTTGGTCTTGTACTTGGCGAGGATCTTGTCCACGGTGGCGAAGTTCTTGTCGACTTTGGCAACGAACGCCTTGTCCTGTTTTTCGATCTGCGGACGGAACAGGTCGACGATTTTCTTCGCGCCGTCGATGTTGCCCTGGAAGTCGTACAGGTCAGTGTGGCTGTAACGGTCTTCTTCACCGGAGATCTTGGTCGCGGCAACCTCTTCCAGCAAAGCAGCAGCACCCCCGACGACTTTCTCCGGCGGGAAGGTCAGGCCGGCGACGCGGGTCTGCAGGTCTTTGACGTCGCTATCCAGCTTGTCTGCCAGGGCGGTCAGGCCTTCAGTGGTCTTCTCCGAGAACAGCGAATATTCGAGGCGGTGAAATCCGGTGAAGTCTTCAGCCTTCACGCCTTTTTCGTGGTCGTCGACGCGCGAATCGATGGACGCATCCAGGTCACTGAACAGCTCGGCAATCGGCTCGATCGACTCGTAATACACGCGCGTCGGCGCGTAGAGCTTTTGCGCGGTGGCCAGATCACCTTTTTTCACCGCATCGGTGAACTGTTTGGTGTGGCTGCCCAGTTCATCCAGTTGCTCGGTGACGTAGATCTTGTAGTCCGACACCGGGCCGACCAGATCCAGCGGCGCCGTCGCGGCGAACGCCGACAGCGGGGTGTTGAGCAAACCAAGGGTCAGCAATAACGCGAGTGGCGACTTTTTCATGGAGCGGCTCCGAGGGTTTTTATGGTTATGCAGCTGTTTTGGGTTGTGTGGCGTTGAGCAGCGAGCGACCGATGAAATCCTTGTCGCCCGCGACACCCGGCAGGGTGAAGAAGTAACCGCCGCCGACCGGTTTGAGGTATTCCTCAAGCGGCTCGCCGTTGAGCCGGGTCTGCACGGTGATAAAGCCTTTTTCCAGATCGGCCTGGTAGCAGATGAACAGCAGGCCCATGTCGAGCTGGCCGTTCTTGTTCACGCCGTTGGAGTAGTTGAACGGCCGGCGCAGGATCAGGTTGGCCTGGCTCGCCGCGGTGCGCGGGTTAGCCAGGCGAATGTGCGCGTCAAGCTTGGTCAGCTTGCCCTCCGGGTCCTTGCTGTAATCCGGGACCTCGGTTTCATGGTTGGCGCCCATCGGTGCGCCGGTGGTCTTGACCCGGCCGATAATGCTTTCCTGTTCCTGCAGCGGCGTACGGTCCCAGCGCTCGACGAAATTGCGGATGATCCGCACCGCTTGATAGCTACCGTGCGCGGCCCAGGCCGGTTCATCGCTGCCCGGTTGCACCCAGACAAGCTTGTCCATCGCTTTGGCGTCGTTGGAATCGGGATTGGCCGAGCCGTCGCGGAAACCCAGGAAGTTGCGCGCCGATTGCGCCGGCACCCCCGGTTTGGCCGGGGCTTGCGGTGGCACGCTGCCTTCCTGTTTCCAGCGCACCAGCAGCAGGTCCGGCAGGTTCTTGACGATGTCGCGCAGGGCGTGAATGTTGGTGTCGGCGGTGTTCGAGCAGAATTGCAGGCTCAGGTCGCCGTGGCAGCAATCGGCCTCCAGCGCATCGTTGGGGAAGCCGACCATGCGTTGCAGACGTTTCGGTTTGGCCTCGGCCAGTCCAAAGCGCTCATCGAACAGCGACTCGCCTACCGAGACGGTGATGGTCAGGTTGTCCGGCGTCACCACCGGGCCGAGGATGCCGGAATCCGGTGGCGGCAGTTTCGGGTCGATCTGCGCCACCGGGCCGCCCTTCATCAGAAATGCGATGCGCTCGTTGAGCGTACGGAACAGCCGCTCGAGGTCTTCGCGATCGCTGGCCAGCACGTCGAACGACACGAACATGCCGGACGCCGGACGCGGGGTGACGATGCCGGTCTGGTGCACGCCGTGGAAGTCGTGGCGGTCTTCGGTTTTGTCGCTGCTCGGCGCTTCGGTGACTTGCGCCGGGGCCGCCGCCATGGCCGGGCAGCTCAGGGCCGAACCGGCCAGCGCAACACCGGCAGCGCCCATACCCATCAGCAGGCGGCGACGTTGCAGATCGAGGTTTTGCAAATCTTTCATCGGTATTCGTCTTCTGCTTACAGGCCGGAGAGGCCGAGGGCGGGATCGATGCCATCCAGAGCGTCAGCCAGGGCCTGAGCCTTGTCGGCGATCTGTTTGCGTTGTTCGCCGCTGACCGTGTCGTAGCTCGCGTAGCCGTCCTTGACCTTGAAGCTGTTCAGTACGTTGTCGAAATCGCTCAGTGCGCTGTCGATTTTCGGCAGCAGGTCCGGCGCCGATTTGCTCAACATTGGCCGCAGCAATTCGACGACCTTGTGTGCGGTCTCCAGATTGCCGGCAAAACCGTTGAGGTCGGCGTGGCTGTAGCGTTCCTCTTCACCGCTGGCGGCACGCACATCGGCCAGGGTGTTGAGGTTGCGCACCACGATGCTCACCAATTGTTCCGGCGGCAGCGACTGGGCCAGCAGTTGCTGTTTGAGCGTGGTGACGTCGGTCAGCAGGCGCTGGGCAATGGGCGTCAGATCGTCGAGTTTGCGTTGCTGGAACAGCGCGTACTCGATGCGGTGGAAGCCGACGAAGGCCGGATCCTGTTCGCGCTTCTCGAAGTAGTCGGCGCGGGCATTGATGCTGTTGTCCAGTTCCGCCAGACGTTGCGCCGCCGGGGCCAGACGCTGATAGGCGGCGCGCGCCGGCAAGTACAACGCTTGCGCCTGGGCCAGATCGCCGCTGGCAACTGCGTCGTTGAGCGCAGTCACAGCTTTGATCAGTGCGCTGCTCTGGCTCGCCAGATACACGCGGAACTCCGACAGCGGCCCGACAAAGGCGACCATCGATGGCTTGGCCTTGGCGGCAGCATCGGAGGCCGCTGTCGGCGTCACGTGCAGCACGCCGCGAGGATTGCTCAGCAGGCCGCAGGTGATCGCGTAGTCGCCGGGTTGCAGGTTGGCGTTGATCACCTGGCTCAGACCCGGGGCGATGTTCTCGCGCTCCTCGATCACCAGCACGCCGTCGAGGATTTCCCACTCCACTGCGCGGTCGGAGCGGTTGACGATGCGGAAACTGGCGCGGCCGGCAGGAACCGTCAGCTCGTTCGGCTCGCAACTGTGCGCGTTGATGTTGACCACCACTTCGTCATGGTTGTGCTGACGCTTGGCCGCGGCCATTTTCGAGGCGTAGTAGAACAGGCCACCGGCGGCAATCATCACGACCACCGAACCGGCCACCGCCCAGCGCAAGGCGCGGGGAGGGGAGGCCTGAGGAGTATTAGGCTTTGACATGGATGCCCTTATTGGCTGGAAACGGAAGTCGATTTGGCTGGCTTGGGCGCAGCAGGCGCGGCGGGGTAGAAAAACACCACCAGCGCCAGCACCAGATAGATCAGGTACGCACCGAGGGTGCTGACGGTCGGCGCATCCTGATAACCGAACATGCCGGCCAGCACCGAACCCAGTGGGCCGTCCATCGGCAGCGTCGCGCTGAAGTCGAACAGCACGGTTTGCAGGTGATTCCACACGCCCGCTTCATGCAGGGCTTGCACCGAATTGGCGAGGATCCCGGCGGCGACCACCAGAATGAACAACCCGGTCCACTTGAAGAACGCCGACAGGTTCAGGCGCATGCTGCCGCTGTAGATCAGGAAGCCGACGACGATTGCCAGCACCAGGCCGAGCAGGGCACCGATCGGCGCGCCCGGGCCTTCGCTCTGCTGGAACACGGCGAGCAGGAAGAACACGGTTTCCAGACCTTCGCGAGCCACGGCGAAGAACACCATGGCGATCAGCGCGATCACCTGATGCTTTGACGAGGTCAGGGCGTGATCCAGCGAGGCCTGCAACGAATGCTTGATCGACCGCGCGACCTTGCGCATCCAGAACACCATCGAGCTGAGAATGCCCACCGCGACCAGACCGACAATGCCTTCAAACAACTCCTGCTGTTTCTGTGGGAATTCGGCGCTGACCAACTCCAGCCCACCGCCGACCAGCAGTGCCAGAGCGGCGGCGAGAAACACGCCGATCCACACCGCCGGCATCCATTGGCCGCGACCGGTCTGTTGCAGGTAGCTGGCGATGATGCCAACGATCAGCGCGGCTTCAATGCCTTCACGCAGCATGATCAGAAAGGGAACGAGCATTGCGGCAACCACGAGTGACTTAGATAGGTGGCTAAGTTGTAACATAATGACACTCATTCCCAAATGGGGATGCTTGACATTTACCTGAACATTCGCTGAACGGCATGTTTTTTAGCCATGCCCGAATCTGTGTAGGAGTGAGCCTGCTCGCGATAGCGGTGTATCAGCTAACCATTGAGTTGACTGACTCAACGCTATCGCGAGCAGGCTCACTCCTACAGGGATCTGTGTTGTGCTGGGGATGGCTGCGTTAAGATGCCCGTCACCCAAAACAACAAGGTCTGCCTCGCTCCATGTCGGAAAAAGACACCATCGCCGTGCAACTGGTGCGTGAAGCGCTGCTGCAAAGTTGTGCCCCGGGCGTGGCCACGGATGAAGTCTTGAACAAGGTCGGGATTGCTCCGGGCCTGCTGCACAGCGAACACGGCCGGGTGCCTGCTTCGCAATACGCGAAACTCTGGCGATTGCTGGCCCGGCGCGGCGATGACGAGTTTTTCGGTATGGACCCGCGCCGGCTCAAGTCCGGCAGCCTCGAATTCCTTTGCCGCAGCGCCATGGCACAACCCACTCTGGCTGCCGGGCTGAGCACGGGGCTGAATTTCCTCTCGCTGATGCTGGAGAAAATGCCCGCGCAACTGGTTCACCAACAAAGCCTTGCCGAAATCGTCCTGCTCGAAGACGATCCCGAACCGCGCCGCGCCTTCACCTATTTCACTTACTGGATGATCGTCCACGGCGTGGCCTGCTGGCTGGCGGGGCGGCGAATTCCGATTCTGGCGATCGAACTGCGCTGCGCGGAACCTGATTTCTGCGACGATTACCGGGTGATGTTCTCGGAAAACCTGCGTTTCGAGCGTCCGCGCACGCGGATGATCTTTGCTGCTGACTGCCTCGACTTGCCGATCAAACGCAGCGCTGAAGAGCTGAAACGCTTTCTGGCCCATGCGCCGGCGAACATTCTGGTGAAGTACCGCGACCCGGAAAGTCTTGCCAGCCGGATCAAACAGGATCTGCGGCAGCTACCTGCCGAAAAATGGCCGGAGACCGAAGCCCTGGCGCAGCAGTTATGCATGTCCGCCTCGACCCTGCGCCGACGTTTGTCCGAGGAAGGGCAGACCTATCAGGGGCTCAAGGACAGCGTGCGCAAGGAACTGGCGATCAGCTGGCTGGCGGAGCCATCGATCAGTTTCGTTGAGATCGCCACGCGGCTGGGGTTTGCCGATGCGAGTTCGTTCTACAAGGCGTTTCGCAAGTGGTCGGGGTCCAATCCTGGGCATTACCGCACGTTGATCCTTAACGAAGCGGTCTGATTCAGAGTATCTGTCGCCTGGCACGGCGCCATCGCTGGCAAGCCAGCTCCCACAGATTTTGCGCTAACACTGTGGGAGCTGGCTTGCCAGCGATAGGGCCAGTCAGGACAACGCATCTTTTGAACCTTGGCCAAACCAGTCAGCCACTTTGATGGCTTTGACCATTGCCGCCGCCGCGCCGCAGCGCGACTATCCCAGTGTTGTTAACGGTTCCCAGCCTAATAAAAACACAGAGGGATTCTGGCAATGCGCGATTACTTGTCTGCCACCGAACAGTTCAACTATCAGCACACCGTGGACGCTGCGCTCAGCGGCACGCTGGAGGCGCTCAATGCCTGCGTCGAATGTTGCGACCGCCACGCCTTGCCGGGGCGCATTGCGTTGTTCTGGGAGGGCCGCGACGGTGCGAGTGCCACGTACACCTTCAGCGAGCTGCAAGACCAAGCCGCGCGTTTCGCCAATTTCCTTCTCGAACAAGGCGTGCAGAGGGGCGACAAGGTCGCCGGCCTGCTGCCACGCAACATCGAATTACTCATCACCGTGTTCGCCACCTGGCGCATCGGCGCGGTGTATCAGCCGTTGTTCACCGCATTCGGCCCCAAAGCCATCGAGCATCGCCTGAACAGTTCAGGCGCCAAAGTGGTGGTCACTGACGCGGTCAACCGGCCGAAACTCGCTGAAGTCAGCGAATGCCCGACCATCGTCACCGTCGGCGGCGCCAAGGGCCAGGGCATCGTCCGTGGCGATTTCAGTTTCTGGGCCGAGCTGGCCAACTCCTCCAGTGTCTGCGAGCCGGTTCTGCTGACGGGCGAAGACCCGTTCCTGCTGATGTTCACCTCGGGCACCACCGGTCCGTCGAAAGCGCTGTCAGTGCCGCTCAAGGCGATCGTCGCATTCCAGAGTTACACCCGCGACGCGGTGGATCTGCGTCCTGAAGATTCGTTCTGGAACGTCGCCGATCCGGGCTGGGCCTACGGCATCTATTTCGGCGTCACCGGCCCGCTGTCGATGGGGCACCCGATCACCTTTTACGATGGCCCCTTCACCCTCGAAAGCACCTGCCGGGTGATCAACAAATACGGGATCACCAATCTCACCGGCTCGCCGACCGCGTACCGCTTGCTGATTGCCGGTGGTAACGAGTTCGCCAAGTCGATCAAGGGCAAACTGCGCATCGTCAGCAGCGCCGGCGAACCGCTGAACCCGGAAGTGATCCGCTGGTTCGCCGACAACCTCGGCGTGGTGATTCACGACCATTACGGGCAGACCGAACTGGGCATGGTTCTGTGCAACCACCACGGTCTGCAGCACCCGATCCACCTTGGCGCCGCGGGTTTCGCCTCGCCGGGCCATCGCATCGTGGTGCTCGATGAGCAGTACAACGAACTTGGCGTCGGCCAGCCGGGCATTCTCGCCATCGACCGCACGCAATCGCCGATGTGCTGGTTTGGCGGCTACCAAGGCGCGCCGACCAAAGCTTTCGTCGGCGATTACTACCTCAGCGGCGACACCGTGGAATGGAACCCCGACGGCAGCATCAGCTTCGTCGGGCGCAGTGATGACGTGATCACCACCTCCGGTTATCGCGTCGGCCCGTTCGACGTCGAGAGCGCGCTGATCGAGCACCCGGCAGTGGTTGAAGCGGCCGTAGTCGGAAAGCCCGATCCGGAGCGCACCGAACTGGTCAAGGCCTTCGTCGTGCTCAACCCGCAATACCGCGCCGAACCGGCGCTGGCCGAAGAGCTGCGGCAACACGTGCGCAAGCGTCTGGCCGCGCATTCGTACCCGCGTGAAATCGAATTTGTCAGCGAATTGCCGAAAACCCCAAGCGGCAAATTGCAGCGCTTTATCTTGCGCAACCAGGAAATCGCCAAGGCTCAAGAGGCCGCGGCGCACAACGTTTCAGCTTGAATCAGGAAGTCAGTCATGCAGATCGAGAACAAGGTTTTTATCGTCACCGGCGGCGCCTCCGGCCTGGGTGCAGCCAGCGCTGAATTGCTGGTCAATGCCGGCGCCAAAGTGATGCTGGTGGACATGAACGCCGAAGCCGTCGCCGCCCAGGCCCAGCGCCTTGGCGCGCAAAGCGTGGTGGCGGACATCAGCAACGAAGCCGCTGCGGAAGCGGCGGTGCAGGCCACGGTCAAAGCCTTTGGCAGTCTCAATGGCCTGGTCAATTGCGCCGGCATCGTTCGCGGCGAGAAGATCCTCGGCAAGAACGGCCCGCATGCACTGTCCAGCTTCGCTCAGGTAATCAACGTCAACCTGATCGGTAGCTTCAACATGCTGCGTCTGGCCGCTGCGGCCATCGCCGAGAGCGAAGCCAATGCCGATGGCGAGCGCGGGGTCATCATCAACACCGCCTCGGTCGCTGCGTTCGACGGCCAGATCGGTCAGGCCGCGTATTCCGCCTCCAAAGGCGCGATCGCCAGCCTGACCCTGCCGGCCGCCCGCGAACTGGCGCGTTTCGGTATTCGCGTGATGACCATCGCCCCGGGCATTTTCGAAACCCCGATGATGGCCGGCATGACCCCGGAAGTGCGCGAGTCGCTGGCCGCTGGCGTGCCGTTCCCGCCGCGTCTTGGGAAACCTGCCGAGTACGCCGCGCTGGTTCGGCATATCATCGAAAACAGCATGCTCAACGGTGAGGTGATCCGTCTCGACGGCGCCTTGCGCATGGCCGCCAAGTAAGGAGGATTTGTCATGACCATTTCCAACGATCCGATTGTTATCGTCAGCGCCGTCCGCACCCCGATGGGCGGTTTTCAGGGCGAACTGAAAAGCCTCACCGCGCCGCAACTCGGCGCTGCGGCGATCAAGGCTGCGGTTGAGCGCGCCGGTGTCGCCAGCGACGCGGTTGATGAAGTGCTGTTCGGTTGCGTATTGCCCGCTGGCCTCGGTCAGGCACCGGCGCGGCAGGCAGCACTGGGTGCCGGGCTGGATAAATCCACCCGTTGCACCACGGTCAACAAGATGTGCGGCTCGGGCATGGAGACCACCATTCTGGCCCACGACATGCTGCTGGCCGGCAGCGCCGATGTGGTGATCGCCGGCGGCATGGAAAGCATGTCCAACTCGCCGTATCTGCTGGACCGCGCCCGCGCCGGTTACCGCATGGGCCATGGCCGGGTGCTCGATTCGATGTTCCTCGACGGCCTCGAAGACGCCTACGACAAGGGCCGTCTGATGGGCACCTTCGCCGAAGACTGTGCCGAAACCAATGACTTCAGCCGCGAAGCCCAGGATGCGTTTGCCATCGCTTCGACCACCCGCGCCCAACAGGCGATCAAGGACGGCAGCTTCAAGGCCGAGATCGTTCCGCTGAGCGTAACCGTCGGCAAGGAGCAGGTACTGATCAGCAATGACGAGCAGCCGCCGAAAGCCAAACTGGACAAGGTCGCCTCGCTGAAACCGGCGTTCCGCGAAGGCGGCACGGTGACGGCGGCGAACTCCAGTTCGATCTCCGACGGCGCGGCGGCGCTGGTGCTGATGCGCCAGTCGCAAGCGCAGAAACTCGGGCTTAAACCGCTGGCGGTGATTCATGGTCACGCGGCATTTGCCGACACGCCGGGCCTGTTCCCGGTGGCACCGATTGGCGCGATCAAGAAGCTGGTGAAGAAGACTGGTTGGGCGTTGAACGAAGTCGATCTGTTCGAAATCAACGAAGCGTTCGCCGTGGTGGCGATGGCGGCGATGACCCACCTGGAAATCCCCCACGACAAGCTCAACGTGCACGGCGGCGCCTGCGCGCTGGGCCATCCGATCGGCGCCTCGGGCGCGCGGATCCTGGTGACGCTGCTCTCGGCCCTGCGCCAGAAGGGCCTGAAACGCGGGATCGCAGCGATTTGCATCGGCGGCGGTGAAGCCACGGCGATGGCCGTGGAATGCATTTATTGATTCACGCAATCCCTTTGTAGGAGTGAGCCTGCTCGCGATGGCGTCGTGTCAGTCAACACTGATTTATATGACCCACCGCTATCGCGAGCAGGCTCACTCCTACAAGGGAAAGCGGGTCGACTTGAATTTAAGGATTCACCATGATTCCCAACGAAGACCAGACCCAGATCCGCGACATGGCCCGGCAGTTCGCCGAGGAACGGCTGAAACCGTTCGCCGCCGAGTGGGACCGCGAGCATCGTTTCCCCAAGGAAGCCATCGGCCAGATGGCCGAACTGGGCTTCTTCGGCATGCTGGTGCCGGAGCAGTGGGGCGGTTGTGACACCGGTTACCTGGCCTACGCCATGGCCCTGGAAGAAATCGCCGCCGGCGACGGCGCCTGCTCGACCATCATGAGCGTGCACAACTCAGTCGGCTGCGTACCGATCCTCAAGTTCGGCAACGACGATCAGCGCGAGCGCTTTCTCAAACCGCTGGCAAGCGGCGCCATGCTCGGCGCCTTCGCCTTGACCGAACCGCAGGCCGGTTCCGATGCCAGCAGCCTGAAAACCCGCGCGCGTCTTGAGGGCGATCATTACGTGCTCAACGGCTGCAAACAGTTCATCACTTCCGGGCAGAACGCCGGGATCGTGATCGTGTTTGCGGTGACCGATCCGAGTGCCGGCAAGCGCGGCATCACGGCGTTTATCGTGCCCACCGATTCGCCGGGCTATAAAGTCGCGCGGGTTGAAGATAAGCTCGGCCAGCATGCGTCGGACACCTGCCAGATTCTCTTCGAAGACGTCAAAGTGCCGGTCGCCAACCGCTTGGGTGAGGAGGGCGAAGGTTACAGGATTGCCTTGGCCAACCTCGAAGGCGGGCGGGTCGGCATTGCTTCGCAAGCGGTGGGCATGGCCCGCGCTGCGTTCGAAGCGGCCCGCGATTACGCTCGTGAACGCGATACCTTCGGCAAGCCGATCATCGAGCACCAGGCCGTGGCCTTCCGCTTGGCCGACATGGCCACGCAGATCGCCGTCGCCCGGCAGATGGTGCATTACGCCGCGGCGCTGCGCGACAGCGGTCAGCCGGCGCTGGTCGAAGCCTCGATGGCCAAACTGTTCGCCTCGGAAATGGCCGAGAAGGTCTGCTCGATGGCGCTGCAGACGCTGGGCGGTTACGGTTACCTCAACGATTTCCCGCTGGAACGCATCTACCGCGACGTACGCGTCTGCCAGATCTACGAAGGCACCAGCGACATTCAGCGCATGGTTATTTCGCGCAATCTCTGACAAGGAATCTTGCCCATGACTTACGAAACGATTCTGCTGGAAAACCACGGCCGCGTCGGCCTGATCACCCTCAACCGCCCACAGGCGCTGAATGCCCTGAACGCGCAACTGGTCAGCGAAGTGAACCACGCCCTCGACGGCCTGGAAGCGGATGCGAACATTGGTTGCATCGTCATCACCGGTTCGAAGAAAGCCTTCGCTGCCGGTGCCGACATCAAGGAAATGGCCGAGCTGACCTACCCGCAGATCTACATGGATGATCTGTTCAGCGACAGCGACCGCGTGGCTAACCGGCGCAAGCCGATCATCGCTGCGGTCAACGGTTTCGCCCTTGGTGGCGGTTGCGAACTGGCGTTGATGTGCGACTTCATCCTGGCCGGTGACAACGCCAAATTCGGTCAACCGGAAATCAACCTCGGCGTGCTGCCAGGCATGGGCGGCACCCAGCGCCTGACCCGCGCCGTGGGCAAGGCCAAGGCCATGGAAATGTGCCTCAGCGGGCGGATGATCGATGCGGTGGAAGCCGAGCGTTGCGGCATCGTTGCGCGGATCGTGCCGAGCGATGAATTGCTCGACGAGGCGCTGAAGGTGGCGGCAGTGATCGCCAGCAAATCGCTGCCGATTGCGATGATGGTCAAGGAAAGCGTCAACCGCGCGTTCGAGGTCAATCTGACTGAAGGTGTGCGCTTTGAGCGCCGGGTGTTCCACGCGGCGTTTGCCACGCAGGATCAGAAGGAAGGGATGGCGGCGTTTGTCGCCAAGCGTGCGCCGGAGTTTACCGGTAAGTAAAGTTGCGTTCTCACTGACGCTATCGCGGGCAAGCCCGCTCCCACAGGTTTTTCTGGAGTGCACAACTTTTGTGAACGACAGAATTCCCTGTGGGAGCGGGCTTGCCCGCGATGCTTTTACAGCTGATAGTTCTTCAGCTCCCGCGCAATCACCATCCGCTGAATCTCGCTCGACCCTTCATAAATCTGGGTAATCCGCGCATCGCGGTAGTACTTCTCGACCGGATAGTCCTCCAGATAGCCATACCCGCCATGGATCTGAATCGCTGAGGAGCAGACCTTTTCCGCCATCTCCGAGGCGAACAGCTTGGCCTGTGAAGCCTCCGACAGACACGGTTTGCCCGCCGTGCGCAGGCGCGCCGCGTGCAGGATCATCAGGCGCGCCGCGTTGATCTGCATGTGCATGTCGGCCAACAGGTTGGCGATGCTCTGGTGCTCGTTGATCGGTTTGCCGAACTGAATGCGATCGCGGGAATACACCAGCGCCGCTTCAAACGCCGCCCGGGCGATGCCCAAGGCTTGCGCGGCGATGCCAATGCGGCCGCCTTCGAGGTTGGACAGGGCAATCGCCAGACCCTTGCCGCGCTCGCCGAGCAGATTGGCCTCGGGAATGCTGCAGTTGTTCAGGGTCACCGCGCAGGTGTCGGAGGCGCGGATGCCCATTTTGTGTTCGGTGCGATCGACGATGAAACCCGGGGTATCGGTCGGTACAAGGAACGCGGAAATGCCTTTCTTGCCCAGATCCGGATCCGTCACCGCAAACACGATTGCCAGTTTCGCCCGTTTGCCATTGCTGACGAATTGTTTGGCGCCGTTGATCACCCACTGGCCGTCGCGCAGTTCGGCGCGGGTGCGCAGGTTGTGCGCTTCGGAACCGGCCTGCGGTTCGGTGAGGCAGAAGCAGCCAATCGTCTGGCCACTGGCGAGATCCGCCAGCCAGGTCTGTTTCTGCTCCTGGCTGCCGTAATTCATCACCGGCCCACAGCCCACCGAGTTGTGGATGCTCATGAACGCGCCGGTGGCGCCGTCGCCGGCAGAGATTTCTTCCACCGCCAGCGCGTACGCCACGTAATCGACGTAGGTGCCGCCCCATTCCTCGGGCACCACCATGCCGAGCAAACCGAGTTCGCCCATCTTCGCCACCAGTGCGTCGTCGATCCAGCCGGCCTTTTCCCAGGCTTGCGCATGCGGCGCGATTTCGCCACGGGCGAAGTCCCGGGCCATGTCGCGGATCATCACTTGTTCTTCAGTCAGTTCGAGATCGTGCATGGCTTAGCTCCCGCTCTCAGTAAAACCGTGAAAGAAACTCGCGACATGCCCGGCGTCCAGCGCAGCGAGGGTCGGCGGGTTCCAGCGTGGGGTCTTGTCTTTGTCGATCAGCAGGGCACGCACGCCCTCGATCAGGTCGCCGCGTTCGAACCACTGGCGATCCAGATGCAGTTCGAGGGCGAAGCAGTGTTCCAGGCACAACTGACGACCGCGACGCAGCATTTCCAGGGTCACGGCCATTGCCAGTGGCGAGCGGGTCCCCAGCAGGTCAGCGGTGGTGGTCGCCCACTCATGGCTGTCGGCGACGGTGACTGCGCGCAGTTGCTCGACAATGCTCGGTACGTCCGGCAGGGCGAAGAAATGGTCGATGGCCGGGCGCAGTTGCTTCAGCGGCGCATCGGCGAGGGTTTGCACGCCGTTTTTGGCGAGCAGGTTCTGCAGGTCCTTGAGCGGCGTGTCGTGCCATTCCAGATGATCGAGTTGTTCGTCGAGGCTCGACAGTTTGCTGCTGTCGACAAACCAGTCCGCCAGCCCGCAGTACAACGCATCGGCCGCGCGAATCTGCACGCCGCTGACGCCCAGATAGATCCCCAGCTCACCGGGAATCCGCGAGAGGAAATAGCTGCCGCCGACATCGGGGAAATAACCGATCGCCACTTCCGGCATCGCCAGCCGGCTCTTTTCGGTGACCACCCGCAGATCCGCGCCTTGCACCAGGCCCATGCCGCCGCCGAGGACAAAACCGTCCATCAACGCCAGCACCGGTTTGCGGTAGTGATGAAGGGTCAGGTCGAGGGCGTATTCCTCGACAAAGAAATCTTCGTGCAGCGTGTCGCCGCTTTTGAAACTGTCGTACAGCGAACGGATATCGCCACCGGCGCAGAAAGCCTTCTCACCGGCACCGCGCAACACCACGGCGCGCACATTGGCGTCAGTCGCCCAGGCATCGAGTTGCTGCTGCAACTGACGCACCATATCGAGGGTGATGGCGTTGAGACCGGCGGGGCGGTTGAGGGTCAGGTGACCGATGTGATTGCGAACCTCGGCCAGCACTTCGTTTTGCGTGGCATCCATGGACGGGGTCCGCGGGGATGAAGCCTGAGCAGTCATCACTAACTCCCTGCTTTTATTGTCTTTATTCGAGAAGCTCGCGCGCGAGCGTTGACGGATCGTAACAGTGCAAATTTGCCGTGTACAACCGGGATATGTGCAGGGGGAGTTTGCGTTTTTGCAGCAGGTTGAGGATTGCCTTCGTGGCGAGGGAGCTTGCTCCCGCCGGGTTGCGAAGCGGCCCAACACCGCGGGTTTACGACTGCTGCGCAGCCGAGCGGGAGCAAGCTCCCTCGCCACAATGATCCAGGTGGTTATCGGGTGAAAACTTGGCGGATGCTGCGGCGTTTGGCGTGCAGTTCGCTGGCGTGGATCAGTTGTTCGAGGTCTTCGGGGGTGACGTCGATGAACGCTTCCATGTCGGCCAAGGCCAGTTTCAGGTCTTCGGCAGTGATTGCCTGGCTGTCGACCGGGGCAACCACAGGCGCGGGCTCGGACGGGCGTTTCGGGTAGCGGATGCGCGTCAGGTTGTTGTAGGCCAGGGCGCTGAGCAGCATGCAGGCGGCGGCGAACATGACCGGCTCCATGGCTTTCCAGTCCATGGCGATGGTGGCGGGATCGGCCAGCACCAGGGTCAGTGCCAGTGCGCCGGCCGGTGGGTGCAGGCAACGCAGCCAGCACATCAGAATCAGCGCGATGCCCGCCGCCAGGCAGGCGCTGCCCAGGGTTCGGCCGAGGACGTGGGCCACCAGCAACGCGACCACGCTGGCGCATAGGTAGCCGCCGATGATCGACCATGGCTGGGCGAGGGCGCCGGAAGACACAGCAAACAGCAACACCGCTGAAGCCCCCAACGGCCCGATCAGGTGATACGCGACCTCGATGCCGAACACCTGACTGCACGCCCAGACGCTGAACAAAGTGCCCAGCGCCATGCCGATGGCGGCGCGGCTCCATTCGGTGGGGCGGGTGTTGATGGCGGCGGGCAACCAGCGAGCGAGCATGTGAATCGGGTCCTTGCAGTAAATTCGGGGCAAAAAAAAGGACTTGTCCGTTTCGGAAAGTCCTCGAAGCGTTCCAACTATTGGGGGAGGAACGCGCACAGTGTGCCGTGCAAAGTCGATGCTGACAAATTCATATAAATGCTGATTCAGTGCATTATTTTTGAATTGTCGCCACGCGGCGTCCGCTGACAAAACACAAATACCCACCCAACGCCGCCAGAGCGCTCAAGGCGTAGAACATGCTCGGCGCCGGCGTGTGCATTAGAAGGAACCCACACATCACCGGACTCAGCGCACCGCCCAGCGCCGCGAGGTTCTGTGCGCCGTAGTAACTGCCGCGCAGCTCTTCGGGAGCGAGGGTGTCGACGAAGAGGAAATCCGCCGGATAGATGATCATCTCGCCGAGGGTGAAGATGAACATCGCTACGCACCAGCCAACCAGACTGTCGGCCATGCTGAAGCCGATCAGACCGACGATGAACAACGCGGTGCCGCCAGCAATCCAGAACCGCAGGTGCTCACGCTTGAGGAAGCGGCCGATCTGGTATTGCAGCAGGATCACCGTGATCGCGTTGCAGGCGAGCAGGGCGGCCATGGTGTCGAGGGTCTGCTCTTGCGTGTGGGTCACCAGCAGATACTGCGACAGGTACAGGGTGAAGCGCCCGTGAACCAGGGTGCTGAGCAGGCAGCCGAGGGTGAACAGGATCATCGTGCGGTCGTTTTTCAGGATGATCAGGGTGTTCAGGAAACTCTGTGGTGGGCTGGCCTGCGACAGCGGACTGGCCTCACGGGACACGCCCAGCAGCAGAAAAACGCTGCCAGCGGCAATCAGCCCCGCGACGATAAACGGCGCTGAAGGCTGCACCCCGGCAATTACCACGCCGATCATCGGGCCGACGGCGTAGCCAATGTTGGTCAGCGTGTAGTTCAGCGAAAACGCCTTGACCCGCTGGCCGACCGGCAGGTTTTCACTGAGCATCGCTTTGGAACAGATCAGGAACAGCGCCGACGCCGTTTCACTGATGATCAACACCAGCGTGACCAGGTACAGATTCTGCGCGAAGGTCAGCAACATCAGGCCGACACCGCTGGAGAGCATGGTAAGGATCAACAGTTGACGCTTGTCGAGGCGATCAATGATGTAGCCGCCGTACAGCGACAACAGCGTGGCACTGAACACCGCGATGCCCAACAGCAGGCCGACGTCCTGCGGGTTGAGACCCAGTTTGTTGCTGAGGAACAGGGTCAGCAGCGGACTGATCAGGGCACGGCTGATGACGATGCTCAGCGAAGTGATCATCAGTCGGCGGATCAGGCGGGAGTAGGTGGCCACGGCAGTGCAAATGTCCTTATTTTCATGATGAAAAACCGTGTGGGAGCGAGCCTGCTCGCGAATTCCGAGTGTCAGGCGCCAACCCAGTTGACTGACAGGACGCTATCGCGAGCAGGCTCGCTCCTACAAGGGATTTGTCCTGTCAGGGCAATATCAGGTGCATGGCGCAGCGGCGTTCGGCGGCAAAGCCATGCTCGATTTCTTTCTGCAGAGCATCGAGCAAATGCGCTTCGTGCTCACCGGGTGCGACTTCCACAAACCCCATCCGCTGATAAAAAGGCGCATTCCACGGCACGTCGCGAAACGTGGTCAGGGTCACCGCGTGCATTTGCTCACGGCGGGCATGTTCAATCGCGGCCAGCAGCAGTTGACGGCCCACGCCTTGACCCTGAGACGCGAGGCTGACCGACAGTTCTTCAATGTGCAGTTGGTTGTCGAAATCCAGCGCGCGGATAAACCCTGCGAGCTGCGCCGAGGTGTTTTCGGCGACCCAAACGTGGGCATTTTCGATGGCTTGGCGGTGTTGCGCGGCGCTGGCCACGTCGGTGTCGGCAAGCCAGGCGAGGGTCGGATCTGTGCGAAACAGCTCGGCGGCCGAGCGCTCAATGGCGGGGAGGGCGGCGGCATCATTCTGCCGCGCCCGGCGTACAACAAAACTCATGGTAAAAATCCCTGTAGGAGCTGCCGCAGGCTGCGATCTTTTTCCTGAAAGCGCAAAAGATCGCAGCCTCAATCAGTTCCTACAAGGGCTTCAGATACAACAGCACGTATTCGTTCTTGTCGAAACTGCCCGTCAGCACCGGTTGCAGACCCGCCAGCGAGGTGCCCTGCAGCGATTGCAAGTCCTTGCTGTCCATCATCAACCACGCCGGCCCCTTGAGCGCTTCGAGTTGCTGCACCGTTTCGGTGAACTGCGGTTGCAGGTCCTGCTCGACGTTGACCATGAACTTGATCGCCTTGGCGTCTTTGCCCATGCCGTGCAGCACCAGCGGGGCCGGGTTCTGCTGCACCTGCGCAAAGGCAGCACGACTGAACGCCTGCGTGTCGTACAGACGTCGCTCCACCGGTTCGAACACCGCGGCATACACCGTCCACAAGGCTAACACCGAGCACAGCGCCAACACTTCGGCCCGCCAGCGCGGGATCATCAGACGCGACAACGCGAGCAATTGCAGAACGCCGAGTACGATCAGCACCAGAGTGATGCCGTCGAGTTGCTCGGGAAAGCGGCGTTTGGCAACCAGCAGGGCCACCATCAACAGCCCCGGCGTCACCAGCCAGATGCCTTGAATCACCCCGCGCAATACGCGGAACACCCGACCGTGCAGGACCTGGAACGGGTACGCCGCGATGATCGCCGCCATCGGCAACATCGGCAGCAGGTAACGCGCCTTCTTCGCCTGTGGAATCGACAAGCCGACCATGACGATCAGCCCGGCGGCGGCGCAGTACTGCACCAGACGCAAGGCCGGCCCGCGCTGATGCGGCTTGCTCAGCCAGGTCGCGGCCAACACCAGGATCGCCAGCGGATACGACAGTGCGTAGTTGCCCAGGGAACTGGTGAAGTAATACAGCGAACCGCTAACGCCTTCACTGCCGTCCATGCGCCCCATGAACTGCATGCGGATCACGTCCTGCAGGAACGCTTCGCCACCGCTGAGTTTCGCCAGCCACAACAGCAGGCTTACACACGCTGCGAGTAACACAGAAGCGATCACGCCGAACACGAAGAGGCGTTTCCACTCGCGGTTGAGCAGGTAGTAACTGCAGAGCATGCCGGTCGGTATCACCAAACCTATGGGCCCGCGAATCCCGAAGCCCAGCAACAGCAGGACAAAGATCAGCGGCCAGCGCCGGCGCGAGCCGAAGTGGTCGTGCGCGTAACCCAGATAAAACACCGACAGCGCCACGGCGGCGAGCATCAGGTCTTGCGACACCGCGCGCACTTCGGTGACGAAGGTGCTGGTGAGCATCAGCAACGCAATGCTGATCAGCGCCCAGCGCTGCGAATGCACTGCCAGCAAACGGTACATCAATGTCACGATCACGCCGCCGGCAATCGCGCTCGGCAGCCATGCCGTCAGGGTGTTGACCGCGCCGAAGGGCAGCGACAACAACCAGATGAACAGCGTCGAGAGCGCCGAATAGTCGGCGTACGGCTGGCCGTAGGTGGTCGGGAAAACGGTTGGCCCGTGTCGCAACATCTCCTGGGCAAACAGTACGAAGCGTGAGTCAAAGCCAATGGGAGCCTGTCCGTAAACCCCGGCGATGAACAGCAACAGCGCCAGCAGCCCTGCGATCAGGGACTGCCGGCGGATGACAGGCGACAACGTGATCAAGCGACGTCCGCGGTGTTAGGCCACTGCTGCAGCGGCATCGGCAGTTTGCGCGAATCACCACGGCCGATCGGGAAGTACTTGAAGCCGTTGCGCGCCAGACGCTCGGCGTCGTACAGGTTGCGGCCGTCGAAGATCACCGGGGCTTTCAGGCGTTGCTCGATCAGGTCGAAGTCCGGCGCCTTGAACTGCTGCCATTCGGTGCAGATGATCAGCGCATCGGAACCCGCCAGCACCGATTCCGGGGTGCCCATCAGCATCAGTTTTTCTTCGTTCGGATACAGATGCTGGGTTTCCTGCATCGCCTCCGGGTCGAATGCGCGCACGCTGGCGCCGGCAGCGAACAGCGAATCGAGCAGCACGCGGCTCGGTGCGTCGCGCATGTCATCGGTATTCGGCTTGAACGCCAGGCCCCACAGGGCGAAGGTCTTGCCGCGCAGATCACCCTTGTAGAACGCGTTGATGCGGTCAAACAGCTTGTGCTTCTGCCGCTCGTTGATCGCTTCGACCGCTTGCAGCAGGTCGCTGGAGCAATGTGCCTGCTCGGCGCTGTGGATCAGCGCGCGCATGTCTTTGGGGAAGCACGAACCGCCATAACCGCAGCCCGGGTAGATGAAGTGGTAACCGATGCGCGTGTCGGCGCCGATGCCCTGACGCACCGACTCAATGTCGGCGCCCAGGTGTTCGGCCAGTTCGGCGATCTGGTTGATGAAGCTGATCTTGGTCGCCAGCATGCAGTTGGCGGCGTATTTGGTCAGCTCGGCGCTGCGCAGGTCCATGAACATGATGCGGTCATGGTTGCGGTTGAACGGCGAGTACAGGTCGCGCATCACGTCGCGTACTTCGTCACCTTCGCAGCCGATGACGATGCGGTCCGGACGACGGCAGTCAGACACCGCCGAACCTTCCTTGAGGAATTCCGGGTTGGAGACGATATCGAACTGCAGTTCACGACCGGCCTTGTCGAGCGCGGCCTGGATGTGCGCACGCAAGGTGTCGCCGGTGCCGACCGGTACGGTGGATTTCTCCACCAGAATCAGCGGCTGCTCCCGGTGGCGCGCCACGGCGTCACCCACCGACAGCACGTATTTCAGATCGGCCGAGCCGTCTTCGCTGGACGGTGTACCGACAGCGATGAACGCCACGCGACCGTGCTGAACAGCGAGTTTTTCATCGGAAGTGAAATGCAGGCGGCCGGAGTCCAGGCCTTCGCGCACCAGGCTCGACAGGCCCGGTTCAAAAATGCTGACGTGCCCCTGGCGCAGCAGTTCGACTTTCTTCTGATCGATGTCCATGCACACGACGTCGTGACCGACTTCGGCCAACACGGCGGCCTGCACCAGGCCGACATAACCGCTACCAAATACTGTGATTTTCATGGAGCACTCCTGAATTCGGGCGCACGAGACGGACGAGTGTTAATAGTGATGACCCCGAGCATGACCAGTGCCACGCCCAGCGATTTAGTGAAACTGAAGGATTCGTTGAACAGCGGCAGACTGGCCGCCAGCAGGTACACCAGCGCATAGCTGATGCTCAGCAGCGAATAGGCCCGCCCCAGCGGCAGATCGCGCAAGGCCGCGAGCCAGCAGAGCATCGACAGGGCGTAGGCGAAAATCGCCGCCAGCACCACGGCCAATGCCGCCAGATCAACGTTGCCGGCGCTCAGCGCCGTCAGCCATTGTTCCGGTTGCGGCAGGCGCGTCATGCTCCAGCGCATGCCCAGTTGCGCGCCACTGACCAGCATGACGCTGCCCAGAGCAAAACCGATTCCCCGTGCCTGGTTCATGACTGTTGCCCCAGCAAAACCACGCCGCCGATCACCAGCGCCACGCCCAGCCAATGCTGGCGGTCGATGGGCTCGCGGAAGACGAAGCGGGCGATCAGGGTGATCAGCACGAAGTTGAGGCTGAGCATCGGGTAAGCGATGCCCACTTCAAGACGTTGCAACACCAGCAGCCAGACCAGCAGCCCGCTGCCGAGTGAAAACAGCGCCAGCCACAACCATGGCGAACGCAGTTTGGCGGCCCAGGACGAATCAACGCCGCGCCAGCTCTCGACGGCGAATTTCTGCGCGACTTGCCCCAGGCAGGTCAGCAGACACGCCGTCAGTAACAGCAACCAACTCATGATGGATCCTTGGGCAGCACCATGATCACCAGATTGCCCGATTCGTAACGGGTACCGTCCTTGGGCAGCAGGTCCAGCTCTTCGAGCTCGTCCTGACCCTTCACGCGCATCAGCACGCCGACCGAGCCGCTGCGGCGCGCTTCACGTACCCATTGTTGAACGTTGTCCTTGGTGAGTCGGCGTTCAGCGCCTTCCGGGTAGGACAGACCGTATTTGAGTTCGCCGACCGTGTTGTACAGCGCGACCTCTGGTTGTTTCATGCGCCAGGCCAGCGCTGCCGCCGCGCCCAGATCATTGCTCAGCAGGTGCGTGGCGCCGGACAGTTCGGTGACGTGGTGCCGGATGAACTGATCCGGAGTCTTGTTGGCCACCACCGACTTGGGCAATGCCGCCGGCAGGATCCCGGCCAGCAACAGACTGCCCAGCGCCGGTGCCGCCCAGCACTGCAACGGCAGGAACGCTTGCGCCAGGTTGGCGATGATCCAGCCGATCAGGGCGATGAACACCAGTACCAGGCTGTGCAGTTCGTGGTCGTACACCGGTTTGTTCAATTGCAGGTAAACCAGCGCGATCAGCGTGACCACACCCAGCAGCAGGTTCAGCAGGCCGTTGATTCCCAGCGCCCGACCTTGTTCCAGACGCAAGCGATCAGCCAGCGCATTGCCCAGCAGCAGTGCCAATGGCAACAGGCACGGCAGGATGTAGGTCGGCAGCTTGCCGTTGCTCAGGCTGAAAAAGCCCAGCGGCAACCACAGCCACAACAGCAGGAAAACCATGTTCGGCTGGGCCCGGGTTTGCCAGGCTTGCTTGAACGCGGTCGGCAACAGGCCAACCCACGGCAGACTGAACGCCACCAGCAGCGGCAAGTAGAACCACCACGGTGCATCGTGCTGCGCATCGTCACCGGCAAAGCGCCGGATGTGTTCGTGCCAGAAGAAGAACCGCCAGTAATCCGGTTCCTGTGCGTGCACCGCCAGCGCCCACGGCAAGCTGACGATGATCGCGATGGCGATCGCCACCGGGCCGAACACCAGCAGTTCACGCCAGCGTTTCTGCCAGAGCATCCACGGCAACGCGATCAGTACCGGCAGCAACCAGGCGAGAAAGCCCTTGGTCATGAAACCCATGCCGCAGGCCAGCCCCAGCAGCGCCCAGGCGCCCAGCCGTTGCCCGGTGCTGCGGCTGTCGAGCGCAAACCACAGCGCGACCAGGCTCAGGTTGACCCAGAAGGTGAATTGCGGATCGAGGTTGGCGTACCCGGCCTGACCGGCGACGACGGTGAAGCTCATATAGAGCAGGGCGCAGACGAAGCTCTTGCGCGGATCGTTCCATAGCCTGCGCGCGACCAGGTAGGCCAGCAGCACACTCAACGCCGTGCTGAGGGCCGAGGCGAAGCGCACGCCGAACAGGTTTTGTCCGAACAGTTCCTGGCCGATGGCGATCATCCAGTAGCCGGCAATCGGCTTCTCGAAATACCGCAGACCCATGAAATGCGGCGACACCCAGTTGCCACTGAGCAGCATGTCCTGGCTGATCTGTGCGTAACGGGTTTCGTCGGGGATCCACAGGCCATGGGTGCTCAACGGCAACAGATAGGCCAGCAGACAGAGGCCGACCAACAGCGGCAGTGCCCAGCGTCTGGTCATGCGCCTTGCACTCCCAGCCAGCCTTCACGGCCTTCGAGCACACCGCGTTGCACGCGGCCCACGGGCAGGGTGTTGAAGAACTCGGGCAACAAGTCGCCCAGCGGTTTGAAGTCAATATTGCGCTGGCGTGCATCGGCCAGCAATTGACGAAAGTCCTGAGCCATCAGAATCCCTTCTACTTCGGCATGAATGGTGTAGACGTTGAGTGCTAGCGGCTGGAACCGGTCGAGGATGAAGGCGTTGAAGTCCTTCGCCGCCACGTGCGGGCCGACGACTTCGTCGAAGGTCGGCAGGTCCACTGGAATCTGCGGCGTGCCCGGTGTGCCGTCCGCCAGCAGCGGACGGAACAGGCTCTGCCCGCGGCAATCGCTGTTATAGCGAAAGCCGAAGGTCTGCTTGGCCTCGATCACGCGCTCGTCCGCACGCCAACCGGCGGCGGCCGAACACTGGATCTTTTCCCCGAGGATGTCGCTCAAGGTGTCGACGCCGCGCCGGATCTGTTCGATCAGTTGCGCGTCGCTCCAACGGCCAGCGTTGGCCTGCCAGCCATGGTGATCCCAGGCGTGCAGGCCGACTTCGTGACCGGCGTCCCGGGCCTGACGCATCAGGTGCCCGAGATCACGGCCAATCGGTTTGCCGGGCCAGGCAGTGCCGGCCAGCAAAATGTCCCAGCCGTAGAGGCCGGCAGCGTTGGAACGGAGCATTTTCCAGAGGAACTGCGGGCGGATCAGGCGCCACAGATGTCGACCCATGTTGTCCGGGCCGACACTGAAGAAAAACGTTGCCTTGACCTGCGCCTCGTCGAGCATCTCCAACAGTCGCGGCACACCTTCACGGGTGCCGCGGTAGGTGTCGACATCGATACGAAGACCTGCCTGCATTACTTCTTGTCCGCGATTTCGAGCATGGCTTCACGCAGGAAGAAGTCCAGGGTGTTACCGATGGTCTCGCGCATTTCCACGGTCGGTTCCCAGTTCAGCAGGCGCTTGGCGTTGGCGATGCTTGGCTTGCGGTGTTCCACGTCCTGGTAACCGGCGCCGTAGAACGCCTTGCTTTCCACGTCGCGGAAACCGGCGAACGGCGGGAAGTTGTGGCGCAGCGGGTGCGCTTCGAACTGACGCAGCAGCTCTTCGCCCAACTGACGGATGCTGGCTTCGTTGTCCGGGTTGCCGATGTTGATGATCTGGCCGTTGCACACGTCGTTGTCGTTATCGATGATGCGCGCCAGTGCCTCGACGCCGTCAGCGATGTCGGTGAAGCAACGCTTCTGCTCGCCACCGTCAAACAGACGGATCGGCGTGCCTTCCACCAGGTTGAGGATCAACTGGGTGATGGCGCGGGAGCTGCCGATACGCGCCGAATCCAGACGATCCAGACGCGGGCCCATCCAGTTGAACGGACGGAACAGGGTGAAGTTCAGGCCCTTGGCGCCGTAAGCCCAGATCACGCGGTCCAGCAGTTGCTTGGAGACCGAGTAGATCCAGCGCTGCTTGTTGATCGGGCCAACGATCAGGTTCGAGCTGTCTTCGTCGAAGTTCTTGTCCTGGCACATGCCATAGACTTCGGAGGTCGACGGGAAGATCACGCGCTTGTTGTACTTGACGCAGTAGCGCACCAGCTTGAGGTTTTCCTCGAAGTCCAGTTCGAATACGCGCAGCGGGTTGCGGGTGTATTCGATCGGGGTGGCGATGGCCACCAGCGGCAGGACCACGTCGCACTTCTTGATGTGGTACTCGATCCACTCGGAGTGAATGCTGATGTCACCTTCGACGAAGTGGAAGTTCGGGTGGCTGCGCAGACGGTCGATGGCGTCGGAGCCGATGTCCAGACCGTAGACTTCGTAGCGGTCGTCACGCAGCAGGCGCTCGGACAGGTGGTTACCGATGAAGCCGTTGACGCCCAGGATCAGCACACGAGTGCGACGTGGCGCACGACCGGATTCGGCGCCGCGCAGCAGCGAGCCATCCACCAGACCCAGTTCATTGGCCAGTTGCGGGCCGCTGAGGTACAGGCCGTTGTCGTTGCGCTGACCGGCGTTGATCACCAGCGAGTCCTGACCGCAGGCAATACGCAGCGGATCGACGCTGATCACGCGGCCTGGCGCCTGGCCTTCGTTGCCCTTGACGACGTCGGCGCTCCAGACGATCAGCTTGTGCTCGCCCACGGCGCAGAAGGCGCCCGGGTAAGGACGGGTGACGGCGCGCACCAGGTTGAACAGTTCTTCGGCCGGTTTGGCCCAGACCAGTTTGCCGTCCGCCGGGGTGCGACGACCGAACACGGTGGCTTTCGATTCGTCTTGCGGGGTTTCAGTGATCTTGCCTTGCAGCATGTTCGGCAGGGTGTCGCGCAGCAGGTCGCTGGCGGCGGTGCGCAGTTTGGCGTGCAGGGTCAGACCGGTGTCGCTGCGCTCGATGGCAACGCGCTGCTGGGCAACGATGGCGCCGGCATCAGCGCGCTTGACCATGCGGTGCAGGGTGACGCCGGTTTCGGTTTCGCCGTTGACCAGCACCCAGTTCGCCGGAGCGCGGCCGCGATAGCGTGGCAGCAGCGAACCGTGCAGATTGAACGCGCCTTTTTTGGCCAGGGCCAGCAGTGGTTCGCTCAGCAGGTTGCGGTAGTAGAAGGAGAAGATGTACTCCGGGTCCAGCTTGGCGATGCGCTCGATCCACAGTGGGTGGTTGGCGTCTTCCGGTGCGTGGACCGGGATGCCTTTGTTGGCGCACAGTTGTGCAACCGACGCATAGAACGCGTTTTCCTTCGGATCATCGGCGTGAGTGAACACTGCTGCAATGTCATAGCCGCTGTTGAGCAGGGCTTCAATGCCGGCGCAGCCAATATCGTGGTAGGCGAAGACAACAGTTTTTGCACTCATGAGAGAACCTGATCGGAAGTGGAAGAAGTAGCGGTAGAAGAAAGACCATCAACGGTGACGGCAGGGGCCGGAGCGGCCGGTTGGCTGCGCAACACCTTTTCGATGAAGAAACGTGGGCGGGCGCGCACATCGCTGTACATGCGGCCGAGGTATTCACCCAGCAGGCCCATGCCGATGAACTGGCCACCGGTGAACACGAACAGCACGGCGAACAGCACGAACATGCCGTCACCGGCCCAACCGGCACCGAACGCCAGACGCAAGACAATCAACGCCATCGCGAACAGCACGCCCAGTCCGGCCATGGCGAAGCCGACGATGCTGAGCAAGCGCAGTGGGGTGGTGGTCATGCAGGTGACCAGATCGAACATCAGGTTGATCAGGCGCATCGGGCTGTATTTCGAGTCGCCGTGTTCACGCTCGGCGTGGGCCACGACGATTTCGGTGGTGTGACGGGCGAAGCTGTTGGCCAGGATCGGGATGAACGTGCTGCGTTCGCGGCAGGCGAGCATCGCGTCGATGATGGTGCGGCGGTAGGCGCGCAGCATGCAGCCGTAGTCGCTCATGGCGACGCCGGTGGAGCGTTGCACGGCGAGGTTGATCAGCTTCGACGGATAACGGCGCAGTGCCGAGTCCTGACGATTGCCGCGCACGGTGCCGACCACGTCGTAACCTTTTTCGGCTTCGGCCACCAGCCGTGGGATTTCCTCCGGCGGGTTCTGCAGGTCGGCGTCGAGGGTGATCACCACGTCGCCCTTGCACTGCTCGAAACCGGCCATGATCGCGGCGTGCTGACCATAGTTGCGGTTGAGAATGACCGCCACGAACGGGCTGTTTTCGCGCCCGGCGGCTTCTTCAAGCATGTTGGCCGACTCGTCGCGGCTGCCGTCGTCGACCAGCACGATTTCGAAATCGTGATTCAGTTGGCGGCAGGCCGCCTCGGTACGACGCAGCAGCTCGGGCAGGCTTTCCTGTTCGTTGTAGACCGGGATGACGATCGACACGCTACGGATTGGATAAGGTTTCACAGGCGTTTTTCCATGATTTGAGCGATGGCACCGACCACCCGGTCAAGGTCTTGACCGGTCATGTCGGGGAACAGCGGAATCGAGCACAGCCGCGCCGAGTTCCATTCGGTGTTGGGCAGGTAGAGGTCGGGGTCACGCTGGCGATACCAGGTGTGCAGGTGGGTGGCGATGAAATGGATACCGGTGCCGATGCCCTGATCCTGCAACGCCTTCATGAAGGCTTCGCGATCCATGCCGCAACGCTCGCTGTCGATGCGCAGGATGAACAGGTGCCAGGCGTGTTGCTGGGCATAGGCGGGCAGGGCCAGCGGTTGCACCGGCAGGCCTTCGAATTTTTGCAGGTAGCTGGTGGCCAGTTCGGTGCGCCGGGCGTTGATTTCGTCCAGACGTTGCAGTTGCACCAGGGCAATCGCGGCGTTGATGTCGGCCAGGTTGTACTTGAAGCCCGGCTCCATCACTTGCGCCTGCGGCTTGCGGCCACCGGTCAGACGGTCATAGGCGTCAACGCCCAGGCCGTGGAATTTGAGCATGCGCACGCGGCTGGCGAGCGCTTCGTCGTCGGTGACGAACATCGCGCCTTCGGCACAGGTCATGTTCTTGATCGCATGGAACGAGAAGATCGCCGTGCCTTGCGAGCCGACGTGGCGCCCCTTGTAGCGGGTGCCGGCGGCGTGGGCGGCGTCTTCGATGACCGGGATGCCGTGCTTGTCGGCCAGGGCGTACAGCGGATCGAGATCGAATGCAGCACCGGCATAGTGCACCGGAATGATTGCCTTGGTTCGCGGGGTGATGGCCGCTTCAATGCGCGCAGCGTCGGTCATCAGCGTGTCGCGGTCGACGTCGACGAATACCGGTTTGGCGCCCAGCAGGGAGATCATGTTGGCGGTCGAAACCCAGGTCTGCGACGGGGTGATGACTTCGTCGCCCGGGCCGATGCCCAAGGCCAGCAGGGTGATGTGCATGCCGCCGGTGGCCGAAGACAAGGCCACCGCGTGCTTGCAACCAACATACTGCGCAAACTGCTCTTCGAGTGCCTGGTTTTTCGGCCCCGTGGTGATCCAGCCCGAGCGCAACACCTGCTCGACAGCGGCAATTTCCTCATCGCCAATACTTGGGCGGGAGAAGGGGAGAAACGCCTGACTCATGGGCACCTCATTGCAAAAAATAAAAGGATGGACTCACGTAACTGTTGGATCCAACCACAGCGTAGACACAGAAAAGCGCTCCTGCATCAATAACTTGGCAAAAAAAGCATGACGTCGGGGATTGATTGACTTTTCACGATTTGCCCGGCAGGTTGGGGCATAGCCACTACCGAACCTATGGGAATTAAGGTTATGCCGGTTTTTGTGAAAGGAACATGAAAAACCGGTTGGCGAATCGTTTATCTGTCACTTATACAGCCGCTGTTCAGGCTTCTGCCGTCCATCGCAGTTTTTTGTCGGACAGTGCCGCTCAAGTACCTTCTTTACTTCAAGTACATTGCATTTGTTAGTTGTTGTAGTGCTGTACATTTTTTACTCAAGGTTTAACGTTTGATTGATTTAGTTGCTGCAACCCTCGACGCTCCAAAAGCCAACCCGATGAGCCTGTACCTCGCGCGTTTGGCGCCCTCCAGCCAATTGACCATGCGTTACGTGCTGCAAGATGCGGCCGATCGCCTGGGCTTTGAAGACATGAATGTCGAAGAGATTCCCTGGCATGCCTTGCAACCGGAAGATGTTGTTGCACTGGTCGCTGCATTACGCGCAGACAACTACGCACCGAACACTTCTTCGTTGTATGTGAATGCGGTGCGCGGGGTGATGAATGAGGCCTGGCGCATGAGTCTGATCAGCCAGGAACATCTTCTGAAGATGCGTTCGGTCAAGGGCATCGCCGGCACGCGGCTGTCCCAGGGGCGCAATCTCAAGCGCACGCTGATTCACGAATTGATGGAAGTCTGTGCCGCCGACCCACGCCCGCAGGGCCTGCGTGATGCAGCAATCATCGCGTTGCTGTACGGCACCGGCATGCGCAAGTCGGAATCGGTGGACCTGGATCTGAATCAGGTCGACTTCACAGAACGCAGCCTGTGCGTCACTGCCAAGGGCAACAAACAGTTGATCAAATACGCACCGGCATGGGCCTTCAGCAAGCTCGACGCGTGGCTCGAACTGCGCCGTTCCCAGCTCAAGGAAGGCGAGAGCGACGATGCCTTCCTGTTCAACCGCATTCGCCGTGGCAGCCACATCACCCGTGAGCGCATTACCAAACACGCGATTTACTACATCGCTCGTCAGCGCGGCACGCAGGTCGGGGTGAAGATCATGCCCCACGATTTCCGTCGCTCGTTCATCACTCGGGTGATCGAGGAGCACGACCTGTCGATCGCGCAGAAACTGGCGCATCACAGCAACATCCAGACCACCGCCAATTACGATGTGCGCGATGACAACGAGCGGCGGCGGGCGGTGGATCGCTTCGACCTCTGATCAGCTCAGACCAAACACATGCGCCGCACCGAGTACCGATAGCTGCACCGCGCTGCCGGCGGGCGGCGCGTGCATGCCGGAGCTGCGCACCAGAATCGAACGGGCCGGATCCTGAGTCGCGGATGAGCTCAGTTCAACCGTCAACGTGCAGGTATTGCCGGCGAAATCACGGTCGGTGACCAGCGCATGGCAGCCTGGGCCGTCAGACGCCAGTTCGGCGATCTGCAATTGCTCGGGGCGCAGCATGATCTGTGCGGTGCCGCTGAAGCCGTTGCTGTTCACTGCCACCTGACCCAGATCGCAATGCGCCCAACCGGCCTCGATTCGTGCTGGCAGGACCACCGCTTCGCCGAGAAAGTGCGCGGTCTGTTCATCCTGCGGATAGCGGTAGAGATCCATCGGGTGCCCGGACTGCACCAGCCGGCCGCTGCGCATCACCGCCAATTGATCGGCAAACGACAACGCTTCGCTCTGATCGTGGGTCACCAGAATGGTGGTGACGCCGGCGTCTTCGAGCAGGCGCGCGACCATTTTGCGCATGGCACTGCGCAAACCGGTGTCGAGGGCGGAAAACGGCTCGTCGAGCAGCATCAACCGTGGCTGTTGTGCCAGAGCACGGGCTAGCGAGACCCGCTGTTGCTGGCCACCGGACAATTCGTGCGGCCAACGGTTGGCCATGTTGGCATCGAGGGCGACGCTGTCCATCAATTCCTGAATGCGTTGATGGCGCGCGGCACCGGTCAGCGCCAGGCCAAAACCGATGTTCGCCGCCACCGTCATGTGCGGGAACAACGCACCGTCCTGCGGGACGTAGCCGATCTGTCGTTGATAGGCCGGTACTGCGTGGCTGCGATCGACCAGCGTCTGGCCGTTGAGGGTGAGGCTGCCGCTGTCGGGAAACTCGAAGCCGGCGATCATCCGCAGCAGCGTGGTCTTGCCGGAACCGGAGGGGCCGACGATCACCGTGCGGCTGCCGGTCGGCACGTTGAGGCTGACGTCATCGAGCGCCTTCTGCGCGCCGAAGGTTTTACTGAGGTTGAGCAGTTCGAGAGCGTTCATCGGCCAGCGGTACGCCTGGATTGGTGATAGAGGATGGCCGTCAGCGGCAGGGAAAGCAGGATCATCAGCAGCGCATACGGCGCTGCGGCGGCGTAATCGATTTCGCTGGTCATCGCCCAGAAACCGGTGGCGAGGGTGCGCGTGCCGTTGGGCGCGAGCAGCAGGGTCGCGGTCAGCTCATTGGTGATTGCCAGAAACACCAGCGCCGCACCTGCCGCCGCACCGGGAGCCGCCAGGCGCACGGTGATCAGCCACAATGCGCGCACGGGTGAGCGGCCGAGACTTTGCGCGATGTTTTCCAGCTCCACCGGGGCCTGGGCGAAACCGGCGCGCAAGCTGACCAGCGCGCGCGGCAGGAACATCAGCAGGTAGGCCAGCAGCACGGTAATGGTGGTCTGGTAGATCGGCCGGGCGAAATGAATGGTTACGGTGACCAATGCCAGCGCGACGACAATGCCGGGCAGCGAACTGGTGATGTAATTGCAGCCTTCCAGCAAGCGCTGCAGTTTGCCCGGCGAGCGGATCGACAGCCACGCGATGGGAATCGCCGCGACACTGGTCAGCAACGCGCCGGCCACCCCGTAAGACAAGGTCTGCAGCAAGGCCGGCAAAAGTTCGTCGCCTTCCCAGACCTGTACACCACCGGCCACCAGCCAGCGGCCCAGCGTGAGCAACGGCACACCGAGTGCCAGCAGGCAGGTCAAGGTTTGCAGCAATAAAGCCAGGGTTGTCACGCCTCGGCTCAGTTGCACGCTGCGCTGATCCCGGGCGCTGCCGGAACCGACTCGCGCATAGCGGGCGTTGCCACGGGCGGCAGATTCGGCGGTGAGCATCGCCAGACAGCACAGCGCCAGGACCCCGGCGAGCATGTTGGCCGCCGGGCCGTTAAACGTCGATTTGAACTGATCGAAGATCGCCGTGGTGAAGGTGTCAAAACGGATCATCGCGTACAAACCGTACTCGGCCAGCAAATGCAGACCGACCAACAACGCGCCACCGCAGATTGCCAAGCGCAATTGCGGCAACACCACCCGAAAGAACACCGCCCACGGCTTGAGTCCCAAAGATTGCGCGACGTCTTCAATTGCCGGATCGAGACGACGCAAGGTCGCGGCAATCGGCAAGTAAAGAAACGGAAAATAGGCGATCACCGACACCAGCACACCAGCCGGCAGACCGTGGATCGACGGAACCAGGCTGACCCACGCGTAACTGTGGACGAACGCCGGCACGGCCAGTGGAGCCACCGCCAGCACTGACCACAGGCGTCGGCCGGGCAGGTTACTGCGTTCGGTCAGCCAGGCCAGGGTGGTTCCGAGCAGGATGCACAGTGGCAGGGTGATCAGCACCAGCAGCACGGTATTGATCAGCAATTCGCCGACCCGCGGGCGAAAGATCAGAGCTTCGATGGTCGCCCAGCCGGTGTACCACGCCACGCCGATCACGAACGCAATCGGCAGCAGGGACAACAACGACACCAGCACCGCCGAGCTCACCACCCACGAACTGCCACGCCCGGCCAGCGTTCGGGGCGGGTGGAGGAGGCTGGCGGCGGCCGTCGCAACGGCCGGTGCAGGCAAGGTTTCGGGCATCACTCAGAGCAATCCGGCCTGGGTCATCAGCTCGACGGCTTTTTTGCTGTCGAGGGTCGACGCATCGACTTTCGGCGCGTCGAGGGTTTTCAGCGGAGTCAGCTTCGGATTGGACGGCGCGTCTTTACCCACGGCGTATTCGAAGGAGGTGCCGGTTTCGAGGACTTCCTGACCTTGCTTGCTGGTGATGTATTTGACGAACTTCTGCGCTTCATCCTGATGCTTGCTCGATGCCAGCACGCCGGCGCCGGAGGTACTGACGAACGCGCCCGGATCCTGATGTTTGAAGTAGTACAGCCTGGTGTTTTTGCTGTTTTCGCCGGTCTTGGACTGATCGACGAAGCTGTAATAGTGGTAGATCACACCGCTGTCGATCTGCCCGGCGTTCACCGCTTTCAGTACCGCGCTGTTGCCGCGATAGATCGTGGCGTTGGTCTTCATGCCCTTGAGCCATTCCAGGGTGGCGGCTTCGCCTTTCTGTTGCAGGACGGCGGCGACGATCGCCTGGAAATCCGCGCCGGCCGGGGAGGCGGCCCAACGACCTTTCCAGGCCGGGGTGGCGAGGTCGAGCAGGGATTTGGGCAGGTCTTTTTCAGTCAGTTTGCTCGGGTTGTAGACGAACACGGTGGAACGGGCGGCGATGCCGACCCAATTGCCGTGGGCCGGACGGTAGGCGGAATCGACTTGCTCAAGGGTCGCGGGCGCCAGCGGGGCGAACAGTTTGGCGTTGTCCACCAGCACCATGGCCGGGGAGTTTTCGGTTAGGAATACGTCTGCCGGCGAGGCGGCGCCTTCCTGCACCAGCTGGTTGCCCATCTCGGTGTCATCGCCGTTGCGGATGGTCACCGGAATGCCGGTTTCCTCGGTGAACCCGGCCACCCAGGCCTTGGTCAGGGTTTCGTGCTGGGCGTTGTAAACCACCAGACCCACCGAGTCGGCGGCAAATGCCTGCCAGGTGCCGAGCAACGCGGTGGCCAGCAAGGCGCGCTTGAAGAAGGATGGAAGGCGTGGATTCATTCGGGCAGCTCCTGTTTTCAGACGTTATGAGCAAACCCTCGCAGGAAACAATGCGAACGATTTGCAAGTGTCGAGTCGCGGCAATGTAGGGTGGCAAATGAGAAAAAAACGTCAAAGAAGCCGTTAATACTTGTCATTGCCATTCAAATTTACCGCGACTCTCTCCTTTTGTCTTAACGTCATTGCTCAGGAGTGGGGAATGTAAGCCACGCTCTGGTCTGCACGCCCGTGGAATACCTGTTCGCCACGGGTCGGGGTGGTGGTGATGACCTGATGATCAGCCTTCAGCGCATCGAGTGGCACGGCGTCACCGGAGCGGTATTGCGCCACGAAAATCGTGCGTTGCGGATCCCAATGTTCACCGCTGGTGCGTTGCAGCCAGGCGATCAGCGCGGCTGTGTCGCCATTGTGCGGGAAGTCCTCGATCGTTTCCGGCACGTAGTAGAACGGTGCACCACCGGTTTGCAGGTACATCGGTACTTTGTTGTCGACCTCGATCATGACCATGCGCCATTGATTCAATGGTGCCTGCTGACTGGCCTGTTCGCGAACCTGCTCGCCGAAACGGATGACACCGCCGCCGCTGTTGGTCCACGGGTAAAGCACACCCAGTACCGCAGCAAGCAATACAGTGGTGACAGCGAAACCGATCTTCAGCCCACGGCCTTCGCTGTTGCGGGCGGCCATGCGCCGGGTCACCCACCAGGCACCCAGCAATTGCGCGAAGGGCACCAGCGGCAAGACGTAATAGCTGCGGCGACTGCCACTGGCGGTGAAGAACAGCATCAGCAGCGCGAGCCCTTGAATCAGCCAACGGGTATCCGGTTCGATGTGCTTCCAGTTGCGCGCGGCCACCCACAAGGCGATCAACCAGCACGGTGCCCAGGGCAGGGTGTAAACCGGCAGGTAGATCAAGTAGGTGTAAATCGGCCCGAACTGATCGAACGGCTGGAAAAACCGCACGACGTTTTCACGCAGCACCAGACCGAGGCCGCTTTGTTCGTAGTTGGGCGCACCGTAGAGGTGAGACAACAGGAACGGCGCCATGTAAAACGCCCCGGCGATCAACAGCGCGCCGAACAGTCGCAAGTTCAGGTGACATTTCCAGCGGTGTTCGCTGAGCAGGTGTGGCAGCAACACCAGCCCCGGCAGGATGAAACCGATCAGGCCCTTGAACAGCGATGTCAGCGACAGCAGGCCGAAGAACACCACGTAGCGCCAGAAGCGGGTGTCATCCGGGCCGCGCCAATACCACCAGACGGCCGCCAGCACACCGCAGACGGTGAGAATGTCGGCGGTGGCCACCCGCGCCCAGAACACGAAGTAGAACGTGGTCGCCAGCATCCAGCCGGCGATCAGCCCGGTGCCTTTGCGAAACAGTTGCTCGCCGAGCAGATACACCAGCCACACGCTGAACCACGCGGAAATCACCGATGACAGGCGCAACGACCAATGCCCCAGTCCGCCGGTGAACCAGGAGGTCGCGGTGATCAGCCAGTACGACAGCAGCGGTTTGTCGTAATAAGGACTGCCTTTGAGATAGGGATCGAAATAGTCGCCGCTTTGCAGCATCTGCAAGGCGATGTTGGCCCAGCGGGTTTCCGGCCCCCACAGCTCGCGACTGCCCAGGCCGAGCAATAACAGCAGGGCAGTCGCCGCCAGCAGAAGCAGCAACTGCCTCCGTTCAGTCCTGGTCCGGGTCATGGCTGGCTCTGGCTGAAGATGAGGATCTCGATCTGACCGCGACGGTAGTGCTTGCCGTCGATGGGCAGCAGTTCAAGTTGCTGCGCATCCGAGGTGCTGTTGACCCGCATTACCACGCCGACCGAGCCTTTTTTGCGTGCTTCGCTCATCCATTGGCCAACACCTTCCAAGCTGACCTTGCGTGAAGCCATGGCCGGGTCATCGAGGCCGTACTTGAGCTCGCCAACGGTGTTGAACAGGTCGACTTGCGGACGACGCAAACGCCAGGACAGCGCGGACGCAGCGCCCAGGTCATTACTCAGCAACGAGCTGGTTTCGCTCAGTTCCTGTTGGTGTTCGGCAATGAACTGATCCGGCATCTTGCTGTTGACGATGGTCGCCGGCATCGCCGCTGGCAGCAGTGCGACAAGCAGGCCGATGCCCAACGCCGGCATCGCCCACAGCGTCAGCGGGCGCAAGGCTTGCAGTGAACCGGAAATCAGCCAGCCGAGCAGCACGATATAGCCCAGCGAGAGGCTGAACATCTCGGTGTGTTCGTAAATTTCACGGGTCGCTTGCAGATAAATCAGCGCGACCAGTGCGGCAATGGCCAGCATCACGTTGACCACACCGTTGATGCGTAAGACGCGGCCGTTCTGGTCAGCTATCCAGTTCATCACGGTGTAGCCCATCAACAGAGCCAATGGCAGCAGGCACGGCATGATGTAAGTCGGCAGTTTGCCGCTGCTCGCGCTGAAAAAAGCCAGCGGCAGCAGGAACCACAAGGCGAGGAAGGCGATTTTCGGATCGCGCTTTTCCCGCCAGGTACGCAGCAGCGTCGAAGGCAACAGCAGTGCCCACGGCAAGGTGGACGCAAACAGCAGCGGCAGGTAGAACCACCATGGTCGTGCGTGCTGTGCGTCTTCACCGGCGGCGAAGCGGCGGATGTGTTCGTGCCAGAAGAAGAACCGCCAGAAATCCGGTTCACGGGCATGTACGGCCAGTGCCCATGGCACACTGACCAGCGCGGCCACCGCCACGGCAACCAGTCCATAACGCACCAGTTCACCGAAGCGCCGTTGCCAGATCATGTAGGGCAGGGCGATCAGCACCGGCAGCATCAGGGCGAGGAAACCTTTGGTCATCAGGCCCATGCCACAAGCGAATCCCAACAAAGCCCAGCTGCCCAGGCGCGCGCGCGGGGTGTTGCTGTCGATGGCAAACCAGATCGCCACCAGACTCAGGTTGACCCACAAGGTGAACTGCGGATCGAGGTTGGCATAGCCGGCTTGTCCTGCAATCAGGCCGAAGCTCATATAAAGGAGGGCGCACGCGGCGCTGATTCGCGGGTTGTTCCACAGGCGCCGGGCCAACAGGTAGGCCAGCCACACGCTAACCCCGGAGCTGAGTGCCGAGGCGATACGCACACCAAACAGGTTTTCACCGAAGATGGCCTGGCCGATGGCGATCATCCAGTAGCCGGCAATCGGTTTTTCGAAGTAGCGAATGCCCATGAAGTGCGGCGCCACCCAGTTGCCGCTCTGCAGCATTTCCTGGCTGATCTGGCCGTAACGGGTTTCATCGGGAATCCACAGACCGTGAGTCATCAGCGGCAGCAGATAAAACACCACGAATGCCAGCACCAGACCGGGTATCGCAAAGCGTTCGATCAGGCTGCTCTGGTGGAGGCGCGGCAAATTCAACGCCGCATGATGCAGCGGTTTGTTCTCAGACGTCATGACTGGACCCTGGTGCAGTACAAAGTGTGCGTTTCAGTGACGGCCTGGCAATTTCCGTTGCAGGCGCGGCACTGGGTTGAATGAATGCAGAGGCGAGCACGGCCGATGGGCGTGTCCTGCATTCAGAGAACGGGTCTGCTTCCAGCGTTAAGTTCTCCTTGAGAAGACAAGCTTTAAATTTAATTTTTTCCAGTTCTGGAAAGTAAAAAACATTTCTTATTACAAATTTCATACACGGCAATACCTTGTGCCAGAGCATTGGCCGGGCCGTTTGTTGTCGACTAAGTTTTGATGATTACTTGGCCAGTCGTTGCCAGCCTTCGGGATTCATGATGCCGATGACTTCAAGTTTTCCTTGCGCATCTATCCGGGCCAAAACAGTGCTGCCATATTCGGCGGCGACCGCGCGCGGGTAACCGGTCTGCCGTTCGAAATCGGCGATGCAGCCGCTGTGGGTCACCAGGATCATGTTCTGCCCTGGGGTCTTGTGTGCCACCAACTCATCGCGCATCGTCGGGCCACAGGTTTCCAGCCATTCCGCGGCCACGGCATCGTGGCCGAGCATGTAATGCGCAGTCTGCAGGGTGCGCGTCAACGGGCTGCTGAAGAACTGGGTCTTTTCCAGGCCCAGTTGCGTAAAGCCACGGCCTACCTGGGCTGCAGCAATGCTGCCAGCCTGGGTGATACCGTCTGCCGGGCCCAGACAGGGATTGGTCGAGCGGTCGCAACGTTCGGTATGTCGCACCAGTGCGACGACCTCACCGGCCTGCCAGGCCTTCACCCATTCCTGGGTAGCCGACGCACTGGCATAGCGCAGGTTGGCGGGCGAGCGTTGCATCCAGACGAAGCCGCAAATCAGTGTAATCAACAGCAAACCGACAGCAATGATTGCCCAGGTGCGCGGACGAGACAGATCCCATCGCCTGGACGCTGATTGTACGTGTACTAATTCAACCACGACGTTGCCCCTTGTCATTCCCGAGTTCCACTCAGTACACGCACAGTGCAACGTAAGCTCCAGGAGGTTAGTTACTTTACGGTGGTCTACTTGAATGGCTGCTGAACACTACGTTCAGAGTCGTGGCAGTGCAGTGAAGAACATGTGAAAAATTTGCGAGGTCCGGCGTGTTTTAACTAAAACGGCTATTTGATAAACAAACTCAAATACCCGTTTTGTTTGTTTTAAACACTTAACAACAACGCCGGGCAAGGCGAAGCTGCGAACATTGGACAACGTCGTCGCGCCGCCCCTTGCAGCCCTGACATCAGCCCTGGAGTCATTGAACCGGATGGACCTCAAGCAAAGCCTCGCCAATCGGATTGTGATTGTGTTCGCCCTGATGAGCGCGGTGGTGGCCGGTGTCTTCGCGATGGGCATTGTGGCCACGGTGCATGTCGTCGAGCACAAGTTGACCATGACCGCCCTCAGCGGTGGACTGCGCCGCCTGTTGGCGATGGACGACATCAATCAATGGCGCCACGAGCCGGAAAAGAGCGAACTGTTTTTTTTCGAAAACGGTCCAGGCCCAATGGCGCTGACGCCGCAACTGGCAGCACTGCCCGTAGGGTTTCAGGAGATCTCGTTCAACGGTGATGATTTCTACGCGATGGTCGAGGCGGTCGGTGGACGCAAGTATGTGCTGCTGCGCAATCAGGAAAGCTTCGAGCAGCGCGAGCACTTGCTGTTCGTGGTGGTGATTGTCGGGTTCATCCTCAGCGTCATGCTGGCGGTCGCGCTCGGCAGGCTGCTGGCGCGGCAGGTCATGGCGCCGGTGATTCGCCTGGCAGGGCAGGTGCGGCATCGTGATCAGTTGATCGCGTTGGCGCCGGCCCTGCATCCGGACTACGCCGATGATGAAGTAGGAGAGCTGGCGCTGTCTTTTGACCAGACACTCGGCCGGTTACGCGAAACCCTGAATCGCGAAAAGCTCTTCACCAGTGATGTCAGCCACGAACTGCGCACGCCGTTGATGGTTCTGGCCAGCTCCTGCGAGCTGTTACTGGCCAACCCTTCGCTGGATCCGCGTTCCACCCAGCAGGTCACACGCATCGCCCGGGCCAGCGCTGAAATGCGCCAACTGGTCGAAACTTTCTTGATGCTGGCGCGCAAGCCGGAAGAGCTTGGCACCGAATCCACTTGCACACTCAAATCGATCGCCGACGCCCAGGTGGAAATCTGGGGACGACTGATTCGTGAAAAGGGCTTGGAATTCATCTACGAGCCGCAACTGGCGGGCACTGCGCGTTATGACCTGACGTTCTTGCAGTCGGTGATGGGCAATCTGCTGCGTAACGCCTGGCACTACACCGATCAGGGCTTTGTCCGCTTGACCCTGCTCAAGGACAGCTTCGTGGTCGAGGACAGCGGCATCGGTATTCCGGAAGAGAAACGTCACGCGATGTTCCAGCCATTCGTGCGCGGTGACGAGCAGCGCGGTGAAGGCCTTGGGCTGGGGTTGTCGCTGGTGCAGCGAATCTGTAGCCATCAGCGCTGGCAGGTTCAGTTGGTGACTCGCGAACCGAACGGCTGCCGTTTCACCGTCACGCTGTTGGCGGCTCAGGAGGCCGAAGGGCAGACGCGAGAATTGCCCGCCGCCTGATTGATCAGGGCAGCCAGGCGTTTGACGTTGTTCTGTTGCGCGGCCACCAGGTCGTCGATGCTCGGGCCGGACGCTGTTTGCAAGGTTGAATGGCAGGTCAGCAGCGCATTGTCCGCCGCACCGCTGGGGCGCAGGCGCCATTTGACGTCGATCAGCCCGTACTGGCCGGGGATCGAATCAAACCGTTGCACATCGATGCGCACCGAGACATTGCCGCGACTGCCGGTATTGCTCAGTTGATCGTTCAAGGCACTGCGCAACTCATCCGCCAGACTCGCCCCCCACCACTGGGTTTCCAGAATCGCCAGGCCATTGTTGCCCTGACGGATGACGATTTGCGGACGATCGACTTGCGGCGGCACGCTGATCGCCTCGATCGGAATCTGCATGCCGGCCCGGGATTGCGGCAGTTGCACCGGGGTCAGGGTGTGAAAGTTGATCGGCTCGCTGCGGCAGGCGCCAAGTAGCATGAACGCAGCGAGCACGGTGATCTTCAGCGGTAAAGCCATGGGGGAGCTCCTGTGCTCAATTGCGTGGCGGTCCTTTCAGATCCAGCGGCGCGGCGTTGTCGGGGCGACCGCGAATCAGCGATTCCGGATGGCGACCGAGATAATCCGACAGCTCACGCAGCGAACGCGACATGCGCCCGAGTTCGTCGAGGGTCTCGGTGAGCTTTTCGCGCTGCGGCGAATCTTCGGCCAGGGTCGAACTGGCGGACTGCAAGGTCTTGCTGACGTCGGCCAGCGTGGTCTGCACGCTCGGCAGGGTTTTCGCGTTGAACTGGGTCAGGCCCTTGCGCAGCTCGACGAGGTTGCTGTCGAGGTTGCCGGCAATTCGTTCGACCGGCAGTTTGTTGAGCTTGTCGACCACGGCTTCGAGTTTTTCCTGCAACTGTTCGAGGCTGCCGGGCACGGTTGGCAAGACCACCGGACGGAGCGTCGCGTCGAACGCAACTTTCTCGGCTTTCGGGAAGAAATCCAGCGCGATGTACAGTTGCCCGGTCAGCAGGTTGCCGCTGCGGGCCTGGGCGCGCAGACCGTTGTCGACGAAGGTGCCGAGCAAACGAATGCCGGCGGCTTCGTCGTCGGGGTCGTGCTTGAATTCGGTGAGCATTTTTTTGTAGGCCTGACCGAGGCGCTGCGGGTAAATGACGATGCCGACGTTCAGCGGGAAGCTGCGTTTTTTCGCATCGAAATCCAGGTTGATGCCCACGACCCGGCCGATCTCCATGCCGAGGAATTCGACCGGCGCATCGACCTTGAGCCCGCGCAGCGACTGGTCAAAACGCAGCACCATGTATTGCGCCTTGCCGTTGGGCGGGGCGAGGGCGGTCTGCTGATCGGCGAACAGTTCGAAATCCTTGTCGTCGGCGGCGGCAACGTCGTTGGGGCTGTAATCCGGGGCGCGGAAGGCAATGCCGCCGACCAGCATGGTCGATAGCGATTCGGTTTTCACCGCAAAGCCGTTGGCGCCGACATTGATGTCGATGCCGCTGGCGTTCCAGAACCGGGTGTTTTCGGTAACGAACGCGTCGTTCGGCGAATGGATGAACACCTCGATGTCCACGCCTTTGCCCTCGGGATTGAGGGTGTAGGTCACCACCTGACCGACCGGGATCTTGCGGTAGTAGACCGGCGAACCAATGTCCAGCGAGCCGAGATCCGGCGCATGCAGCATGAAGCGCTTGCCCGGTTCGCCGTAAGTGATCGGCGGCGGATTCTCCAGGCCCTTGAAGTGTTTGGCGCGGCTGTCGGACTGGCCGATGTCGGCGCCGATGTAGTCGCCGGAGAGCAGGGTGTCGATGCCCGACACACCACCAGCGCCGATGCGCGGGCGCACGACCCAGAAGTGTGAGTCTTCGCGGGTAAAGGTTTCGGCCTGCTTGGCCAGTTTGATCGTGGCGTCGACGCTCTTCTGATCGCCGCTCAACTCGACGTCAGTCACCTGGCCGATCACCACGTTGCGGTATTTGACCTCGGTCTTGTTGGCGGTCAGGCCGCTGCCGGTCTTGAAGTTGACGACGATGGTCGGGCCTTCCTGCAGCAGGTTGTGCACCACCAGCGAAATACCGACCAGCACCGCGACGATCGGCACGATCCACACCAGTGAAATACTGAAGCGTCGCGTCTTGATCGGCGCTTGGCCCGGTGCTCGTGGCTCATCGGCGTCTGACGACTTCATCCATGTCCTCCTCGGTTTTGTGGATGCTGAGCGTCAGGAACGCAAAAGCACCTCATCAATATAGAAGTGCTTGGCGATAGAGCAAATTCACGGGATTACGTGGATTTGTGTAGGAGCTGCCGCAGGCTGCGATCTTTTGACCTTAAAAATCACGATCAAAAGATCGCAGCCTGCGGCAGCTCCTACAGGGGGGAGTGTTCAGCCTAAGATTTCGCGCAGGCGGTACCAGAACATGCCCAGTGCCAGCAGCGGCGAACGCAGGGCCGGGCCCCCGGGGAAGGTCATGTGCGGCACGGCGCTGAACACGTCCATGCCCTGACTGTGGCCGGCGTGAATCGCTTCGCCCAGTAGCTTGGCGCACCAGTGCGTGACGTTGAGGCCGTGACCGGAATAACCCTGAGCGTAAAACACGTTGGGCTGCTGCTTGAGTCGGCCAACCTGCGGGAAACGGTTGGCGGTGATGCCGATCTTGCCGCCCCATTGATAGTCGATGCGCACGTCCGACAATTGCGGGAAGACCTTGAGCATCTTCGGCCGCATGTAGGCGGCGATGTCTGCCGGGTCGCGGCCGGAATAGTGGCAGGCTCCGCCAAACAGCAGGCGCCGATCCGCCGAGAGCCGGTAGTAATCGAGTCCGACTTTCTGGTCGCACAACGCGAGGTTGTGCGGGATCAGTTGCGCGGCGCGAGCCTCGGACAGCGGTTCGGTGGCGATGATGTAACTGCCGGCGGGCAGGACCTTGCCGCTGAGTTGCTGTTCGAGTTCATCCAGGTGTGCGTTGCAACCGAGTACCAGACTGCCAGCGCGGACGCTGCCGGTGGCGCAGCGCACTTCAACGGTTTCGCCATGAATGATCTGCAGCACCGGGCTCTGCTCGAAGATCCGTACCCCGAGGGACGCTGCCAGGCGCGCTTCGCCTTGCACCAGATCCAGCGGGTGCAGATGACCGGAACCCATGTCGATCAGACCACCGGCGTAACCGTCGGCGTTGACCACTTGCTGGCGGATCTGCTCCGGGCCGACCAGCCGGGTCTGGTGTTGATAACCGAGTTCGTCGAGGCTGACCTGTTCGTCCTTGAACGCCGCGAATTGCGCCGGAGTGTTGGCCAGCTCGCAGAAGCCCCAGCGCAGGTCGCACTCGATGGCGTTCTCGGTGATGCGCTGGCGCACCAGTTCCACCGAGTCGATGCCGGCGCGTTGCAGATACCGTACGCCTTCGTTGCCGACGTAACGGGCAAAGCCTTCGACTTCGTGACCGATGCCACGAATCAACTGACCGCCGTTGCGCCCGCTGGCGCCCCAGCCAATGCGTCGGGCTTCAATCAACACCACCGACAGCCCGCGTTGCGCCAGTTCGATCGCGGTGTTGACCCCGGTGAACCCGCCACCGATCACGCAGACATCGACGCTGAGGTCAGCGTCGAGTGCCGGCCAGGGCGTGCTGGCCCGGGCCGAAGCGGCGTAATAGGAGCGGGCGTGTTCTTGCGTGTACTGATTCATTTGTTCGACTTCACTTTGCTCCAGGACCGGGTCATCAGACGCATGATCGACTGGGGCGGGGTAGAGGAGATGTAGAGCTTGTCCAGCACCGCCTGGGACGGGTAGACCTCAGGATTGTTCACCAGCGCCTGATCCATGTACTGCTTGGCGGCCGGGTTCGGGTTGGCGTAACCGACCGAAGCGCTGACCTTGGCGATCACTTGCGGATCGAGCAGGTAATTGATGAAAGCGTGGGCTTCCTTGGTGTTGCTGGCGTCGGCCGGGATTGCCAGCAGGTCGAACCACAGGTTGGCGCCTTCTTTTGGAATGGCGTAGGCGATATTCACCCCGTTCTTGGCTTCCTTGGCGCGGTTGGCCGCCTGGAACACGTCACCGGAGTAACCGAAGGCTACGCAGATGTCGCCATTGGCCAGGTCGGAAACGTATTTCGAGGAATGGAAGTAGGTGATGTACGGGCGGATGCTCAGCAGTTTCGCTTCAGCCTTTTTATAGTCTTCCGGGTTTTCGCTGCGTGGGTCCATGCCCATGTAGTTGAGGATCGCCGGAAACACTTCGTCCGCCGAGTCCATCATCGACACGCCGCACTGGCTGAGTTTCTTCAGGTTTTCCGGTTCGAACAGCACGGCCCAGGAATCGATGTGATCGATGCCCAGCACTTGCTTGACCTTGTCGACGTTGTAGCCGATACCGTTGGTGCCCCACAGGTACGGCACCGAGTGCTGGTTGCCCGGGTCGTTCTTTTCGAGCAATTCGAGCAACTTGGGATCGAGATTTTTCCAGTTCGGTAACTGCTCGCGATCGAGTTTGAGGAATGCCCCGGCCTTCACCTGACGCGCGAGAAAGTGGTTGGATGGCACCACCACGTCGTAGCCGGTGCGGCCCGCGAGCAGCTTGCCTTCCAGGGTTTCGTTGGAGTCGAACACGTCGTAGATCACCTTGATCCCGGTCTTGGCCTGGAAGTCGGCGAGGGTGGTTTCACCGATGTAGTCGGTCCAGTTGTAGACGCTGACCTGTGGCTGGGCCAGGGCGGCGGTGCTGCACAACAGCGCCAGCGCGGCGGGAACCATGGATTTCAATAGACGCATATCGACACCTCTTGGAGTTATTGGAGTTTTTCGGGTGAGCACGGCCCCTTGTGGGAGCTGGCTTGCCAGCGATAGCGGTGGGTCAGTCGATAGTGATGTCGACTGTGCCGACGTAATCGCTGGCAAGCCAGCTCCCACAGGGTTTGTGGTTGTTGGTCAGACGCTCAGCAGCAGGAACTCGCGCTCCCACGAACTGATCACGCGCTTGAAGTTTTCATGCTCGGCGCGTTTGACCGCGACGTAGCCGCGCACGAACTTGCTACCCAGGTAGCGCGCAACGGTGTCGCACTCTTCCATTTGCGTCAGCGCGTCTTCGATGGTGATCGGCAGGCGCAGGTTGCGGCGTTCGTAGGCGCGGCCTTCGACGGCGGCACTCGGCTCGATGCCTTCGACCATGCCGATGTAGCCACACAGCAGGCTCGCGGCGATCGCCAGGTACGGGTTGGCATCGGCGCCCGGCAGGCGGTTTTCCACGCGCATGGCTTCCGGCCCGGAGGTCGGCACACGCAGGCCGACGGTGCGGTTTTCTTCGCCCCACTCGACGTTGACCGGTGCCGAGGTGTCCGGCAGGAAGCGGCGGAACGAGTTGACGTTGGGCGCGAACATCGGCAGCACTTTCGGGATGTACTTCTGCAGGCCGCCGATGTGATGGCGGAACAGCTCGCTCATCGTGCCGTCGGCATCGGCGAAGATCGGCTTGCTGGTGGCGATTTCCACGACGCTCTGGTGCAGGTGCATGGCGCTGCCAGGTTCGTCGCCAATCGGTTTGGCCATGAACGTGGCGGTGACGTTGTGCTTGAGCGCCGCTTCGCGCAGGGTGCGTTTGAACACGGTGATCTGGTCGGCCAGATCCAGAGCGTCGCCGTGCCGGAAGTTGATTTCCATCTGCGCCGGACCGTCTTCGTGGATCAGCGTGTCCAGATCCAGACCTTGCAGCTCGCACCAGTCGTAGACGTCTTCGAACAGCGGATCGAACTCGTTGGCGGCATCGATCGAGAACGACTGCCGACCGCTTTCGGCACGGCCCGAACGGCCCAGTGGTGCCTTGAGCGGCAGGTCCGGGTCTTCGCAGCGCTGGGTCAGGTAGAACTCCATTTCCGGCGCCACGATCGGCTTCCAGCCCTTGTCGGTGTACAGCTGCAGGACTTTCTTCAGCACGTTGCGCGGCGACAGTTCGATCGGGTTGCCGAACTTGTCGAAGGTGTCGTGGATGACGATGGCGGTCGGTTCGATTGCCCATGGAATCACATACACGGCGTCGCTCACCGGTTTGCAGACCATGTCGATGTCGGCCGGGTCGAGCAGGTCGTAGTAGATGTCGTCGTCGACAAAATCCCCGGTTACCGTTTGCAGCAGCACACTTTCCGGCAGGCGCATGCCTCGCTCATGCAGGAACTTGTTGGTCGGTGCGATCTTGCCGCGGGCGATGCCGGTCAGGTCGCTGACCACACATTCAACTTCGGTAATCTTGTGATCTTTCAGCCACGTGAACAGCTGATCGAAAGGGGCATTCATAAAGACCTCGTTATTGGTTTTATAGACGCCGGGGAGGGCGGGTTTCATCTTCCGCCCCTTCCCCTGTGGCGCGTTGACGACTATCTTGGGCGTGCCTTGCCGTTCCATCTATCCACTTTAAGCAGCACCAAAGCGCACCAAAAGAGTGCGCAAGGTCTCCCATGACAACGTGTAATCCGCTACAGGTTCAGGCTTTCAATACCGCTGATGTCAGCGAACAGATCCGCGCCACGCCGGGTTGGGTTCAGCATTACCAGCAGATGTCTCCCGGGCATTTCGCCGGGCAGATTCGCTATCTGGACCTGGAGGGTGTGCAGGTCTACGAAGAACAGATGAACACTCGCGTCGAGCAGACGTTCAGCGCGCCATCGGGGGCCTTGGCCTTCTGTTTCGATCGCAGCGACAACGCGCTGTATCTGCTCAACGAAGACAGCCGCAACATCTGGATCACCCCGGAGAACTACCAGGAAATTGCCGTGGTGTTCGGCCCGGAATTCGTCCGTCAGCATGGTCTGGAGGTGGCGAGACTCGAAGGATTGTTCATGGCGCCGCTTAACTGCGGGCAGAACGCCTTGTTCAGTCGCTGGTTAAGCTCAACGCTCACGAAGTTGTCGCAAGCTGTTGATCCATTTGATAAAGACTCACTGACTCAGCAGTTACTCGAAGACTGCCTGTTTATCCTCGACAACGCACACACCCGTCTTGATCGCAGCGGATTACAGCGGCGTAGCGAAGAACGCACGATCATGAAGCGAGTAGGGGAGTGGGCAGCGGATTCGCCGGAAGACACCGTCAATCTGCTCGAACTGTCGAAGGTCGCAGGGGTGCCGTTGCGGCAATTGCAGCAGGCGTTCAAGGCCTATACCGGGATGACCCCGAGTCACTGGCTGCGCCTGCGCCGACTGAACAGTGCACACCGCGAATTGCTCAAGCGCCGGCCCACGGAAACCACCGTGGCCGAGGTGGCGATGCAGTGGTCATTCTGGCATCTGGGGCGGTTTTCCAGCAGTTATCGGGCGCTGTTCAAAGAGCTGCCGAGTGAAACACTCAAGCGCTCGGACAAATCAAACGCACTGCGTTGAGTATTTTCTGATGAATTTGTAATCGTTGCCTGTCAGGCAATTCCGACATGTGTAGCGCAATGTTTCATACAAGCCATCATTCTTTGTAAAACGCAGTGTAATCAGCCATTTGCGCTGTGTTTAACGATTCATTCCAATGCTTTGAGTCAAGCAAAAACGTCATCTAGCTTTCTGCGGGTCGGTGCAACGGTTGCATCGGCCTTCATGAATAGAGGCAATCAAGATGGCTGTTCCACTGAAAGACTCGGAAAGCAGTAACAACCTCCCGCAGGCGGTACTTCACCTTATCTCCGGACAATACCCGGGCGTTGCGCGCGACGCCGGATTGTTGACCAGAGAAGACGTGATCAAGATCAAGCAGTACGTGAAAAAAGGCCTGTCACTGCCCAGTGAATTGCCGGAAGTCGAGTCGTATCTGAAGTACAAGACGATCAACGTAGCGGGGCTCGAGCCGGCCGACATTCAGGTGTTGTTCAAAAAGATCCGCATTCATGCCTCGAGTTGGGATGCGGTTGAAAGCAAGATCATTCAGCAAAGTATCGATCTTTCCTCGGCGGCGAAAAACATCGTCAGCAGTGGCGGGGAAATCATTTCGGTGATCAAGGAAATGCCCATCATGGATCGGGTCAGGGCTACGCTGGGGCGAATGACCGGCAATGATCTGGCCGGTATTACTTACACCTCGGACGATGGTGAAGTGGCCTCGGCGGTGACTGAAATCATCAAGTTGATGAAGATCGATGTTCAACGCCAGCAAGGCGCCACGCGGGAACTCAAGGATCGCATTTCCAACTTCAAGATCGAGCTCTCGGGTGGCGATTTGTCGAGCGGCAAGCGGGTGTTCGGTTTGCAGTCGGAAGTGAAGGGCAAGTACGACCTGATGGAGCGCAACAACCTGGTCGAGTCGATCGCCAGTACCAGGCAGACCATCAAGGAGAAGAAAGAACGAATCACCCAGCTGGACAAGGATTACGACTATTACGTCGGTATGTCTTTTTCTGGTGGACTGCCGATTTTCTGGCCGATTTCCGGTTCGATCTTCGGCCCCAAGGCCGAGACTGCGCGCAAGGAGCGCAACGCACTGAAGGCTGAGGTCGATGCGTTACAAGAAAGTGTCAGCGGCAAGGAAAGCCTGCAAAGCGCAATTGAAAGCTCGATGTCGAATTTCGGCGACATCGGTATCCGCATGGCGGGCGCAGAGGCGGCGCTGAACATCCTCAATACCATGTGGCAAACCATGCTCAGCAAAATCGATTCGTCGGCGCAGCAATTCGAACGCATCAACGATGCCCAGCGCCTGACCACGTTTGTTGCCGAGTTCGCGCTGGTGATCGACCCGTGGCGTGACGTGAAGAGCACCGCCGGTGAGTTGGTGGTTACCTTCAATGAAGCGCTGGACGAATACAAAAAATCGTTCAACTGATTACTTATCTGCTGTGAGGATTATTGCCATGAACGGCGTGACACCTATCAATACCCCGCATTTCCCGACGGTCGACGTTAAGAACATTGTGCAGACCATTCGCGATATCTCGACGCTGGCGCGTTTTCGCAACGTTCGGTCCGAAGTTTTACAAGAGCGCGCGCAGCAAGTCGCCGCTTACCTGAACAACACTGATCAATCATTACGCGAAGCTTTTCCGATCCTGCTTACTGCGCTGAGTAATGCATCCGGCGACAGCTATTTCGCTGCGCTGGATGAATTGCGCGATGCCTTGAGCCGCGACGATCTGACTGACGAAGATCGCAGCCTGGTCAACGGCGAAATGCGCAACCTGAAAAGTAATGTCGAAGCGATGCTCGAACGTGTCGAGGCGCGATTTGCCGAGTGTGCGCAGCGTCTGGAACAGGATGTGCGCAGTGTCTACAACGTCGAAATAGGCGAGCGAGCCAATGAACCACTCAATGTCGCCAAGGAGCGCAAAGCGCGGATCCTGACGCATCTGAATGAGCACAGCCATAACAAGGCAACGTGCGTTGAGCAGCGCGACACCTTGATCAAGGCCCAGGATGTAATTCGCGAATTCAACCTGGCGGACATGTACAAGAACTACATTCCGACGAACAAGGAACTCGACAGCCTCGACATGGAAAACCCGAAGAAGGAAGCGGTGAAGCAGGGCATTGAACTGGTGCGCAAGGTCTTGGGCGTAGTGTCGGACGGCATCAAGTACAGCGAACTGGCGAAGTCACGCGATCATCTGGACAAGGAGATCCAGAGCATTTCCCAAGCAATGGACGCGCTTAACACCGATCTGCAAGTGGCTGAAGATGTGCTGGCGGATGCCAACGCGATCGTCGAAATCAGCCGCCGCCGCAGGGTGGCCGGTGAGGAAATTATGACAGTGGCTAATATCTGGAGAGGTTTTGCCGTGGCACTTGAACGACTCACGGAGACGGATTACGTGCCGGGGGATCTGTCTTTGATGGTCAAGCGGTATCGTGATCATCTGCAGTCATTGAGCGCTAACTACAACGCGATGATGATCAGTTAAGGACGGGGCGCGATTAATCGAGTGATTGATCGCGCTTGTTGCAAAATTCGGCGATTGAGATGCTATCGTCTTTTAACTCCACTAAATAGCCGTTTAGTAGAGCTATCAGTGAATTGGCCTGCAAATCAACGGAGCAGACGATGAATCGAGGCAAGACAGATGTCAGGGACGTGATTGCCAGGCTGGACCTGCAGCCTCATGTAGAAGGTGGCTATTTCCGCCGGACTTTTCAAGCTGATCAACGCGCCATGTTGCAAACCGCCGGTGGCCCACGTTATCTGATGACTTCGATCTATTACTTGCTGACTGAAGATTCGCCGGTGGGCCAGTTTCATTTCAATCAATCGGACATTCTGCATTTCTACCATCTGGGCGATCCCATCGAGTACAGCATGATCCACGCTGACGGCTCGCTGGAAACGCTGGTAATGGGCAACGACATTCTGGCGGGACAACATCTGCAAATGCACGTGCCTGGCGGAATCTGGAAAGCTTCGCGACTACTGAATGGAGAACATGGATTTGGTTTGATCAGTGAAGCCGTGTCGCCGGGATTTGATTTTGCGGACATGGAGATGGGTGATCGGCGGCAACTGATTGCGCGATTTCCACAGCATCGGATGCTGATTAAGAAGCTCACGCGGGATGGTGATTGAGCTTAGGAATTCAAAGCAATGTGAAGGCCTTGAGCGAGAGGTTTCAGAATGAGGTTGGCTGCATAACTAACTTATAGAAAGACATCTCAGGTCGCCCTTATTAATTTCAGTGCTTTAGCTGATTTTCGTGTCAACCGACGTTAACTGGTTCTAGGGATTAGTTAAAATTCCTATAACTGAGCTCTAGAAAAAAATCGCCTCTCAACTAAAGTGTAGAAACAGAAGCGCTACTATCGAGGTAGCCATGAAGCAAAACGTTTCGGCTAAGTCCAGTGCGCGAGAGCTCGTGCACAAGGCCTACCGTGCTCGTGGGCACAGGTTCAACAATTTATGGCTTGTCTATAGTCCGAAAACCGATAGAGACTGGCTTCTTAATTCTGATTTGCAATATATATATTGGCTTCGCTTTCTCGAGTCTGAAAGCGCTGTTGCTGGGTTTGAAATATTAGAGCGGCAGCCAGAGACTCCAGACTTTTTTGTCCACTATCGTGACGGTTCATCAGAAGTACATTTCGTCAAGAGCAGCAATATTGACCTTCCAGAGTTATATCCCGTTGATGGAAACTATTTTCCTTGTAAAAGCTTTGACTATGAAAGAATCGATGCGGTTGCGATTGAGGCTCTTCGTTGGGCCAAACCTTTGGGATTTGCCGCAAGCATCAGAGGTGAAGAATACATAAGCCTTATGAACGCTGTTGCGCATTATTTTCATAGAGCTCGAATTGGAACAGTAGGGGACGTGGTTTCTCATCTTGGGGAGTATGATCGGACTGAGGTAGTAGGCGTAATTGTTCGTCAGCATGCCAAGGGCTTGATTAGGATCTCATTAGAAATTCACCCTTTCAGTTTGAATACCGTATGGGAATCAGTCGCGTGAAAGTTTTGCTTAGATTGGACCTCGTCAATGATCCCATTGATAGTTGGCCATGCCTTGATTCGGATGCGCTGAAAACAGCTGATAGGGAAATATACAAGCAAAGGTGTATTGCTGTAAAAATGCTACTAGAGGGAAGGCCCTTGTGTGAAATTCAAGAGAAATGCAGCATAAAAAAATCAAGCATCTATTATTTTCTAAATAGATGCAAAGCATTAGGAAGTGACGGGCAAATGCTAGGGTTTAGGGCTCTATTGCCTAGAAGACATCTTGTCCCATATATAAGAACTAAAAGTGAATCACATAAGCTTCCTGAGGCTCAAGGAGGATGTTCTGGGTTGTTTACGGCGTTACTTGGTAGATTTCCTGATATTGAGCAGGAGTTACTTCGAAGAATCAGGAAAGAGCAATCCAGAAGCATTATTCATGAGCATAAAATTCGGCCAAAAACGTTACACGGAATATTCATTTCGCTACTCAGGGAGAAAGGGGTTAGTGATAGGGAATGGCCATTCAATACAAAGTGGCAAGGTCGTACAACTATTTCTAAATATATGCGAACAATTTTGCTCGCCGAGCCTGCCTCAACGGCCGTAAAGCGAGGTGAAGATGAAGCACGAAACAATATACATCTTGGAAGAAAGAGTAAGTCGCTAATCAGATGTGAGCAACCATATGAGATTTTTGAAGTCGACGCTCATCATATTGACTGTCATGCAACAGTTTCTTTCTCAACCCCTAATGGCACGAAAACAAAGATCCTGATTAAGCGAATGTGGATAATTGCTCTTCTGTGCCGCGCATCTAGTGCAATTATTGCGTGCAGGGTTGTCTATCGTAGCGAGGTCGGTGCTGACGATGTTGTGGCGCTTCTACGTGAGGCAATAAACCCCGAACATACGCGGCCACATGCTGTCATTGAGGGACTAATTTATCCAAAGCATGGCGGGTTGCCAAAAGAGGTTATACCTGAATGTAAAGGCGCTTTGTGGTCCGCCATTATGTTTGATGGGGCGCTGGCGCATTTGGCAATAAAGGTAAGAGAGCGGGCAAGGAAGGGACTTGGGTTTTCTATTAACTGGGGCTCCCCTGGTGTGCCTGCAAGGCGATCTCGAATTGAACATTTTTTTAATATCATTTCAAAAGAATTATTTCAGAGGCTTATGTCAACCACTGGCAGTTCACCGTCGAAAGGTAGGGCAAGGCACGGTGCAGAGCTTGCTATAACTTATGATATTACGGCTGAAGAGATTGAACACTTATTGAGTGTATGTATTGCCACGCACAATGCGACGCCATCTGAGGCACTTTTTTATATATCTCCGCTGGATTTTATACGGCAAAAAATTGAGTTAGCAGGCGGGGACTTTTTGTTTAGATATATGCCATCCTGCAAGTATTCGGACGGCAGAGAGCCGTTCTGTGACGAAAAAATTGTTACCGTTCGCGGAGATATTAAAAAAGGAAAAATGCCTTATATTCAATACCAAAGTGTGAGATACACCAACTCAATACTACGGGATTCAGCAGATCTAATCGGCAAGAAGATCAAGATCACGATTGATGAGAGTGATTTGCGGCAGGTTAGGGCTTTTACACTGAATGGCTACCCGTTAGATATTTTGCTTGCTATTGGCAAGTGGTCTTATACAAAACATGATCTCAGAACACGTAAGGCTATCCTGTCGCTGCTATCACAGCGTACGGTATTTATAAACTCACAACAGGACCCTATACAAGTCTATCTTAGCTATCTTTCGACCAAGATAGCTAAGGGGAAAAGAAAGCCAGCGATATCTACCTCGCAAGCCACAGAAGCTAAGCGGGTTTCTATTGAGGCTGATTTGGAGCTGATTATAGGAGAGGCGAAAATTGCCAATGATGTATTGATGGAGGTTTCCCAGCCCACTAAGCCAGAGGGGGCGAAAAGCATATTAAACAAACCACTGCCGAATCTTGCAACGATTCTGAAGGGAGGAGGGTGATGCTTGACCTGAATAGCTTCGACGTCCGAGAGAAAATTTTGGACTCGCATCCAATCATAAAGGGCAAGGCGCTAATCCTCACGCCTATGATCGCAGACGCTTACAAAAAAATCAGAGAGAAGGTCTGGTTGCGTCATTCGGGATTGTTTTTATATGCTCAGCCTCGCATGGGGAAAACCAGTTGCCTAACTGCCGTTCAGAAGATGTTGAATTACGAATATCCCGAAAAATACACATCTCAAATTGAAGCCGATGGAACAAAGTCTGCCAATTTTATGAAGGACTTAGTCAAGGCCGCACACATATACCATAAGAGCAGGGAGCTATACCCAGAGCTTTTGGAGAGATACCTTGGACATGTTGAGGCTCAGTTAGCTGCAGTCGATGGCGATCATTTTGTCTTGTTAGTTGATGAAATGCAGAATATTAGCAGAGATCATTATGGCATCCTGCTTACCATTCATAACCGGCTAAGACAACGCAAAATAAGCATGACCACCGTGGGGTTCGCACAACCGCAAATACTTAATAGGAGAAGTGCTTTATTTGTCGGGGAAGCAACCAATCTAATAGCTCGTTTTCTTAGCGAGCCAGTGCCATTCCCCGGGTGCGTCGGCAAAGACGATTTAAGAGGAATTCTCAAAAGCTTCGACCAGGAATCGGAGTTTCCTGAGGGCACCGGTTGGTCTTACACTCGATTCTTTTTTCCTTCCGCTTTCGCGGTTGGGTTTAAGCTTGAGTTTTATATAGAGCTAATCTGGAGTGCTTTGACCGAAATTGACCGGGCCGGCGTCAGCCACTTACCGATTGAGCATGTATTCAGAATTATCGAGCACTTATTGCTAGCTAATAGACGAGATGATAGTGCCAATTTTAAGCTTGATGAGCCTATTGTAAGGGACGCAATTCATTCGAGCGGTGTTCGTCAGTTTGTAGAGTTGATGAAACGTGCGGCTCCCTAGCAGCAGAATTTCACTCAGTCTTGGCGCACGTCGCAAGATGCCATTTGAGTCGTCATTTTCGCTTTTTTTAAAGTTAATGGCCGTTAATGTTATCGACCGGAAGACGCTATTTTCTTATATTGGTAGTGGGTCTTTTGACTGCCGTAGCAACGTTCGATATTGGCTAAGTGACTGGATTGATATAGATAAATTCTCCCAAGCAGCCTGCATGGCTGTACCAGAGCTGGAAAGTAGTTTTATCAACAGTCTTATGCCGATAAACATAAAGCAGGCAGTATCAATCAGGCACTGTCCAGACTGCTTATTGAAAGGCTACCACAGTGTTTTCTTCTATCTAAAATTCATAACACATTGTCCTTGGCATAAAAAGAGATTGATCTTTTGTCGCGCCTGCAGCGAAGCCATGTCCCAAGCAGGCCTCGGGCCTAAAAAAAACAAAGATAACAATGAGGTTTATTTCAGCTTAAGGCTGCCGTGCGGGCACTTTTCGTTTGACTCTAGGCTAGGTTACGATCTTGGCTATAATGACCAAAACTTCTATTACACCCTCTGTGTGTATAGCTCCGAAATATTAGGTTGGCTGAGGCGCGTACCTCATTGCGACGAGGTAGCAAGCACATTTATTAGTTGCCTGTATGACGGCAATAGCCAAAATGAACTTGGCTATAGACACTGTTTCAACATTTGCTCTGCTAAAATTGGTCATGCAACTTGTTTATCCGTCGCTCCCTTAAGCTGCAAGAAAATCTTTTTTACCCCTCAGCATTGCGCACGTTTCGACCACACAAAACCATTCTCAGTGCTGAAAAGCATTCGGAGATATATTTACCGTGAATATTTGCGATCGCACAAGAAGTGCCTCCGAACGCTAATGGCTATGGATAGAAAGCAGTTGCATTGTCTTGATGTAAAATGCGCTTGTGCAGTGTCTTCAGCCATGCTTGGCTGGATGTACAGTTTAGGATATGTCCCGGGAAATAAGTCTGATAACATCCAACCTCCTACACTGACGCTTGGAGGTGAAAGGCCACCCATGCTCAAACAGGTTGCCATTCTTTGGTTATCTCAGTTTTATGGGATATGGGCGTCAATAGAGAATGAATTACAACGAGCTTCAATTATGAAAGGAAAATTTAAGATTTCTTTGAGCCATCGAAGTGATCCCAATCATGTCGAACTAAGTGACCATTGCGTGCTTATCACATCCAGTCAGCAAAACTCGATTGCAGAGTTTACTGTTATTATCCGTGATCCTAGTTATTTATCGTTTAATTCATTCCAGCGCTGCCTTGGGCGGCTTACTCATGATAGAGCGCTCAGTCCTGCGTCTACATGGGTCGTTTTTCATTGGGCTTATGAGCCTTCTGACGAAATCATCATGCGATATTGGGTCAACGAAGCTACGGCAGATCGCTCTCATTTTCAAAGCGTGTTATTAGGATGAGAAGAGGGCATCATTACTATCGAGTCCATCCGCATCGCGATCGTTGGCTCGGAACTCAGAGGGCAGAGCGGGGGGGGGGGGGCACAGCAGCCTATATTTCTAGGGTTTTTATATCGTTTTGCTGCTTGTCCCGGTGTGCTGCGCAATAGACCCACCTTGACCTAGTGAGCGCCTTCGAGTGCGGTGCCGTGAAGAAAATAAGGTGCGATAATTCCCCGATAGGGTGTTCAGCGGAAACCTGTAATCTTTTCGTGGGAGGTGGTGTTATGACGCGCAAATTGTCGATTGAACTGGAGCTAAATGCCAATGACTTGGACGCGCTGGACCGCTTGCTCGAGCAGCCCGAACGATTGGCCGAGAGCGTAGCTGCGCAAGATCCGCGCGAGCGCTCGCGGATGGTGCATGTCCTCAAAGAGTTGGCGTCCGCGATTCAGAATCAAACCGCTATAAAAGAGTGATCGAGTCCCAGTTGTCTCGCGGTCGTTTGGCGAGAGCTTGGGATCGGAACATTCGTCGGCTCTGTCTGTTCGTACTAAATCCGCTTTCACGGGCAGTTGCACTCAGGCCGAGAATCCGTTTTGCTCTCTCCTGGCGCGTTGACTCTTCCCTAGGCGAGGGTGTGCGGAAAAAAGGTGGTCCTCAGTATGGCCTGATCAGGTGCATGCATCGTCTCGGCCCCATCAGCCAAGGGCCTGAACTGAGTTGGCCAGTCGCTTTTCTTGACCGAACTGCGTGGTGTAGAAACGTTGTTCAATGCCATAAATCAGGAGCTTCAGCTCGTTGTCTGTCGAGATTTCGAACTGTCCACTGTTGGCATCAAAGACGAGTTGCTGACCGCAATAGCCATCTATGTAAGTGAGCATTCCTACTTTATCTTGTTCGGGTAACGCCTCTAGCGTTGCCATCGCCAAAGCAATACGTTTGCGATTCGGCTTGGACACCTTTTCCGCCGCAAAATCGTTGGACAGAGCAATAAAGGGCTTTTCAAGAAACTGCGCAACTTCTTCTTGCGTTGCCTCTTTGTACAGTTCATCGATCCCGGGAAAAATGCTGGAAATGGTGGCCAGGTTTCTGAAGATGAGGGTGTCAGAAGCCTTGAGGTAGACAGCATCCGGCTGGACATTAATCACTAAGCGACTCTCGGATTCCTCAATCTCCGCAACCTCGCCGAATATCACGGTCTTCCGTTTGATAAAAAGTGAAGGCGTAACTTTCTGAAAGTAGAAGTCTTCCCCTTGGCTGGCCACAATGTAGGAGATGTCATTGAACAGCCGTTTTGGCAAGTCGTCATATTCCTTGGCATCAAAGTCGCCTTTCACGATCTCGAGACAAAACGCTTGGGCGGAGAACTTCTCAACTTTGAACCAGGAATCTTCGTCCAGATTGTGGTCAGGGTTGTAAACCACACAAGCGGCGGGATCGATATCCAAGTTGTCGAAAAGCGTATAGTCGGAGATCAACTTGAAAAATGGTTTTTTTCTAAGCTTTTTCACCTTTACCAGTACATAGTCCATATGCTCACCCTTTTTCTATGAATGTATAGTCATTGATTCGAAAAGCTTTTTCTATCACGATGTCAGTCGGCAGCTTATACTTGGCTCGCGAAATCAGAAAAATTGACGCTCGCCGTGTGGTGGTAATGTTGTAGAACTCGTAGCCGTATAATAAAAACAGCGGGTTAAAATACAACGCTTGCGACCGGTAAGTAAAAACAAACAGAACGCCATATACAAAAATTAACGTTTCCCAATTGGGGACACTGAGTGCCACAAAAAAATAACCGAGGTAACTCGGCAAAAAACTGTTGTTGGCATGATCAATCGAATCAACCTGGCCTGATTTGAACTCATCCTTGCCCAGCGATGAGCTAAGAGCCAAGCTCAAGCCGGTGAGCAATATGGGGGCACAGAGATAGAGGATGTAAGACAGAAAATTGGGCAGTGCGACAACATGGGCGAGGTCAGGAAAAAAGTACCCCAGCGCGTAACCCTTTTGCACCAAAAATACGATCACCAGGAGAGACGTTGCATTGAAGGTCAATAACAGCCGGAAAGGAACGTTGAAGTCGAATTTCGGCCATTCCATAATATCTCCGGCATGACGTCGACTGAGAATGTCGGTGGTTGCGAGATAGGGCTTTTCCACAGTATCAAACTGCCATATTCCTCGTCCACAACGAATACGTTGCCAAGTGCGCCAGGATGGCTCAAAAATTCGCGGGTCTAGCGAAATGCAGTAACCTTTCTGGCCGATAAGGCGAGCACGGCGCAGAGCAAGAGAGCGGACCGCCCCCCCCCCGCTTTCGGCGAGTTTGTTGGTGCCGCGAGCGAACCACCACAGCAGCACTCCCGGCAGATCCCTTTTCACCATCGACCTGTTCCCATGTACCTCAGACGTGCACTGCGCCAGCCTACATAACCGCCTCAGTTTCCTGCGCGCAGAAGGCGCTCGTCCCGTTTAACCCGGCTGTTGATTCTGACGCAGGTTCGCTCGCGACCGGTATCGGTCCGAGGAGTTGACTGGCGCGGCTGTCGAGCAGGCCCCCTGCTTGAAAGTAGCCCATCACCGTGCTCACGCTGCGGTGTTCGGTCATGGCCATCACTTCACCCAGTGGCACGCCTTGGCGCCCGGCTTCGGTGACAAAGCCGGAGCGCAAGCTGTGTGCCGCCCAATCGCCCTCCAGGCCCGCCAGTTTGGCGCGGCGCTGGACGATGCGCGCGACCTGGTCCGCCGATAAGCCAGTCATCCCGATCTTGCCGCCTTTATACAGGCGACGAAACAGCGGACCGGACTCGGCCGGCGCCACCGTCAACCAGGCGGCCAGTGCCTCGGCCGCCGGCCCGCGTAACGGCTTTTCGCGACGAATACCGCCGGTGTCGGTCTTGGTGGCGCCCAAGGCATAGAGCCAGGTGCCGGCATCCAATTGGCGCACATCACCCACTTGCAGGCTCACCACTTCCGAACGTCGCCGGCCGCCGCCACTCCAGGCCAGCAGGAGCAGGGCGCGGTCACGAATGCCGCGCACGCCGTCGTCGCAGGTGGCGAGCAGCGCCTGCAAGGGCTCCAGGACGATCGCGGTTTTCTTGCGAACGTTGACGCCTTGGCGCGATTGCGCCTTGCGTGCTTCGCGCAGCAGGGTTTTTAAAGCCGGCGCCTCGGTCGGGCTGTCCCACTGATTGATTCGATGCCATTTGCCGAGTACCGCCAGACGGTGACTGACGGTGTTGAACGCCAGCGGGCCCAGCTTGCCTTTGACCCGGACTGCGACCAAGGCAGCGTCGATGCCGGGCGGCAACAGGTGCGCCCAGCTACCTTCGGCCAGCGGCCGTGCCAGGTGATCAAGGACAAACTGCACCGCCACGGCCGCAGGGAGCGGCGCATCGCCCAGTGCCTGGCCATAACGCAGCTGCAGCCAGACCGACCAGTAGGCGAGGGCGCTGCGATAACTGCGCACCGTGTTGGCCGCGGTGCCGGCGGCAATAAACGCCGCCGCAGCGTCCTGGGCGTGGAGCGCCAAGGATTGCGGGTCCAACGGCATTTCGTCGACCAGCGCCAACTGATCTGTAATATTTAATACGTTCAACGTATGATAATTCCAGTTTTTAGAAAATAACGTCGGATAACATTTAATTATCAGACCTAATATACGCTGGGGTGTGCCATGGCAGTAGGGGTGCCGGAAAACGAGGTGTTTACGGCCGCGGATGCAGTGCTGGCCCGTGGTGAGCGGCCGACGGTCGAGCGCGTGCGCCTGCAACTAGGCCGAGGTAGTCCTGCGCGAGTCGGCGGGCTTCTGGATACTTGGTGGGCGCGTTTGGCCGAACGCCTGAATGGAGAAACGCGATTGCCGGCATTACCGGGTGAGGTCTCGCATGCCTTCGTTGCCGTATGGCAGCAAGCTATCCGACTGGCGCAAGGTGTGGCCGAACAGGCCTTGGCTGAGCAACGCCAAGTGCTGGAAGCTGAGCGCGAACGACTCGCACTGGTCGAAGATCAAGCGCGTCAGGATTTGGCAAAGGGACGGCAACAGGTAATAGAGGCCATGAACGGGCGTCAAGCGGCCGAATCGCGTCTAGCTGACATGGAGATGCTGCTGCTACAACGGCAGGCGCAAAGCGAGGAGCTGCAGCAGCAGCGTGACGTGTTGTTGCGCGAGCGGAATGATACCCAGCAGCAAAACCAGACACTTCAGCAAGAGCTGCAGGCGATGCGACAAAAACATGAACAGGATCGTGCCGACCGGGATAACTACCTGCGTGGGGTAGAGGATCGAGCGCACCGCGAGGTAGACCGCGCGAGGGAGGAGGGCAAAGCCATGGCAGTCCAGCTCAAGGATGCTGGGCGGCAAGTCGCACAATCGGTACGACGACTTGAGTCGCTCCAAACCCAGCTCAGCCAAGCGCAGCAACTTGCCGCAGCGCAGCTGGCTCGAGCAGAAACATTGGAGCAGCAACTGAGCCTTATGCGCCAGCTGCCCGAGGCGAAGCGCAAACCACGAGTCAGAAAACGTGCCCCATTGCATGATCCGAAGGCTTAATCCCCTGCGCCTCAGATGGCCGCTATCGGCCAAAAGCGGACAGTCTCATTGGGACTAGACTGGTATCCCTGACGCTCGAAAGCATCTATGAAACTCGGGGCGATTCAAAATTCACATCACTCTCTCATTTCGAGAGATTCCTCAACCGCCCTCGATCAATAGCCGAATCGGGCCATTGAGCGATATTGTTGGCACAGTGCCACCCTTGAATGGACCTGAGCGCCATTGAGTAATAAGCCGGTGAGGATGGCCAACAAGGAGAGAATATGAGTCAGGCTTGGCCATACGCTGGCGCCCGCTGGTGGAAATTCGATTTTCACACTCACACCCCGGCATCAAAGGATACGAATGCTTGGCAAGCTGCGATTGGTACCCCCGATGAGTTGACGCCGCAAAAATGGTTGCTCAAGTACATGGCTGCTGAGATCGACTGTGTGGCTGTCACCGATCACAACAGCGGTGAATGGGTGGATGGGCTTAAGGCCGCTTACTCGGACATGAAGCGTGAAGCAAATTCCGGGAGTCCACCTGAGGGATTTCGCGAACTCCATTTATTCCCTGGCGTTGAGATTTCTGTTCAGGGCGGCTTCCACTTGCTCGCCATTTTCGACCCATCTGCCTCCAGCCAAACCGTCAGCGATTTGCTGGCGAAAGTGCATTACGCGGGAACGCGTGGGGATAGCGACGGTGTGACACGTGAGGGCGCTGCCAAGGTGATCGAGCATGTCATTGCCGAGGGAGGATTAGCGATTCCTGCTCATGTGGAGGGTGACAAGGGCCTACTGCAGGTTGAGCAGGGAACCCGAAAATGTTTGCTCGATACGCACACCGTCAAGCAAGTTCTAGAAGAACCGGGCATTTTGGCCCTAGAGTGGACCTCAGGAAGCAGCTCAACTCCCAAAGTGCTTGAAGAACTGAAGCTTCGCTTCGCCAATGTGGTTGGTAGTGATTGCCACAGTTTCAAAGGGACGGCGGTTCCTGGCTCGCGCTTCACCTGGATCAAAATGGCCAAACCCAACATAGAAGGTCTGCGCCTCGCGCTACTGGATGGGCAGGAGGTCTCAGTACGCCGTAGCGACCAAAGCGATGGCTTCGCACCATTCACTACCCCCGATCACTTCATCGAATCGATTGAAATTCGAAATGCACGCTACATGGGGCGTGGAAAAAATAGTGCATCTCTCCCCCTCAATCCATATTTCAATGCGCTGATCGGCGGTCGAGGAACAGGGAAATCAACCATCGTGCACGCCCTTCGCTTGGCTTATCGGAGGGAAAGTGAGCTGTCGCAGGCTTCCGAAGCTGGACAGACCTTCAATAAATTCAACGCTGTCGCGAAGACTAAAAACGACAACGGCGGCTTACTCGACGACACAGAGATCCGTGTGCAGGTTCTTCGCAATGGCTCGCCCTATCGCCTTAACTGGCGAAAGGATGACACCGAAAACATTGTGGAAGAATGGGACATCCTATCTACTAATTTCATGCCCTCTGACAGCCAGGTCATCAATGAGCAGCGTTTTCCTGTAAGGCTGTTTAGTCAGGGGCAAATTGCTGCCTTGGCCGGCGACAGTCAGCAGGCTTTGCTGAAAGTGATCGATGATGCCGCTGACACGCGATCGCAAAGAAACGCACTTGAAGACGCAAAAAGCGCATTTCTGGCTTCCCGAGCAAGAATGCGCGAAATGGAAGGGGAGTTATCAGCTCTCGAGTCCTTAACGCTCGCATTGCAAGACATAAAGCGAAAACTTGAACAGTTCGAAGGCTCCGATCACACGGTTGTGTTGAAAAACTACCAACGCACTAGCCAACAGAATCGGGAGCTAGAACGTCAATTTCAGGCGGTGACAAAGCTTGTTACAGAACTTGAAAATGTCGCTGCCACTCTGCAGCCTGATGCCCTGCAAGCAGGGCTATTTGATGCCGATGATGACAGTCCGGCTCTGGCCTGCATTCAGGCCTTGAACGCGGCTATCGGCAAAGTAAGACAGGACATCGAGGCTTCCGCTGCTGAGTTGGCAAAGCTTGGGAAAACGCTGAAAACTGACCTTGAGTCATCGACTTGGTTTACCCGAATCGCAACTGCTAAAGAAGCTTACCACCAGCTAAAGCAGAGTCTTCAGCAGCAGGGGGTAAACGATCCCAACGAGTACGACCGATTGGTTCAAGAAACTCAGCGACTGGATACCGAGTTGAGGAACTTGAACGCGTTGAAGTCGCAACATGCTGAGCTGCGCAACACTGCGATGTCACAGTTGGAGCAAATCCAGGTGGCACGCCGGGCAATCAGTCATCGACGCAGCGAATTCCTCCAGGCAACCCTACATGACAACCTCTACGTAAGGATTGAGCTCGTTCCCTATAGCCGCGATTCGCGGGGGATCGAGCGTTCTTTGCGCGAAGCGCTGGGTGTGGGAGACGGCAAATATGCGGAAGACCTGTATCAGGAGCAGGAGGCTTCGACTCCTAAGGGACTCATAGCAGATCTCATGGTGGCAGACGAGTTGCTTGGGGACACGCCCAGTTTTGAAGAGTTGCTGAAGATTTTGAGGACGCGATTATCCCAGGCCTGCCGTGGCAAACCAGAATTTGGGAGCTGGTTCAATAAATTTTTGAAAAGTGAAACGGACAAACGACCTGAATACATGGACCACCTGCTGTGCTGGTTCCCTGAGGATGGTCTGCAGGTTGAATATAGTCGCAAAGGCAACGGACGGGACTTCCAATCTATCGGTCAAGCCTCTGCGGGTCAGCGCGCAGCTGCCATGCTGGCTTTTCTGCTAGCGCATGGAGGTGAGCCTTTGGTGCTCGACCAGCCCGAGGATGACCTGGACAACCATCTTATCTATGGACTGGTCGTTCAGCAGATCCGCTCTAACAAGCAGCGCCGCCAGCTGATTATCGTCACTCATAACCCCAACATCGTGGTAAATGGAGATGCTGAGCTGATTCATGTGCTGGATTTTAACAACCAGTGTCATGTGAAGCAGACTGGCTCACTACAGGAGCAGGACATGCGGCAAGAGGTTTGCCAAGTGATGGAGGGAGGCTCGGAGGCGTTTGAACGGCGATACCAGCGTTTGGGGGGGGCGCTCTGATTAGGGTCTTGGGCGCCTACCTAAAGTGTAGAGGGCCAGAAAAAATTGACTCCCAGCATCCTCTAGCAAATGGTTATGGCAACTTGAGGTTCGCCGTCTCCATGGACTAGTGAACTGTCCTCCATTAAGGGCAGCTATGAGTCGACTGCAGCCATGCGCGACAGCCAGCAATCGGCCAAGAGCAACCGTATGAATAGCCGTTTTCGACCCATAGCGATCTTTCGCGGTAGATCGCTTAGAACTAAAGAGCCTAAGGCGAGACGAGCGGCAACCACAGGTGAGGCGCCAGTGGTAGTGCTGGATGCGCCGGAGCAGCCGGCGTGCGTATTCGGCCCGACTGCGTGCTTTTGACGCAGAGTCTAGTATTGCTTCGGCATTTGTCATGCGATCACGGCAATTTGTAATTTAAAGGATATTTGGATGGCTTCGGAACAGTTGACCCAAATTATGAGTTTTTTGAGCGGCGGCGCAATACTTCTGATCATGCAGTATTACCTAACTAGCTACTCAAGAGAGAAAGGAAAAAACCTAGCTACCAAGGAAGACATAGAAGCAATTACCGATAAAATCGAATCAGTTAAAGGTGAGCATGCCAAGCAGTTTGAGAATTACAAACTTACATTATGGCAAGAGCAACAAGCACAACTTTGGGCGCGTGAAGAATCAAAATTAAAAATCGAAACATTCAAAAAATCTGTAACTGACGTGGCGAAAGTTATAAATTTAGTTAAACAATATCAAATGCTGATTTCTGAGCGAGAGTTAGCGCTGGCTGCGGCAGGCATTGCGAAAGATGAAGAAAACGGGGTCGCGTACAAAATGTACTGGGATAAGCACCAAGAGTATATGGAACAAGCACACTCAGCTTACACAGATTTCCGAGAGATTACGGCTGAAATGAGTGGACTCTTTGCGCTATTTTCGATTTACTTTAATTTTGAACTTACAAACGCATTAACTACAATTGTGCGTCTCGCCTACAGCGAAGTTGAAATGAAAATGAGTCGCGCAAAATTTTCCGAACTTTTGAAAAATGAATATCTAAAGTCTTCCAGCCTAGAAGCGGCACGTGAGGTTGTCGGGGTTTATTATGATGGAATTTGTGCGCAGTCGCCATTACCTACTGAATCTCAGCGGTTTTTTGATCTATTGAAAATGTATGTCAATTCAGGGTCCAGCGGTGCCCCTGCACGCGAGGAAACTCGCAGCAGTTAAAGGTCTGCGGTTTAGCATTTTGGCGCCATAGAGTCGACGCCAAATTGGATAGAAGTATGATTTTTAAGAAAAATCACTACCAAAATACCGGCATAGAGTTTGACGTAACCACTGTCATTCCACTTTTTTCACCATTACACTTTCTGCAAAGAACTTGCAAATTGGTAGGATCATTCACCCCTTTAAGGGCGATAGGAACTATATGATGAATAGCCAGTTTTCCATAGGTATGGAACAAAGATGTTAAATCCGCCTTACAAATTGCACATAGACCTTTTTCTCTACAAAATAACGCCCGCTCTAGCCATTTCGGCCAGTACGTGCATCGAGGCGTTCGATCTTCCAGGCTATCAGCTATCCTGAGATTAAAAACTTTCATTGCTTCACGATCAGCAAAAAGCAATGTAAAAACTTCTGTCACCAATAGAGAAGAGAGGCTGTCCATAGCGATATCTTCTAAATACTCACTAAGGTACTGAAACTTCATCTTATCCATAAGATCATTTGTGACTGCTACCGTTTCTCCAGTCTCATCGTCGCGATATTGTTCCGCTACATATTCCTCTAATGTAATATAGTGAATGCCATACGAATTCAGCATGGCAAAAACAGGAGTTACATCTTCATACTCCCATCCACCGCCGCCAAAATAAAAACTCAAGTCTTCACGAATTACATAATCAATGTAATCGTGCAAAATAGTTTTCTGCTGAGGTTTCGCGGCTTGTACTTCCAAATTACTAGCAACATCTAATGGGTCAACCGGATATTCATTTTCAAAAATAGCTTTTCGCACCTTATCAGCATATGCGTACGACTCAGAAAAATTAAAAACATGACAGGCTGTTAAATACTCAATCATAAACTTACCATCTTGTAGTAGATCCTTATTTTTGCACCTACATTAGTTCCTCATTCGCAGTATGTCTACGCTATCAATCAGCCATTTTCCGTCTTGGTCAAAGCTCTCCTATAAAAAAGATGTGTTAATCGCCACTAGTTTTGTAGCGGCTCCAGGCCACAAGTGAGGCCTGCTAAGCGCTACCCAACCGTCCTTTTTTGGGTGACTTCAGCCTGTCCCCACCGTCAGCTTTGGGTCGAAAGCAGCCTCTTGTGAATGGCAGCTTTTGGCCGTTAGCAGCCGGTCAAGATATCCCGCTTATGTAGAGTGTTGGCCTGCTACTTGGCTTTCACCGTCCACAATTGATCAACCTTCGTCGTGTAGCTCTGACTCATCAACTCCCGGCGCATAGCCCATTCAGGCGCCGTCGGCACGCTGGCCAGCCGAAGAACTCCCTTTCCCCAGCGGCCATTGATTTCATCCAGAACGCTCATCACCTTGTCGGCCATCACTGGCTGTGAATGCGCGAACAAATCGTCGGTGAATTCGCCAGGTTGTCGGAGATCCATTAACAGAACCTCCGCTTTGCTGTACTTGAAGCCCGGTCGATACAGACGATTGACGGCTTCGGTCGCAGCCTTGGTCATGAGTCGAACATCGTTTGTCGGGTAGGGTAGTTCGACCAGCGCGCCGTTCGCATATTTCGCTTCTTCGGGATTGAACATGCCTGTCCTGATACTCACGCGGATCTTCTTGCACAGCGAATTTTGCGCTCTGAGCTTTTCCGCCGCACGTTGGGTGTAAGTAGCGACGGCCTCCTTGATCGGCTCGATCTGCGTGAGCCTGGTGCCGAACATCCTGCTACAGCAAATCTCTTGCTTGGGTGGTTCAGCTTCACCCAGTTCCAGACAGGAGGTGCCGGCAAGCTCGCGAGCAGTTTTCTCGATCACCACACTGAATTTCTGCCGAAGCATCCACGGGTTGGCTTTCGCCAAGTCCATGGCTGTCTTGATGCCCATGACTTCGAGGTGAGCCTTCATGCGTTTGCCAATGCCCCAGACTTCGCCGACATCGGTATTGCGCAGTGTCCAGTCACGTTTGAACGGATCGCAGAGATCGACCACGCCCCCGGTAATATCCAGCAGACGTTTGGCTGTGTGGTTAGCGAGCTTGGCGAGAGTCTTCGTACGCGCTATCCCCACTCCGACAGGAATGCCTGTGCGCTTGAGAAGCGTGGAGCGCATGTGCCTGCCAAACGCGGACAGATCTCCATGCATGCCAGTCAAATCGGCGAATGCCTCATCAATGCTGTAGACCTCAATTGCCGGCACCATCGACTCGATGATCGTCATGACGCGCTCGCTCATGTCGCCGTACAAGGCGTAATTGCTGCTGAAGGCCACGACTCCATGCTGGCGTAGATGGTCTTTGATCTGGAAGTACGGCTGGCCCATTTTCACGAAAGGCTTGGCGTCGTAGCTGCGCGCAATCACACAGCCGTCGTTGTTGGACAAAACCACAATGGGCGTCTTTGCCAAGTCGGGTCTGAACACTCGCTCGCAACTCGCGTAGAAGCTGTTGCAGTCAATCAGGGCAAAGACGGGCTCACGTATTGTCATGATCGCGCACGCTGTATTTCACTACACCCCAGATCACCAACTCATCGCCCTCCATGACATGCCTTGCCGGATATTTTGGGTTCTCCGATACAAGCATCACGGCGCTCTCACGCAGAAGCAGGCGCTTGCAGAATGGCTCCGAGTTCAGCGCTGCGATGACTATGTCACCGCTGACCGCATCGATGCTCCGATCAACGACCACCAGATCCCCTGAATAAATTCCGGCGCCCTGCATGCTGTCTCCATCAATTCTCACCAGGTAGACGTGCGGCGCGCGGATATCGAACAGCTCATCGAGGGAAATGTGTTTCTCGATGTGATCAGCCGCAGGGGAGGGGAAGCCTGCCGGCACCCTGGATGAATAGAGAGGCAGCTTCCTACCGCCAGACGCTAGAGGGCCGAGGATGGTGATGCTCATGATGCAAGCCTTAGGAAGTTGACTGTATATGCATACAGTTAACGATTTGGTTCGCTTGCGGTCAATCTCATAGGCACGACAATTCGACGGGTGACACCATGTGCGGACGCTACCCGATTTACGAGTCGATGAATCAATGCCTCAAAGAGCTTGCGCCAAGGTTGCTGGTGATAAACGGCTATGACGCCTAGCCAGTCGAGGGGTACAACGTCGAGCCTTCTATGGTGGTAGAAATTATCCGGTCAGTGGGAGGGGCTTGAGTGTCGATGAGGTTATATGAGGCGCGTTTAATTCAGTCCCGCTCGCTAGCCCAAGACGTCGATTTTAATTCCAGCTGCAGTCTGGGAGACGGTTGATCGAGTGAATTGCCGGCAATTGGAACGCCTGCTATGACCGTAAGTCTATTTGTACATGTTCATTGGTTAGGTACAAAACATGGATAAGACAATCACCGTCGATCAACTGGCTACCACTGACATAAGATCAATCAATGAGATATGGCTCGGCGAAACTCATACCCAGCTATGCCTTTGGCGTGGCAAACAAGTCTTCACCCACGAGATGATGAGCGAGGGCACCCACGATCAGAATGTCCAACGCTTGTGCTTGCAATTGGTCAACCCTGAAGATCGAGCCGCAGTTGCCAACGTGGAGTTGATCGTGCGCGAACAGCTAGAAAGGATGGAGAAGGAGGGGGAGTTTTATCCGGCTGAGGAGGCGGATACTCATCTATAACAATAAGAGTCTCGGCCATACACAAGGAACCAATCCAAGACCTACTGCCGCTTGCAAACAGATATTAATATCGGTCGGCCGTGTATAAGGCCTCAAGAGCCACTCCTTACACGTGCGCCCCGTGATTTATGGTGTAACCTCAAGGTATTACTCACATCGAGAATTTCTATGTCAAAACTTGCCGAATTCCGCCAGCTTGAAAAACACCTCGCCGAACAGCTCCAGGCTCTCGAAGCCCTCAAGGGCGATGCTGGCCTCAAGAAAGAAATTGAGTTCGAAACGAAGCTGCGCGATTTGCTCGCAAAATACAGCTATAGCCTCAAGGATGTGATCAACCTGCTTGACCCACAAGCTGGCCGTCGCGCTCCAGCTGTCGAGTCCAGAGCAGGCAGCCGCAAGCCTCGTCAGTTGAAGGTTTATAAAAATCCTCATACCGGCGAGGTCGTAGAAACCAAGGGTGGTAACCACAAGACGTTGAAAGATTGGAAAGCTGAACACGGCTCCGCGACCGTTGAGTCTTGGCTGACCAAGTGATTTTGGTTCGAGTACAAAAAAGGGCTGTGATTAGACTGCGTGAAAACACACTGATAGGTCTTAGACCAAACGCCCCGGCTTGTTCGGGGCGTTTGTTTTTGTGCTGAAAAAGGCTCTTCAGCCCAGCTATTAGAAAGCAAGGACTGAATCTTCAATCTAAAAAGTAGTGCTGAAGCAAGCTGGGAGGCAATTGCCACCCGATGCCGGGACGAAGAAATTGCAAATATCAGAGAGCGCATAAAGGCGCTAAAACTAGAGTTGGCGCCCGTCGAAGAGTGGGATGGCGACGCTCAGGATGAGATCAATGTAGCAATCTCTAAATCCTCGTACCTACTGCTTGCCTCGGCCAATGCCTGAAGAGAATCGCTTTGATGGAGCAAGCGTTCGACGAACAGATCTTGCCCGGTTAAATGGGCGCCCATCTGGGCGGCAACAGCTTGGTAATTTCACTCGTCCGTTGGGTCGGCAGGCGTGTAAGAACATCCTTCAACTGAGCATACGGATCATGCCCGTTGAGCCGCGCGGACAGGATCAAACTCTTGATCGCCACTTTTTGCACTCAGGGCCGAGGAGTCACCAGCAGTATATGCTCCTGAAAAAGCCATACCACCCGATCTGAATTTTCGTAACTACCGCATCATACCGGTGACGCGTGGGACGCCACTCTCTACACTGCGTGCTGCGCCTGAATTCTTCGTTTGGGTCATCGGGAGCGTCCAGTATGTCTGTTCAAAGCCGCAACAATGTAAGCGTAGTGGGTGACGGCATTACCACGCTGATTTTCTCCCACGGCTTTGGCTGTGATCAAACCATGTGGTCGTACCTTATTGACCACTTCACGAGCCGATTCAAGGTGGTTCTTTATGACCTGGTAGGGGCCGGACAATCTGACCTGAGCGAGTATGATGCCAAGAAATACAACTCACTGGATGGCTACGCCCAGGATCTAGTCGAAATCATCGACGAATTTTCTACAGGCCCGGTCATTCTGGTCGGTCACTCAGTCAGCGCGATGATTGGTGCGTTGGCCGATCGTAGCCAACACGATCGTATTGTTGCTCATGTGATGATTGGCCCTTCGCCCTGCTATGTTGATTCAGGCGAGTATGTTGGGGGATTCAAGCTCGATGACATCAAATCACTCTTGCACACTCTGGACAGCAACTACCTCGGCTGGTCTAGCACTATGGCTCCGGTCATCATGGGCGCGCCTGGCCAACCTGCGTTGAGCGAGTCGCTAACCAACAGCTTCTGCCGTACTGATCCGGAAATCGCAAAGCAGTTTGCCCGGGTGACTTTCATGTCTGACAACCGCGCGGATGTAACTGGTTTGACGACGCCGATACTCATTCTGCAATCCACAGACGACATTATTGCTCCCATTGCTGTCGGTGAATACCTGCACCAAGTGCTTCCTAATAGCACACTGTGTCTGGTTGCGAATGTTGGTCACTGTCCTCACATGAGTGCGCCGAGCGCTTGTTCCGAAGCGATGGACAGCTTTCTGTTACCTTGGACGGAAGGCGGCAATGACAGTTGATAGACCTGTTTTACCCGAATTCCAGTCGCTTTTTGACGGCGCCCCCTGCGGATTGATCATCACCCAAGAAGATGGCGCCATCCTGCGTGCGAATCACATCTTCAGCGCTTGGGTCGGTCGTGAATCAAACGAATTGGAAGGTTTGCGTTTTCAAGACTTGTTGACGATGGGTGGACGCATCTTTCATCAAACTCACTGGTCGCCGTTGATGCGCATGCAGGGGTCAGTGGCTGAGGTAAAACTCGACCTAATCCATCGCGACAAAACCATTGTTTCAATGCTGCTCAATGGCGTGCGTCGAGAGCATGAGTCGGGCGTTTTCTATGAGTTGGCATTGTTCTGTACCGCAGATAGGGACAAATACGAACGCGAGCTGCTGAAAGCTCGACAACTGGCGGAAGGACTCTTGGCAGAGAAGTTGGCCGCTGACGTAGCCTTGTCGGTAGCGCAGGCAAAGCTGAATGACGCTTATGAAAAATCACATCGTCGGGCTCAATTCGCAGAGCAAATGGTCGCAATCGTCAGTCACGACCTTAAAAACCCGCTAACGGCAATCAAAATGGCGGCAGAAATTCTCACTCGCAGACTGCCCACCGGTAAAGATGCGATGATGCTCAGTCATATAAGTAGTTCTGCGGATAGAGCGCATCGAATGATTGCGGATTTGTTGGACTTTGCACTGGCAAGAGTGGGGCGTGGGATATCAATTTCCGCCTCGACAATCGACTTGCACTCCGTAACGGCTCAAAGCATTGCTGAGCTACGGGTAACCTTTCCCGAAGCAACGCTCATCCATCAAGGATCCGAGAACGGAAGCTTCAAACTTGACGCCGATCGTCTACAACAAATCATTGGTAATCTGGTCGCCAACAGTGTGGCTTACGGCGATCTGCAACGACCGATAACAGTGGTATCTCGCGTCGACAGCGATCAAGCGAGCCTATCGGTTCATAACTTCGGCGAGGCAATTTCTGCGTCAGCCCTCGATGGCCTTTTTGAGCCAATGACACGTGGAACAGAAAAAGATAGCGACTTACGTAGCGTGGGGCTCGGCCTGTTCATCGTTCGAGAAATCGTCACGGCACATGGAGGTGATGTTTCAGTGCATTCTTCCCTAGAGCATGGTACGACTTTCACTGCGACATTTCGGTTGAGTTAACCATGGATTGAACATCCGCTTTTGGCAAAATAGGGCGGTAGAATCTCAACCAAATCGCAACGAGGCGATCCTAACCTTTACCCAGACATGCCAAGGCAATGTCCTTTTGCTCTGACCGAGCAAAAAGTGGGCGCCACGATGGGAGGCCAGGTCGTCGAGTATTTCGGGTTCACCATGCTCGTGCAGTTCCTCCGGCACTGCCCACATCACCATTATTGCCATGCAATGGGGCGAGCGATTAAGTCGAATCCGGTAGATTGCAGATACGCAGCGCACAGTCGATGCCTTCTGCTAGTCACGCCAATTCGCACTTTTAGTCGAGTCACTAAATTAGCATTCAACTTGAGCATCCTTTTTTGCGAGGATTGCAAGAAACTAGGAGAGCCGGTCAGTCGAGCGCTGTATAAGGGGAGTGAGATTTACATTGGCACATATTTTCTAACCGCGTCATGTAAGGCGTCCAGTGACCACGGTTTACGAATGAACATTGCGTTGGAGGGTAACGTCTTCTCATCAACGGCTTTATTGCCAGAGGTGAGGATAACCGGCAAATACGGCCAACGTTTCCAAATGATCCTCGCAAGCTCAAGTCCATCCATACTCCCCGGCATGCAAATGTCAGTGATCACAAGACTCAACGAGCACTCGCCTTCTAGCACCGACAGCGCATCGTCTGCCGTGGGGCACGCCACAATTTCCAGGTCGAGTAACGAGATTGCCTCCTCGGTCAAAGGGCGCAATAGCTCGTCATCCTCTACAATCAAAACACTGCACGTCATGATCAATGAACTCAGTCATTTTTTTCTTAGTACGGTCATAATCTCAAACGTTTCTTCAGCCAGACCAGCGGCTTCTAACTGCATCGAAAGCAGCGCTTTTTTGTGTCCGTGTACTTTTTTCATTCAAATTCGACTGCTTGACACTCTCATGTACCCTTGAAAATAAAGGATCGTTATGCGTCTTTCAGATTTCATCCTCGACAACCGCGAGCCTATTCTGCAGGCATGGGAGAACTTCGCCCGGACGGTTGAAACTCCTAATCCCACCATGGACGCCAGAGGACTGAGAAACCATGCCGAGTACATTCTGAGAGCTGTGGCACTTGACTTGCGTACCTCACAGAGCGAGCAACAGCAGATTGAAAAATCACATGGGTTAGGGCCGAAAATCACGGAGGAAACCGCTGCGCAAAGGCATGCTTTCACGCGACTGTTAGCCGGCTTTTCGATGGATCAATTAGTCTCGGAATATAGAGCCCTTCGTTCAAGTGTGCTCAGACTCTGGTTGGCTGAGGGCGCCGACAAAAGCGACGAGCAACTCACGGACATGATTCGCTTTAACGAAGCCATTGATCAAGCAATGGTAGAGTCGATCGCGACCTATGGTAAAGCGGTGGAAGCCACACGTCGGACGGTTTTGGGTGTGCTCGGACACGACCTACGCACGCCATTGGGAGCGGTGACGTTAGGCATGGGGCTGCTGAGCCAGAATCAAGGACTCGGCGACCGTGGAAATATGATTATTTCGCAGATATCAAAAAGCGTTCAAAGCGCTAACCAGATGGTGAACGACCTTCTTGATCTTGCGCGCTGCAACTTGGGCACAGGCATACCTGTGCAGCCAGTGACAACCGATTTAACTGCCGTATGCCAAGCGGTAGTAGACGAAGTATCTCTTGCTCACCCGAATGCGCGGATCGCATTTTTTGATACGAGTGCCATAACTGGCAAGTTCGACCCTTCCCGAATTGCACAGGTATTTTCGAACCTGATCGGAAACGCAGCTTGGCATGGCAATATCCAGCATCCGATCAGCGTGACGCTGAATAGCGATGGCCACACTGCCTGCTTCTGTGTGCAAAATCATGGAGCGCCCATTCCCCGAGGCGAGCTGCCGTCCCTATTCAATCCAGAAGCTCGCTATTCGAAAGCACCTGGTACAAAGTCGGGGGCTTACTCCGGGTTAGGGCTGGGATTATTCATCGCGTCTCAAATTGTGGAAAGGCATGCAGGCACGATAGAGGTGGAATCAACAGTCGAGCATGGCACGCTGTTCCGCGTTCGTCTCCCCATTCATCAACAGGAGACTTCATGAGCCACATCCGAAGCCGATTTATATCACTACATGCAGCTACCATGCATAGTCTGACTGACAGGGCGTTCGCTAGCGAACGCGTTCGACTGAAGCAGTCGCACCTGCTGACGCGCTTATAAGCACTGTTGCTTAATCAGGAGGTAATAGCTTTTTAACTTCGGCAATGATTACGTCGATTTTGAATGGTTTCGGCAATACTGTATTAAACAAATCAGATCTCTGCATACCGATGTGCGCCTGAGCGCCGCTCATCAGGATGATGGGCAATTGACTAAAGGAAGGGAGAGCCCGAACAGCTGTAGCGAACTCTAGCCCATTCATGACCGGCATCATAAAGTCGGTAATGATCAGGGCAGGCCGTTCTCTCTCCAGAACCTCAAGTCCTTTACGCCCATTGCTGGCAGTAACCACCATGAAACCCTCATCCTCCAGCGCGAGGCCGAGAACGTCAGCGATCAAATACTCGTCGTCGACGACCAAGATGGTAGTCATGTCAATTCAACCCACACGAAGGCTTAAGATGTTGAACCAGGCAATGACTCAGCGAGGACTGATGGTTCATTTCTTGAAACCTTTCTCAGGAAAACTTCTTGATCACGTATGACGATCTCAAATCGCGAAGGGTCGTAAGAGCTATCTCGTACCTTGAGAATAGAAAGCGTCCTGCTAAGTTCAGAGTGATTCTCAAAGAGCCGCATCAGCATTAGGTTGTCTACGATGCTAGACAGGTCAGAGGTCGGAGCGCTGAGCTCAGAGCCAAACAAATCGCGCATTTCCCAAGAGGCGAAGACGGTAACCCCCCTAGATCTCAACTCGTTCATCAGAGCACTGAAGAAGTCAGTAATTCGCGAAGGGTTCGTCGAAACTCGCGTCATCCCGCTCAGGCTATCGATGAACAGCCGCTTGATACCCTTTTCCTCAACGAGACTGAGCAGTCGCGCGCCCAATCCATCCAGCAGTCCTTCCGTCGTGGGTTGCCAGGCAATAGTCAGGGCACCACTGTCCTCCATACCCTTGATATCAATACCCAATGATTGGCCTTTGAGTCTCAATCGTTGCGGACTTTCATAAAAACCAAAATGTAGTCCCGGAGCTTCCACGGTAGACTCAGCCAGAAATTTCAAGCCAAGGGTTGTTTTACCTGTACCCGAGGGGCCGATTACCAAGGAAACACTCGAACTGTGCAGACCGCCACCTAGTATGTCGTCCAATGACTTAATGCCACTGGCTATGCGCGTCATGTCCGCACTGTCGGGGGAGGACGGGTGGCTATAAAGACTTTCGAGTCGAGGGTAAACCACAAAACCATTTTCGGTAATTTCACATTCGTGAAGCCCAGTCATTGCTGCGCTGCCACGAGTTTTTCGGAGCTGAATTCGCCGCACTGAGCGAGTACCGTATAGCTCCTCGCCCATCTCAATCACACCATCGACCATGGTATGCTCAGGACTGCCATCGTCGAGACGAGAGCTGGTAAGAAAGAGCACCGTGCAGCCAGCGAAAGCGGCATGTCCTTGCAGCTCTGAAATGAATTTCTTGGTATCTATGTGCGAGTCAGCTTTTGAGCGGGCATTGAGCAGACCGTCCACCACCATAACGGTGGCTTTTTGGCGACTTATTTCTCGCCGAAGCAATTTCACTACCTCGCCTAGCCCTTCGTTTTCCAGAGTATCGAATGCGCTGACAAATTGTATTTCAGCCCCGACTTTTGAAGAGTCGAAAAAGCTTAACGTCGAGAGGTACTGAAAAAGGCGATCATGGGATTCAGCCAACAGTGTGGCGACCAGAACCCGTCCGCCATTCTTTGCATGATGAAACCCGAGCTGGTTGGCGAGGATCGTTTTTCCAGACCCCGGGCGTCCTTGGATTATGTATGAAGCTCCCTCGACTAGGCCGCCCTTGAGCAGAGCATCGAGCCCTTCTATTCCACTTTGAAGGCGTTTTAGCTGTTCCACAATGCGACCCTGATCCAAAAAAACTATCTATTTATAGGATGCTACCGCCAATTTCGCTTGGGAGCTATTCAGACCGTCTCGAAAGCGTGAGCTACCTATCCCTTTGATCCCGTGAAATGGGCACGTGAACACTACTTTCGGTCGGTTAGCGACGGTTATGCTTCAATCGTCGCTTTGCCAGCGTTGGATATCTATCCACAAGGGAGGTGTTGGGAAGGGCAACCTGAGGCAAAAAAGTGTCCAGAAGCCAGCCAAAAGAGCCAATGCTCTCAACGTCGAAATGTTTGCACACGCCTAAGGTTGTGTTTGGCCGTGTTGGGGAAATGACCGAAAACATGTGGAAGTGACGTATTCACCGTGCAGTCTGAAAAATGGTTAGCCGCAGAAGAGATGAGCGTTGAAAATTACAAGGTATCCGTATAAATACACATAATATGTGACCTTGATGTAATTGGGTTTGAAAATCAAAAAAGTCATTCAAGTCCAGTATCGGAGCACCGCACCTTCGAAGCCTTGAACGGGATCTCGTTTGGGGTAGGGTAATTTTGCAATGTTCGCCAATTGATCTGATGTCGGCGCTTCTCGGCAAATATCCGCGCTCTGCCCCGGAGGATATGCCCCGACTACCAGAAAATCATCACTCGATCCTATATTGCAGTGGCCTGTGCCCGCAGGGAGCAATAGGACATCGCCAACGGTGACCTCCAATACCTGGCCTCCAGGGCCACCTAGCATCAAACGTGCATTGCCCTTTGCGACACCCAAAACCTCATGTCCCTTTGTGTGGTAATGGTGGTAATCGTAGATGCCATATCGCCACTGTGGAGGCCATCCATTTGACTCAAAGATTTCCTCGAAAAAACCTGCTGGATCGACTTTGTCATAGCGCACGGCTTGGAAATAAATGAGTACCGCAAGCTTTGGGTTATTAGGCACCCAGTCGTTACGCTCCAATAATAGTGCCTGCACATGCGAATTTATGGATTGCGCTCTAGCCATGAAAGTTTCTCCGATTGGTTTCGATAGTCTTTATTTGGCAGAACCTGGGAGGAACGTCATGAAGGCCATCCGAATTTTTATTGATATATCCATGAGAGCGAGCATTTGAAATGAAAATTCAAATGAGTTGATACCAGCCGATGGATGACACCTTTGGTCAGGCGGCTTGAACGCCTATCGCTGCCGTCCCATCCAAACAAAAACACTCCGGAATGCATTCAGTCATGAACGCTTACAACACCCTGACACGAGAGCAGGAACAAAAACTGAATGCCTTGGAATCATGGCATCGGGCGTTGGAAAATAGCGTTCTGCGAATGAACTGCCCGGATGCCTATCACGAAGAATTGCTACGCCAGGCCGATGAGATGGATCGACAACATCTCGTCAGTTGGGAGGAGCACAGAGATCTGCGAAAAGAGGCAGATCAGGCGTATCTCCAAGCCGTCGCGGGCTGCGATTCTTTTGCCAAGCGGGAGTGAAAAGGAGGGGGCTTGAATCGTTCTACGATTTCAGGAAGGAGCGTAGGGCATGAGCATGTGACCTCTGTGGGCACGCACCGGCTGCATGACTGCGGATATACCTTTGTTGGAAACTTATCCCCTTCAGGCCGCAGTCGCCCCCTTCGAGCTTGAGCGGAGACGTCTCGCTCGTAGACAGTGGACGTCGTTTTCCCACCTTTGATCGTAAGGGAAGCTTTCGATGACCCCACGTGAGCGTAAATATGAATTCGATTGATTCGGCGTTGGTTGCTGCACGGGCGCAATTCGCGATAACTATCAGTTTTCATATCGTGCTCGCTGCGCTAACGATCGGGCTGGCGAATTTTTTGATGGTGCTCGAAGCACTTTGGCTTTGGCGCGGGCGAAAGATCTATCTGGACGTCTACCTTTACTGGCTGAAAGTGTTTGCCCTCAACGTCGCAATTGGTACTGCATCCGGCTTGATTCTGGAATATCAGTTTGGTTTGAATTGGTCACGGCTTTCGACCCAAGCTGGCGATATTTTAGGGCCGTTGATGTTTTACGAGGTACTAGCTGCTTTTTTTCTGGAGGCAGGCTTCCTCGGCATTATGCTGTTCGGCCTGAAGAAGGTTGGCCCCCGCCTGCATTTTTTTTCCACCTGCGCTGTTGCCGTCGGGTCGCTGATCAGCGCTTTTTGGATACTTGCGGCGAATTCCTGGATGCAAACGCCTGCTGGCTACACCATCGGTGCAGACGGACGGTTCATTGCAGATGATTGGTGGGCAATCATCTTCAATCCTTCATTTCCTTATCGATTAGTTCATATGACGCTGGCTGCGTTTCTGGGTACTGCCACCTTGGTGGCCGGCATAAGCGCTTGGCAACTATTAGGCCAATCTCAGAACTCCCGAACGCGGCTGCAGTTTTCAATGGCTCTTTGGATGGTCGTTGCATTTTCCCCGTTGCAGATGATTGTGGGTGACCTTCACGGGCAGCACAGCCTCAAGGTGCAGCCGCAGAAAGTCGCAGCCATAGAGGGCTCCTGGACGCGCCCAGCAGAGGGTGAGGGCGAACCTCTACGGGTGTTCGCCATCCCAGACATGGTTGAGCAACGCAATTTTTGGGAATTGGCAATTCCACGCATTGGTTCTCTCTACCTCCACCACGATCTGACTAGCACCATTGCTGCACTGGATGAATTCCCGATTGACGAGATTCCTCCAGTGCCGGTGGTGTTTTTTGCCTTTCGCGTTATGGTCGGTTTTGGTCTGCTGATGACCGGTATGGGTTTAGTCAGCCTGGTGTTACGGTGGCGGCGGCGATTGTATTCGGCGCGCTGGATGTTTAAAGGATGTGTGCTGATGGCTCCCGCCGGGTTTCTTGCAATGCTCAGTGGCTGGGTAGTGACCGAAGTAGGACGTCAGCCATTCACCATTTTCGGTTTGCTGCGCACATCGGATAGTTTGTCCTCAGTTTCACGTCACCAAGTCATTCATTCAACCTGGATCATTCTGGTTTTTTACCTACTTATTTTCGGCATTGGCTTTTGGGTATTGATAAGAACACTGCGAGAGCCACCGGGTGAAGACGAAGTAGGGCCGCAACCGTCCCTCGCAGACGAGACTGATCGCTCATGAGGAGCCAATCCCATGTTGGATAACGACTGGGTAATCTTGCTCTCTGCCGGAGCCCTAGTTTTTTCGGCGCTCAACTATGTGCTGCTCGATGGCACCGATCTTGGTGTTGGGGTGTTGATGGGACTCACATCGAGGCCTGAGGAGAGGCGAGCGATGGCTGTTACGATCTTGCCGATATGGGATGCAAATGAAACGTGGCTTGTATTGGGAGGAGGCGGCTTGCTTGCGCTTTTTCCGATGGCCTACGCTATCTTGCTACCCGCCCTCTATATCCCCTTTATCGTGATGTTTTTGGCTTTGATATTGCGCGCGATGGCATTGGAGTATCGTGATCACGCACCCAATGAGCGTATCAAACGTATGGTCGACTGCTTTCAGATGTGCGGCTGTCTCTTCGCTGGCGGGGCGCAGGGCATTGTGCTAGGTACGCTTGTACAGGGTGTACCCGATGACGCTGGCCAATACGCGGGAAGTGGCGATGAATGGCTTAATCCCTTTCCACTCTACTGCGGGGTGGTGTTGGTAGTCGGCTACACATGGTTGGGGGCCTGCTGGCTTTATTGGCGCACGTTCGGGGAACTGCAGCGCCGATCCCGGCGTCATGCTGAGGCATTGACTGTTCTCGCGCTCATTTTATTAATGGTTTTGGTCGGGTGGACTACGACACTGGACAGTCGATACGCGCAACGCCTTACAGCTCCTAGTGTGTGGATACCCGCAACTGCAGCAGTCATGTCTTTATTGATCTGTTTTTTGACGGGACTGAGAAGTCGTTTTGATTTTCTTCCACTGGTTGCTGCATTGGGCGTTTTCACATTGGCTTTTGCTTTGATGATCGTGACACTCTACCCACTCATTGTTCCACCACACCTAACGTTGGATGCTGCTGCATCGAGTCCCAATAGCCAAGTTTTCATGCTTATAGGTTTTGCTGTGTTGATTCCTATAACTCTTCTTTACAACACCTTCGGTTTCAGCATTTTTAGCGGCAAGGTTCGGGTGGGTGTAAAGAGACGGGAAAGCCAAGAACGCCGGTGAGGCAGCCGAGGATTAACTTGGCCTTTAGCTCACGGATCTGAGCAAGCCTTGTGCTATATCAAGCTGTTGCCTGAAATCGAAAGCAAAATCGCGTACTGGAGGCGGGATTACGGCGTTGAACACGGCAAGCCGTTCCGGTGAAGTATTCCCATGCTGTGGTCAGCAACCGGCACGGAACGTTTATAGGACACTCAGTCTTTATTCGCGCGTTCAGGCACCGTGCTGAGCCACGCGGCATAAGGGGATTTACTAACCCGATGCCTGTTGAGATCGGGACTGCCATCTATCCACCATACAGGGCCTCGTTCACCGAGCGCCACCTTGGCTTTTTGTACTCTTTCCCGAGCGTGTTTCATTCGCGATGTATCCTGCGAAGCCTTAGCTTCTTTTACCTCACGCCGTGCGGCCATAAGCTCGCTTACGAGTTTCTGCCGAAGTTCTTCTGTCAGCGAAGGATTGCTGCAACGCCACAGCTGGCCCTTGACAACGAAATAACGACCGTCTGGTGTAACTATTTTCATCCATCACCTCCTACCTACGTAAGAGGTAGAGAAAAGGCTAGATGTTACGTTCCAGCGAGATGACCAAAAGGCAGGTGTATGCTTGTCGACAATCGGTACGCCAATAAATCGAACGCCCCTATCCGTAAGCTTCTCCAACCTACACGCCCCCAATATTGGGGGTAATGAGAGGTGTGTATGAGCAATGATCCGAGACTACAAGGCGGTAAGCAAGAGGATGATCCGGTACCAACATCGCCCGATCCATTGAGTCCAGGCCGTACAGAGGTCGACCCAAGCAAAGAAGGCGGGATAGACGAACTTCCCGATAATGAAGGTGAACGCCCGCTTGATGACGACGACGTCGGACTCGATCCTGATCGAATCAAGGAAGAAACTGACAATGCTGTAATGGATCAACAGCAGGATCCTCGCTGAAGGCGAACCTAGCTTATGCCAGAACCTCTTCTTGAGAAAAGGCGCACGGTGTACGACCAGCACAGGGTGAAACCCGCGAGAGGTGAGGAAGGGCTTATAGCGATTGAACGATGTTCAGCTAAAAAAAGGCCCGCAAGGGGGTGCGGGCCGACGATCAACCAGAAGGAGCTTTCGCCACGGTACACCAGGAAATGTGAAATTATTGTGATGAGCGAATCAAGGCTTTTTCTATACGAAAATCCACCATTGCTGGTGAAGCAGTGCTCTGAAAAGATTGCGTCAGCTGGTCTTCCAGGGATGGAAGAGGTTTGACAGTGGGCAAAAAATCGGTAGCGAAATCAAAATTCTGTGCGGGTGGAGCAAGCTTTTCATAAAGGTACTCAATCTGCTCTCCTACGAAACGAGCAGAAATAGCCGCAGCTGAGATTGTCACCGCAAGCGTGAGAATGGCAGTCATCCGGATGGCTGGCATGTCACTTCCTTATGGTTAATTCCCTTTCATCATAGCGTACGCTTGGAAAGCGTGTCGGGTGTGCTGGCAACTTTCAAACAGGTTCACGCAACGAAAGCAAAAACAGTCTGCAAGTAAAGTGGCTCGCTGATCAGTGCAAGCGTTCTGCGCTTAGGTGCAAATGGACTGCTGAATGCCTCAGGAACCCCAAATCTGACGTTTGCGGATCTTCGGGATTTGCATGGGCAGTTCAAAATAGCTTTTTTCGTAGGGGCCAAGCTACTGGAACTGATTTCGACCTCCCGCTTTAGCCTCATAGAGCGCCGCATCTGCTGCTTCGACCAACTGCTGTGATTGGATCAGGCCTCCATCGGCAACCGCAATGCCAATACTCACCGTCACGCGCGCGAAAGGGCTGCTGGGATGGAAAATATTCTCTTTAAACAGCCGATTCAAAATCATTTTTGCTACGACCGTAGCACCTGCCCTATCAGTATTGGGCATAATAATGCCCATCTCCTCTCCACCATAACGCGCGACCAAGTCCTGCGGGCGACGTACGCATTCTTCTAGCAGTCTACTGACCAATCGTAGACAAGCGTCACCTGCAATGTGCCCAAGGGAATCGTTGAAAAGCTTGAAATGGTCGATGTCGATCATCAATAACGCCAAGGAAACGCCTTCCCTGCGAGACCTACGTGTTTCTATTGCCAGAGTCTCATCAAAGCAGCGTCTGTTCGCGAGTCCCGTCAATGCGTCTTTCATTGCCAGCAATTCCAATTGCCGATTAGATGAAACAAGCTGTTGCTGAGTGATCCGCAATTCCGCTTCCACTTTGATCCGTCTGTGAATATGCCTAATCAACAAGCAACAGATAATAGCGGTGATAACCATCAGGCTTCCTACCACTACAAAGGACAACATTGCCTCCATTCGCCAGGCGGTCAAAGCTTCTCGCTTACCCAGAGCGACAGTGGTGATTAATGGTTGTTCATCGCTTTTGCGAAAAGCATAAAGTCGCTCTACACCGTCCAGACTCGATATGAACGATGCCGTTCCTGCTGACTGATCTACCAGGTAACGTTCATAAATCGGCGAATGCAAAAAATTGCGCCCCATGTCTTCCTCTCGAAATGGATACCGAACTAAAAGTGTTCCATCGGTGGAAGATAGCCCAATGGCTCCATCTCGTCCGAGGTCGATTTTTCCAAAAAGCTTTAGAAAGTTTTCAACGCCTAGAGTAACTGCTACCACGCCAGCGAAGGCACCGTGGGTGTCGTTGAAGCGGCGACTGATGGTAATGACCCATTCTTTATTTGAGTGACTGCGAATGGGCGAACCAATAAAGGTTTCGCGAGATGGGTCAGAGTAGTGGTGAATAAAAAAGGCTCGACCACTGCTGTCCGCCCCAGCGGGAATGGCTTGGTTTGAAGATAGCAACCATTGGCCCTGTCGGTCGTAAATAGTGATGCCGCTTAATTGGGGCATTAGCGGCTGTTGCTGTTCAATGAGAGCGTTCAATCGCTTGATTGTAATTGGCTCACTACCCTCGGTTTCAAGCCTTTCCACTAGGTCAAGCAAAAGCAGCGAGCTTTGTCTAACAACGCCTTCCGAGTAGGTAGTCAATGCCTGAGCAATATTCAAGCCATGAGTATCAGCCTCTTGCAAGGCCCTTTCTCTTGAAGTCCCCACTTTCCACGTAGTCAGAGAAACAAGGGAGAGACCAATGATGGCTAATAACAGAAGAACAAGATGGATGTCACGCTTCACATCATTTCCTTATGAAAAACCTTGCCTGCGTAAGTTAGCGTGGTCTCGTTCAACCGTCAGCATGATCATTACCATGGTGTAGGTTTATAAAAATCTCTAAATTTACTCTTGACATGAAAAAAATGATTTGGTATCAAAAAGCGTCAAGATTCTCGATGCATAAAAGGTAGCTCAAATTTATTATGAAAGTTGGGCTTTGCTTGGGCGGTCGCTCGCTTGGCCTTGCTTATGCAAAGGTGCTGATTTTTGCAGGTGATTCGCGAGACATGTAACTGCTTGCTTGAAAGAATGTCTAAATGATGGGCTTTGATGCAATTATCAATGTCGAGGGTCTTCGAGTATTGGCACGTTGTAATCCTAACAAGATGTATGATTAGTTTAAGTGTCGAGTGGAATTTGCTCAAACTAGCTTCTTGTATTTCAGATGCTGAAGTCCGGTTTTGAATAAACGATCTTTTCAACAAAATTGACCAAGATGCGAAAGCTCCGACATCCTTGATTGCAGCAACTCCTAACCCACTTAATTTTACCTGCACTATACTTTCGACGCCACAGACGAGAAATTTCATATCCGCCCTCCGTATTTCTTGCAGTGTAGTAGACAAAAGCGAGGGCGAGCATTCTTAAATTGCAAACCGAGTCTCGCTCATACGGCTTAGGGCTCTAACTCCACAAGCTTGAAAATGGCACTGTCGCTTTCACGAATGAGCACTCCGTTCTGGAAGCGAGCATTCTTACTGCCGTTGTAGCGAAAAAATTTCCCGTCGAAGGTGCCCGTGACGGTTGAAAGATCCGGCCCTTCACCTCGCTCCCAAGCGTCGTAGGGCCAATCATAGTATTGCCCGGCGATTATGCGACCGATCGGAACGTGCCCTGACATCACATCGTAGGTTGCACGCTTTTTGTAGCTCAATGGCATCACAACCCTCCAGAATTTCGAACATGCAGGTATCAAATGTATCTCTAGAGCATGCCACGCATTTATACGAGTCACGACCCACGTTGGGGTAGCGTACTGCTCGCCTTGCCGATCATAGGCGCCATGGTTTTAGGCCGAGGATGTCTCCATTGTGCCTTCCACACGCAATCGTTTTGTTGGTCTAGAGTTGAATGGCCTCATGCATTTGGTGAGGTATTTCAGCGTCAAACACAGACAGACGAGGCAATAACATGACCACCCAAAATGGAATGCTAGACCCAGACGATGCTGTCATCTTGCTCATCGACCACCAGAGTGGTTTATTTAACACTGTACGGGACGTGCCCATCCCCGATCTCCGTAATTACGTGATAGCTATCGCAAAAACGGCGACACTGTTGAACATCCCTGTGATCACCACAGCGTCGGTGCCTGACGGGCCAAACGGCCCACTGATTCCCGAAATCCATCAGCATGCTCCTCACGCGGTATATGTACCGCGCACAGGCCAAATCAACACATGGGACAATCCTCTCTTTGTCGAGGCGGTTGAGAAGACTGGTCGAAAGACGCTCATCATCGCTGGCACGCTTACAAGCGTTTGCATGGCCTTTCCTGCAGTCAGCGCGGTTCAAGCGGGTTACAAGGCGTATTGTGTTGTTGACGCTTCCGGGAACTGGAGCAAGCTGGCAACTGATACCACAATCGCTCGCGTAGTTCAGGCTGGGGCGATTCCGACTGATACATTCGCCATCGTGGCTGAATTGATGCAGACCTGGAATCGCGCAGAAGGTTCGCGTTTCGCTGAAATACTCGCTGATCACGTGTGCCCAGAATACAAGTGTCTGATGGAAAGCTTTGGTAAAGCTCAAGCGGTGGTAAAGGAGGGCGCAGAGACTCACCTGGATAAATATCGGTAAAAATTCCTATCATTCAGATGCTAGGGGTATTGACAGGACGTTTGCAACGCTGGGCGCTTCGGCGCCCTTTTTCAGCTCCGTCATGACATGAATACTGAGCACGACCTAGAGGTGCATATTTAAACAGCACCTTTTCAACATTTGGAACCGACGAGTCAACAGGGGAGGGAAGTGTCCTCCTCGCCGATCGCATCAGGGACGAGCTGATCGAGCTGCGAACAGCGAGGGGAACGATCAAATCGTAGCTCAAAACATTGATTCGCACTCTATATCTTCTTTCCATCTCCTCCCCACGTGGCATGAATTGGGGACAAGTCGAGACCCTTACCGCTGCATACGGTTCGTATCCGATTCAAGATCCGTTGAATCAATAGGAGCAACAATACTAACTGACTGCGCTGCTCCGACAGAATCCAGATTGACCTGCTCATTGTTCCCGAGGGAACTGTATTGATCGCGGAGTTTACGTAGGTCTCTTGAGCCCATTTGTTCCAAGCAGAGCGCCGCATTTTGGGCATCCTTTGTTGCTCGTATCAGTTCGTCAATCTTGAGATGCAGGATGTCATTGTCGCGGTTTTGGGTGTTCTGGATTAGGAATACCATCAGGAATGTGATGATGGTGGTAGACGTGTTGATGATAAGTTGCCAGGTGTCGTTGTAATGGAAGTACGGCCCGGTCAACCCCCAAACCGCTATCAAGGCGATTGCGGCAAGGAAGGTTTTTGAGCTGCCAGCCCAGTTGGATAGGGCTTGGCAAAAACGTGCAAATTTCATGATTGCGAACTCGATCAATAGGTATGAGGTAGACCATCCAAAACGTCTGAAATTCTTTCTTACAATTTCACCGCTCGTCAGACAGTTTTTAAAAGAGGAATTCAGAACCCTCCCGTTCCCTCTCCTCCTGAATCATTGGTACATTGGGCATTGTCTATCTCGAAAACAGAGCCGTAAGGAGGGCAGTTCAATGCTCCCCTGACGAGGTCTCAATCTACGCTCATCAACCGTATTGAACTCTCTTATTGCCTGACCCGTCCTCTGCTGTGAGGGGCTCAGGGCATCTTTGCTGCGCAGTCCCGTAGACGTTTTCCACAGAAAGCGAGGGACAACATGAATACTTCAGACCGTACGGCCGGGGGCTCATCAGCCACCCCCAATGAAGGTGAGACGCAGGATTTTCAACACGTAAAGAAAGATGTTGCCGATGCGCTTGGCGGCGCGAGACAGCATGCCGATGAGCAATTTGGGCAGTACCGTGACTCTGCTGCCGATCAGATTGAGGCCTTGGCCCAAGGCGCGAAAAGCTTCGTTTCCGAAATCGAAGCCAAGGACACGCTTGGAATGTCCGATTACTTAACCGATATGGCAGAGTCCATGACCGGTTTGGCAGGAAACCTTCGGGGAAAAAGTGCTGAACAGCTGCTACACGATGCAGCTGACCTGGCGCGAAGCAATCCCGGATTGTTCATTGCCGGCAGCATCGCTCTGGGCTTCGGTCTGTCACGGTTTCTAAAGGCCGGCAATACTGACGCTGCCACCGTCCATGCGGATCAAGATCCAGCGGGCACCTCAATGCCGCCCTCCCCAAAGTTTGCTGCTCAACGTCCTTTCGAGACGTCCTCCCCATCTACGTCCGATCCGCAGCCTGGATTAGCTACCGGCATCACACCTAGCTCGCCGACCGAATCCGATCATCCTTCGGACTTTTCCGAGTCAACGGCAGTGGCTTCGCAAAATACGAAAGGAGAACTGTGATGAACAGAGATGATTCAGATTTGCCCGGTTCAAAGCCTTTGATCCAACCTGAAGATGCATCAGTGGTTAGCCTGCTACGACAATTATCCCGAGAGGTACCTGCTCTGTTTACCAAGGAACTTGCTCTGGCCAAAGTCGAGCTTCAGTCCAGCCTGAACACGTTGAAGGCGGGGATCGCTGCAGTGGCGGGTGGAGCAATTGTCTTTTTGGCAGGCTTTATCATTTTGCTTATGTCGGCAGTCTACGGATTGAGCTTATTCATGGCTCCGTGGCTGGCTGCGCTCATTGTCGGTGTTGTCGTGATGATCATCGGCTTCGCGATGCTGCAGTCAGGCAAAAAACAATTCGAACCGTCCCACTTGAAGCCCGACCGGACGCTGGACGCCTTGAATAAAGATCAGGAAGCGCTGCGGAGGAAAGTCTCATGAAAAGTGATCTGGAATTCGAAACTGAAAAAAGCCCTGAACAGATTGAGCGGGAAATTGATGCGCAGCGCGCAAGCATCGGCAATATAGTCGACAAGCTTGAAAGTAAGTTCACCCCCGGTCAGATGATTGATCAGGCATGGGACATGATGCAAAACAACGGATCAACGTTCATCACCAATCTCGGCACCAGTGTCCGCAATAATCCGGTGCCTGCGGTACTGACCTCAATTGGGTTGCTGTGGATGATGATGAGTCAAAATCGCCCGGCGTCTGCCGCACCAGTCTATCGCACCGGGCCGGATCAGGACAAAACTGGTGAGTGGGCGGATGGGTTAGCTGATGGACTCGATACCGTGCGCGACAGCGTACATCACACCGCCGACTCATTGAAAGACGGATATCAGTCTTTAAAAAGCAAGGCGAGTCACCTTGGGGATAGCGTTAGCGACGCTGGTGAGAACCTTAGTCATACCTTGCATGATGTAGGCGACCGATTGAATCGTACGACTCATGTGTTTGGACAGCAGTTTAATCAGGTACTCAGCGAACAGCCGTTGGTAATAGCAGCGGCAGGTATCGCTTTGGGTGCGATGATTGGCGCGGTTCTGCCCACTACCTCAACAGAGCAACGCTTCTTGGGTCGAACCAGTGCTGGCCTGATGGACAAGGTTAAGAAACAAGCACAGGAGGGCTACGAAGCAGTACGCGACAGCGTCACGAAGACGACGGAGCATGCGGACACAGAAGGTGAGGCATCAGAAAGCTCTATGACCGCAACGAGTGCGGACATCTCGCGCGGATTAGGCACTTCGTAAGTTACGCAAACGGGGCCCCTGGCAGGGGCTTCCGTTTTTTCAGTGTTCAGATTATCGATTCTTGAAAACGGTTCGCAGCCAAATTGAAGTTTAGAGTGCTTAACTTGGAAGATGTGATGGAAGAGATGCGAGCGATCAAGAATCGATTTTCATTCGTAAAACGATCAAGTTCGGTCACGTTGGAAGTCTAGGGCCACGTATCGCCAGTATCTGATGGATGCTGAAGGGGCTTGGTTGGATCTGATGAGGTTGGCCAGGTGGCGCATATTTCAATTTAATCTTTGCGGAGCGTTTGGACGTGCGTTGCCGGAGGGGTCAACACTGAGGTCAAGCAGATCATGTCTATCGCTGACGATACCGTCCATTATCTACGCTCCAATGCTTTGGTACTCACCACAGCAGAGTCATGCACCGCTGGTAAGATTGTGACGCTGTTATCCGAGGTAGTTGGTAGTGGCAACTACATCGAGTGCGGGTACGTCGTTTATTCTCCACAGGCTAAACAGCGCCTATTGCACGTCAACCCGCAGACCATCGAGCGCTTCAATTTAACCAGCGTACAAGTCGCACGTGAGATGGCGACTGGTGCATTGCGCGATAGCACCGCCAATGCAGCTATCGCTACAACCGGCATTCTGGGGCCTGAGGATATCGACGGTATTCCCGCCGGCACGATCTGCTTTGCCTGGGCTTTCCAAAAGGCTGAAGAATGTTACGTTTTCAGTCACCAGCATTTGTTTTCTGGCGAACGCTGTGAGGTGCAGAAGCAAGCGACCGAATATGCCTTGAAGTGGTTGACTCGTTTTCATCAACGCCTCTTGAAGCAGAGCAAAGGTGGAACTCGATGAGAGGTGATCCTGACCGGTCGGAATTGCGCAGTCGGAAATTTCCGATACGTGAAAACATGGCGTTTCAGCTGAAGGTCTGGCGATTCGAGCGCGTTGGCTGGTACGTGCTTGTGTTGGTTGTAGCGTTGGGCTTAGGGGGCGTTTTTTCCAGAGGGTTGATCAGTTCGAAAGATGTGCATAGTGATGATGGAAAGCTCAGGGTGGAATATGAAATGTTTCATCGTAATGGATCCACCAACTCCATGAAAATCACTGTAAATGCTAAGCCGAACTCGGCAGTGGAACTGGAGTTGGGAGGCCAGTTGTTGGATGGTTTTAGTATTGAAACATTGCAACCTGAACCTCTGCGCTCAAGAAGCTCTTCACAGGGTATCAGGCTCTGGCTCCAGGCCGACCTTGATGGTCATGCGACGCTTTACATGACACTGCGGGGGGATGGCCTCGGCTTTTTCCGCAGTCAGATCGCTTCACCAGGTACCAACGGCGTACGGCTTGATCAGTTCATTTTCCCTTAGGTGACTTATGGATTCGGTGTTACGTGCGTGCGCCATGTATTTGGCATTAATGGTGCTATTCAAAATCGCTGGACGGCGTTCCTTGGCGGAGCTGACCACGTTCGATTTTGTTTTGTTGATGATGATTGGGGAGGCGACTCAGCAAGCGCTTTTGGGCGATGATTTTTCACTGACCAATTCGATGATCGTTATCGTCACTTTGATCGCCATAGACGTGGGTCTCTCCCTGCTCAAACAACGTTCCGGCTGGGTCTCACGGCTTATTGATGGCGAGCCAACCATCATCGTTGAAAACGGGAAACTCCTTCACGAGCGTCTTCGTCGTGCGCGGTTGTTAGAAGCGGATGTGATGGAGGCAGCACGTTCCAGCCAAGGTATCGAGAAGCTTGAAGAGATCAAATTCGCAATCCTGGAGCGCAACGGCAAGATCTCCATTATTACCCAGGATGACTGATTCCCGTCATTCGATATGTATTTGGCGAGATTACTTGAACGCCCCTGAATACGTGGGGCCTAAGTGTTATGAGTTCGAGGAGGGCTTTACCATGTCGGAAGCTACCAGCTATTTCGCAATTGCCGTCGCGGTGATCATTTTGCTCGTTGATCTGTGGGCAATAGTGAGCGTGTTTCGCAGTGAAAAGACCGTGGGAGTCAAAGCCGGTTGGGCTATCGGTCTTCTCGTCTTCCCAGTTATTGGGCTAATCGTTTGGGGCGTTGCAGGGCCTCGGGGAATTAAAGAAGGCCCATCGTCGCCTGAACACAGCAAAGGGTAAGCAGCATCCGTTGGTCGCTAGTGCAGAAGGTTTTTGAAATTAACCCAGACGCATTTGCTTCAGATGATTGTGGGTTGGCATTCGGTCTCTTGCCGAGTGAACCGCAGCCCTGATTCGCCTGAGGAGAATGTCATGTTCCTACATAACAAACGACTTCAATACACCGTGCGGGTTGCCCAGCCAAATCCTGGGTTAGCAAATTTACTACTTGAACAGTTTGGGGGAGCTCAGGGTGAGCTTGCAGCGGCCTCCCGCTACTTCACTCAAGCGTTGGCAGAAGATGATCCAGGCAGAAAGGATCTGCTGATGGACATCGCCACCGAAGAACTCAGTCACCTTGAGATTGTCGGGTCGATCATCGTGATGTTGAACAAGGGTGCCAAAGGACGAATGGCCGAAGGTGTCGAGGAAGAAGGCGAGCTTTATCGCGCCATCAACGGCGCCGGCAACGATTCCCACATCACCAGTCTGTTGTACGGCGCCGGTGTTCCGTTGACTAATTCGGCAGGCGTACCTTGGTCAGCGGCTTACGTCGACACCATCGGCGAACCCACAGCAGACATGCGCTCAAATATCGCCGCTGAGGCGAGAGCAAAAATTGTCTATGAGCGTTTGATGAATGTTACCGACGATCCCGGTGTGAAGGAGGCCCTAGGATTTTTGATGACGCGTGAAATCGCGCACCAGTTATCTTTCGAAAAAGCATTGCACTCCATCCAGCCAAATTTCCCTCAGGGCAAACTGCCAGGCATGCCGGAGTTCACCAACGTCTACTTCAACATGTCGCAGGGCGAGGGCAGCACTCGCGGCCCTTGGAACGAAGGGGACGATTGGGACTTCGTGGAAGATCCGGCGCCTGCAGTGGATGGTGGGGACGGCACCGCATCCGTGCAATTGAGCGCTGAGGACGAAGCGCTGCTCATGGATATGAAAGCCAGGACGATGTCCGACCCAGACAGCAATCCGATCACAGGGGCGGACTTAGGGGCGGGGGTACAAGACGAACCACAACGTTGAAGAAGCAGCCGCACGCCATCTGGCGTGCGGTTTTCCATCTAATTCAGAGAGACTCACATCATGGTTTCCAGAAAATCAGCGCGTCGAACTCCAACTGTTCCCGAGATGCTCTTCGCCACCAGTGTCGCTTTTGAACGTGACGCGCAGCGCGTATCCCGTCAGTTCCTACGGTCGCTTTCCGGATTTGCTGAAAAGCACGATTCAAGGAAATAGGAGGTTTCCATGTCCGAGCCGTTGACCCCATCCGGCGCACCACTTCGCTCCTGGTTCGCCCGGTTCTCAGGAACTGGATGGGGCGGACGCGCTTTCTGGTCAATTCTGATTTGCGTGACAGTGTTCTTGCTCATCAGCGGATATGGCGCCTTCATCGGTGCCAATAAAGAAAATCTGCACTTCGCATTTTTCGGTGGCTTGTCAGGGTTCGCTGCGACGGCCATGGGAGCTTTCGTGGCGATTGCGTTAAGAGACATCGCCGCCCGCACACAAGACATCATGCTGGGCTTCGCCGCCGGCATGATGTTGGCCGCCAGCTCCTTCTCACTCATCCTCCCTGGTATAGAAGCGGCTCGGACGCTTTGCGGTAATCAACTGGTCGCTGCATGCGTAGTTGTTGCGGGATTGGGATTGGGTGTAGCCCTAATGATCGGCCTTGATCGTTTCGTTCCACACGAACATGAGAAAAGTGGGCGGCGGGGGCCGGAAGCGCAGCGTATCAATCGTGTCTGGCTATTCGTCCTGGCTATCACGCTGCATAACCTGCCGGAAGGCATGGCTATTGGAGTGAGCTTCGCCAACGGCGATATGAAGGTCGGACTGCCGCTGACCACTGCCATCGCCATCCAGGACATACCCGAAGGCCTTGCGGTCGCACTAGCGTTACGTGTGACAGGCATCTCAGCGCTCCGTGCAGCTCTCATTGCGGTTGGCTCAGGGTTGATGGAACCCATAGGCGCCATCGTCGGTTTGGGGATTTCCAACAGCTTCGCATTGGGATATCCCATAGCTCTCGGTTTAGCGGCGGGCGCAATGATTTTTGTGGTGTCGCACGAGGTCATTCCTGAGACCCATCGTAATGGACATGAGACACCTGCGACCTTGGGGTTGATGCTCGGTTTTGGGGTGATGATGTTCCTAGATACTGCTTTGGGTTAACTCAATGCCTCCCATCCGTCATTTCAAAGATTTTCTGAACACCTCTTCTTTGAAGCGAGTCAGTCTCCATGCACGGCCAGTTTTACTTGCAGGTTAATCCCATGCGGACGCCATATTGGGCGACGCCATACTGACCATAAGGAAGTCTGAAAATGGCTAGAAAAACTGTTGAAGATTTGTTTATCCATGAGCTGTCCGATGTTTACAGCGCGGAAAAGCAAATTACCAAAGCATTGCCACGTTTGGCGAAGGCTGCGACCAACCCTTTGTTAGCGGAGGCCTTCACCTCTCACCTGGAAGAAACCCACGGGCAGATTGAGCGCATTGATCAGCTCGTGGAATTAACTGGAATAAAACTTAAGCGTATGAAATGCGTCGCCATGGAAGGCTTGGTTGAAGAGTCAAAGGAGCTGCTGGAGGAAATCGACAAAGGTGCAGTGCTCGACGCCGCACTGATAGGCGCAGCGCAAAAAGTGGAGCACTATGAAATTGCTGCCTATGGCACCTTGATAGCGATGGCGAAGCATCTAAAACTCGACGATGCAGCATCACTATTGGGCGCCACACTCGTTGAGGAGAAAGGTGCTGACGAGAAATTGACCAAGATTGCAGAGCAAGGTGGTAATCAAGCCGCGACATTGGAAAAGAAGCCTAAATAGAAAAGTTTCGAGATCTGGCTCTCGGTGACGGTGGAAACATCGTCACTTTTTTTCATATTGAAAAAGTTTCAATCACCTCTTTAGAATGAAGCCGGATTGCCGGGAAATTTGTATTGGGAATACGTACATCACTTAATGCCTGGCCCGGAATTCACGCAGCCAATGACATCATCGTTCACTGGTATTACAAGCAGAGTGACCTGTTGCGCGGTGAATCGACGACAGGCTTGGGATTTGACGAGTCGCCCTTGTTTTTATGAGCGTGAATCCAATTATCAGTGATACTGTCGAACCCTATTTTTTCAGTATGCCCCCTAGGACTTATGCGGCGATTTGGCGCTCGCTTGTCGGTGCTCAGCATAACTTCAGTTCTCTATGACTGGCGCATTATTGCCGCCGGCCGCATCACGGATTTTGCCATGGCCCGCCGTCCTCGATAGGAACGTTTTCTAAGTCGAAGGGATTGACCGCCTCCAAGCAGCCTACGTTAAACCCGAATTCGGCGGGGTTGTTACTTCTTCGATGGTGCGTGTGGATACCGCAATTGCGACAGAAGAAATGCTCGGCTATCTCCCCACCAAATTTGTAAGTCGTTAACCATTCTTCGCCCTGAATAATCCGAAGACTAGAGGATGCTATAGCTGCGCCAATTGCGCCTTTTCGTTTGCAGAACGAGCAGTCGCAGTAGCTTGGCGCAGGAACGCCTTCTGGCAGGTAGATCTCCAGAACAACTGCTCCACAATGACAGCTGGCGCGATGATAGTTACGGATTAGAGTGTTTCCTATCTGTTTGATCATCTGGTTCCACCTGATGGGCAAAAAGTAATGCTGGAAAATCTGCCGCGGCCACACGAGATTTATCCGTCCATCCATTCCAAGGCAGCTGTTTCGCGCCATTTTACGTCTGTCACGCCAAATCGTTCGGCCTGCGGCCTCGACATGACTTTTAAGGGCGGTTTGCCAGGCTTAGGAATGGGGACTAAACCGGCATCACAGCTCGCCCAGTGCCATGCGTCCTCATTGCGCATTTTTTTTGTGCGGATGACAAATGACTTGGAATGACCATGAAGCTTGTACTCGACGACAAAAATTTCTGTTTGCTTCATGAGTTCCTCCTTACGCTCATAGCCAAATGAGTAGCGTCAGAAGAAAAAATTCCAGCGATTTTACTTTTTTTTTGAACGTGCCTTCCGCGCAGTGGGGTTCGTCACGAATGAGAGAATTTTTGCTTTGCAGGCAGAACACATGTGGTTCAATCAGCACGGCTCAAGCTCCTGCTGTACAACCTCGCTTAAGGCTGACGAGCGCTGCACCTAAAATGCCTTGTTTGAGGGAGGATAATTCCAAAATGTTGTCAATAATGCTCCTTTCGATGCTTGACGGACGTCTTTCCTACACAACAATTAAATGAAATTGCCCTTGGATAAAACGTCATGATCTCCACTCTCGAACTCCGACACATCATTGAATGCAGCTTCCTGCCTCTATCATGCTCATGCACAATGAATGTGGATGGTTCGCTTATGATCAAGGTCACCGAACCATCGTCGGGTCAGGTTGAGCTTTTGGTCACGGGTGTTTCGTCGAGGCCACTCACTTCAAGTCGAGCGATCGCCAATCTCATTGGGGAATTGCGCGGTGAGATGATTGCCAGCAAAACCAGCTTTCATTCGAGTGAGTCAAGGTTTCAAAGTGGTTGAAGCGCTGGATTTGATAGTGTGCACACATTTGAATGGCTCGTGCCCATCTCGCGTCAACTACAAATGGGGGTTGGATGTGATGCATTGTTCGTAGACGCTGGTTTGATTCAGCGACAGATCAATTCTGGAAAGATCGCGTTGAAGCGACTTTGTCAAAGGGTGAACGAAGCTTGTATAGACCATCTGGAGCGTTGCTGCAGATCATGTTTTCTGGTTCGTATCTCCTTTCTGCAGCAATGTTGCCATGGCGATCACCAATTCATCCAATGCCCATGGCTTGTGTAGATAAATACAAGGATCTGGAACAGACCAAGGATCTATCAGGTATCCAGAGGTCAGAATGGTCGCAACTGTAGGCCACCGATGCCGCACGATATTGATAAATTCAAGCCCTTTGACTTGGCCAGGGACGCCATGGTCTGCTATTACCAAGCGACAGTTTTCAGCGTTCTGAAGCAGATAGGTTAGCGCGTCATCCGCAGTGCCAAATGACATCACTTCCCCTCCAACCTCCGACACGATTTCCTCCATCAATGCTCGCAAAATCGGATCGTCTTCTATGACGACTACCGTTCCATCAATGGGGGGAATCTCTTCCCATTTGAAGGTCAATTTAGGAATTCCTTAACCGGGCGACAAGGTTGGCGGGTGATCAGCCACTTTCTGATTGTATGCGCGTTTCATAATCGTGTGCTTTTTTCATGCATTCTGATGGAGTCTAGGTTACAGGTATACGTCCGGCCAATGCTTCCACTCAGCTCCGCAACGCAACGCAACGCAAGGCATGGCATGGCATGGCATGGCATGGCATGGCATGGCATGGCATGGTGTGCAGTTAGTGGTCACCATTTCTGGCGTTTTCATCAGATATTTCATGCAACCCACACGCCGATCGTATTCAAATCCTTCAAAGCTAGATCGTTCCAGCAAGTCTCTTCGATTTCCAGCGCCGCATTCAGCCATTACCTCGATGCAAACCCCGTAAACAATGGATTCGCATGCAAGCGAAGAAAAGCACCGCGCTCCAACCCTCATCTATTGCGTCACGGTGCCGCTGGCCGGGGCATACTCGCACGCATCATCAGATATCCATGTTGAGATTTAGCCCCGCACGGCACCGTCACAGTGAACTGTTCCACTGGAACCGCTGCTGCCTGTGCAACCTTCTTCGAGACCTTTTGCAATGGTTCGCATGGACTGCATTGGCCGGCCACTGATCCGATAGACGTGCGCGCTGGTACCGAAACGGCGATAGCCAAGGAAATCGCGGTGTTCAGTGCGGCACAGCCACACTGTGCTTATCGTGAGTTTGATTCAGTAAGCACGTATCAATGCGCATGACCTGTACTCAAAGAAGTACTCAAGCGCCTGACAACGCAGTGTGCAATGAAAGTACCGAGTGGCTACGTCATAGGTGATTCGTTAGCACGACGGTCTAGCAAGTAGGCAGCGGTCAGCGGCCTCTCGATCTACCCAGTGATTTTTTTCCGAACCATCTTCATGAGCTTTTCACCGACGCCCGAGATGCTTTTGTTCTGCGAAACGACTTGGGCCCCCTCCATCAGGTAAGTGAGTTCAATCGCCGCTTCGTTTGGCTCTGGCAAATCAGCCTCGGCACAGAGAGCCATCAACCGCAGGAATTGGCGCTTTTTATGTTCTTCGATGAGTCGGCGGGCGGGATTTCCTGGATCAGAAATCTCCGCCAATGAGTTAATGAAAGGACAGCCCCTATACGACGCAGCCGAAAGGTCATTCACGATGAATTGCGCGAACCCAAGAATTTGCGCCTTGGGATCACCAGCGTGCTGTGCCGAAAGCACTTCAAAAACTTCCGAATATTTGGCCACGAGCAACCGAAGCCACTCAAGAACCAGCGCGTCTTTCGATTCGAAATGCCGGTAGACGGTCATCTTGGTCGATTTGGCCTTTGCCGCGATGGCATCTACCGTAACCCGACTGATGCCTTCCGTGAAAAATAGCTCCTCGGCTGCATCGAGAATTCTTTCTTTGGGAGCTAACTGGGGAATTCTTTCGGGACGCATGGTGTTCTCCGCTTGACGGCGATACCTTCTGGTATCTTAATATACTCATCGGTATTGCTCGATACTGATAAGTACAAATCATACCGCTTTTGCCAGGTGAATGGCTCGGAGAATGCAATGAGAACCGCTGAATACGCTCAATACGATGCGCTGGGTCTAGCTGAGCTGATCGATAGCGGTCAAGTCACTCAAGCCGAAGTCAGTGCCGCAGCATTTTCCGCCATTGATCAGCTCAACCCAAAGATCAATGCATTGGTCGAGGTTTGGGGGAATGAACCCCGGGCATTTACTGGGCCGTTTAAGGGCGTACCCTTTCTGGTTAAGGACTTGGGCCTAACTGCCAAGGGGCATCTAAATGAGCTGGGTAGTCGATTGGCAGCGGGGTGCATCGCCGACGAGGATTCTATCCTGATGACCCGCTTACGGCAGGCAGGGCTGGTTACCATCGGTAGAACCACCACTCCGGAATTGGCCGCCAGCACTACCACTGAAGCCATATTTTCGGGGCCGACTCGTAATCCATGGGATTTGAGCCGCAGCGTTGGTGGGTCAAGTGGGGGCTCCGCCGCTGCCGTAGCGGCCGGATTAGTACCTGCTGCCCATGCTACCGATGGCGGTGGCTCAATCCGAGTACCCTCAGCCTCAGCCGGACTATTCGGGCTTAAGTCCAGCCGGGGCAGAATTTCAATGGGGCCAGCGTTGGATGAGGTGTGGGCCGGGCTTGCCGTACATGGCGTCGTTAGCCGAACAGTGCGCGATAGTGCCGCTTTACTGGATGCTATTGAGGGGATAGCTGTGGGTGATCCCTTTGAGATCGTTAAGCCGCAGCATTCCTATTTATCGGAAACGTCTCGCGAGCCAGGTTCGCTACGGATTGGCCTTCTACTGCACCCGCTGAATGCCACACGCTCCATTGAACCCGTCGCAAATGCTACTCGCGATGTTGCGATTCAGCTCCAAAGTATGGGTCATAGCGTGGACGAGGTTTGCTTGGATATAAATCTAAGCTGGGAAAGTTTTGTTGAAATGAATGCCCGGTTCTGGTCAGCAAATACTGCTGCCTGGATAAACGCGATCGCCGCGCGAACCGGCCGCCCCATCGATCCGGATACTCTTGAGCCTGCCACTCTTTCGCTGCACCAAATGGGAAGTCGACTAACCGCCATCGATTTGCTTGAGGCTATGTATTTGAGAAATCTTGTTACCCGTAGCATGGGTACCTTCTTCTGCAAATATGACATCTTGCTGAGTCCGACTCTGCCAGCGCTGCCCCCTGCAATAGGCAGCTATAACGAAGGTCAGGAGCATTTGGATGGCAGGGGCTGGATTGATCGCGTATTCACCCACTCGCCATTCACTGCATTAGCAAATGTGACTGGAACCCCTTCTATGTCTGTGCCACTAGCGTTTGATTCAGCAAGTGGTATGCCTATAGGCATGCAGTTTTCAGCCGGCTTTGGTCGAGAGGACGTGCTGCTGCGTCTGGCAGGTCAGCTGGAGCGTGCGATGCCTTGGACTGCGCGCAAGCCTGAGATCTGGGCCGGAAAGCTATAGTCGGTGGATATCTCAACAATATCGTTGTACCCGGCACTCGGCTAGCGGGTGTGCGAAGATCAGTTGAACGATGAGTACCAGGACAAAATGGCAGGTGCCTTTTCAGCAAATCGAACCGCTTTGGATTCATTCGATCGCGCTTTCCAATGAAATAGGCCGTTCTATGCTGGTGCTCCCATCTACGTGCGCTTGTCACTTGAATGCAGATTGGACATGGTGGAGTGCTGTTTCGCAGTTACGATAAGTGTAAAGTGTACGCTTTCGGTTACGGATTTTCGCTCACCACGATTCTAGAACCGACTTGGTTGACGTCACGGCGGTTTCATCCCCCAGATAAAAAAGGACAAGACTTCCTGGCTCACAACAGGGTCTTCTTGTCCTTTTCCCTACCGTGATTTTTATATAGCGAGCACCGTCCCATTGCCATCGTTGACGGGTAAAACGACTTGACTATCGCCAGGCGTCAGAATGACTTTTCGACACTCATCTTCCTTTTTGTCAAAAATTTTATATCCCTCGGCAGCCTGCTCCAGCGACATCTTATGACTGATGATTACTTCTGGAGAAAGACGGCCTGTCTCGATGTGGTCAAGTAACTCAGGTAGGAATCGATGTACATGGGTTTGCCCCATTTTAAAGGTGAGTCCTTTGTCGAATGCGTCCCCAAAAAGGAACCCATGGATGAATCCAGAGTAGACACCCGGGACGCTCACAATGCCACCGCGTCGGACGGCAGCGATACATTGACGTAAAGCTTTTCCGCTGCTTCCTTCCAGCTTGAGAGTGGCAAGTACCGTTTCTGTAGTACTTCCTTTAGCTTCGAATCCAACGGCATCGACCACGCCGTCTACACCACGCATTCCTTTCGTCTGTCGGATTATCGTATCGGCGGGATCGTCGTCCTCATCAAAGTTGATTGGAATGACGCCATAAGTTTTCTGCGCATATGCCAAGCGATAGGGATGATGGTCAACCATAAAAATTTGGTCGGCGCCTAGCATCCTTGCGCAGGCTGCGCTCAACAATCCCACAGGGCCTGCGCCATAGATTGCAATGCTAGAGCCCGTGCCAATGCCGGCGTTCGTCACAGCCTGGTAGGCGGTCGGGAGAATGTCGGATAGAAATAGAACTTTCTCATCCGGCAGCGTGCCAGGAACTTTGAATGGCCCAGTATTGGCCTTAGGGACGCGCACATATTCAGCCTGCCCACCAGGCACACCGCCGTACATATGACTGAAGCCGAACAGAGCTGCTCCGGGTGGTATTGCCTTTTTATTGACAATCGCTCCGCGCCCCGTATTTGTTGTCTCACAGGCAGCGAAAAGATCCATGGCACAGAAAAAACAGCTGCCGCAGGCAATGACAAAGGGAATGACCACCCGATCGCCCACTTGTACGGAGGTCACCGCTGAACCAGTTTCTTCGACAATACCCATGAATTCATGACCGAAGATGTCGCCGTGCTCGACGGTTGGAATTTTTCCTCTGTAGAGATGAAGGTCAGATCCGCAAATCGCTGTTGCGGTCACGCGAAGAATGATGTCGTCGCTGGACTCAATGATCGGATCTGGAACAGTGTCGACTTTTACACTATGCGCGCCGTGATACGTGAGTGCTCTCATAACGTCCTTTCCTTACTCTAGAGGGAGGTAAGGTGAAGAGAGGGCACGGACAGCGTAAGTTCAAAGGGAAGAAGGCTCAAATGACTAGCGGTCGCCGGCGGGGGAACGCAGCCAATATTTTAAACCTATTGGAATCAGGCGAGGTCAATCGCTGGAGTCTGTAAATCTGGCAAACGGAGCTCACGTTTATGATCGGTGTTGTGATACCTGCCCACAATGAAGAATGTCATATCACTGCCTGTCTATCTTCTGTCCTGTCTGCTGCTGCTCACCCCGCATTGGCACGTCGAAAGATCACCGTGGTGGTCGTCCTGGACGACTGCTCTGACAGGACTGGTGAGATTGTTTTGGCTCTTGGCGTCAGTGGGATCAATGTTTGTTTTAAGAATGTTGGAAGGGCGCGGGCTACTGGCGCAGATTACTTGCTGGACGCTGGCGCGCAGTGGCTGGCCTTTACGGATGCCGACACGGTCGTGCCACAAGATTGGTTGGCCCGGCAGATCGAGTTCGGGGCAGATGCTGTCTGTGGGACGGTTGTGGTAGATAGCTGGGAAGAACATGGTGAATTGGTTCGCTCAAAATATATGGAGCACTATCAATTTGTTGAAAACCATCGGCATATTCATGGCGCCAATCTGGGCCTAAGCGCCGAGGCCTATCGAAAAGCCGGCGGTTTCCAGCATTCTGCTGCCCACGAGGATGTTCATCTGGTCGCAAACCTTGAGAGGATAGCTGCTCAGATTGTTTGGACAGCTACTAATCCAGTGGTCACCAGTGCGCGCAGAAATTTTAAATGTCACGGTGGATTTGGTGAGTACTTGGCCAAGCTCGGAATATCGCTTGGAATGCCTGTGCTTAATACGAAAGTCAGTGCCGGCATCTCTCTTTAGCAGAGTGGGAAGGGGAGTCAGATGGAGTACTTCGATTATGTGCAATGGCCTGCAATGTTAGCGACCTTGGTCTCTGCGTGGTTCATTGGTTCCCAAAGAGCCTACCGCCGGATGATCGCGTTTTGGGGGTTCATAATGAGTAATACATTGTGGGTCATCTGGGGACTACATGCCGATGCTTATGCGTTGATTGTTCTTGAGTGCATACTTTTTGAAATGAATGCCCGAGGCTTTAAAAAGAATTTAGGTTTACATCGTCAATCCTGAGTAGTCTTCTTAGAGTTGCCTGTCAGGTTTTTCCAAAATCCCCTTAGGTTCATAAGAAATAGGCAAATTTGCAAAACGATCAGTGCATAGGCTCCCGCATATACTCCCCACACCACCCATAGTGCATTGCTTAGGCCAAAGCATACGAATCCTATCACCCGTCTCCTAGGACGTTGTGATCCAATTAGCCATGCGGCGACCACAGTCACAACCATTGCGGGCCATTGCACCCAATTCAGATAAGCCAAATTTTTGCTCCTTTCACCCTTGTTTTTTTGAGCGCTGCCGCTGTTCTTCGCCGATAAGTCCTAATTTGCCCAAAATTTTATTGTGGTATGCCATGCCGGACTATGAAAAATGCGGGGTGGAAGAGTTAAGCGCCGCTTACTTTCCAATGCTTTATGTCATCGGCGAACACCATTTGTTTCATTTCATGCGCGATCCCGTAGACGAGTGACTCGTGAGCGGCAATGACTTTCTCTTCAGCGGATAAGCAGTGAAAAATATCAAGCTTTGTCGCAGCCTCAGCCGTTTCAAGGGCGTAGATTTGAACGTAGCGGGCAAGGTCGTTATCTAGACTCGACAGATATTCACGCAGCCGTTGGTGATCGACCGAGCTTTGACTGAAATACCAGGTCATCGGATGAATGAGGAATCGCGAATGAGGAGACGTAATCCGCCTCCCAGCAGCAAGAAACATGATGATACCCATTGACCCGATATTGCCCGCGTTTATGGCACACAGTGGAACCGGAAGTGATTTTAAGAACGTATAGAGCGTGAATCCGAAATTAGTGCTTCCGCCGGACGTGGAAAGATTGAGCAGCAGAGAGGTTGCGCCTTGGTCAATGGCCTCAAGACAGCAGTCTCGAAAGCGTTCAGACGTGGTTTGGTCAATCTGGCAATGAAAATGAATGATATGCTCGATCATTTGACCCCCGTTTCTCATACGATGTCGTGTTTTCAAAGCGTAGTAAAACATCAGGAAATTTTGTTGCGCAGTAATCGTAAAAACAGAAGAAAAGTTGTGACGGAAGTAGCCAAATGTTCAGTAGGTTTTCTGAACCAACGCTTGTGACCGCTCGTCGCCGCACGTAGCATTTCGCGCAAACTTTTACATCCTTGCAGCCTCCCAATTGAACGAGCTAATGCTCGTATACCAACTGTGAGGTGACAGAAATGGCTAACTCAGGAAAGGACAAGCCCGGTAATTTTGCCAATGATCGGGAAAAGGCCTCTGAAGCGGGCAAAAAAGGAGGTCAAGCTTCTGGTGGCCAGCATTCCCAAACGGCCGATAAATCCACCAGTGGTGGCCAAGGCAGCGGACGCAGCGGAAATTTTGCCGATGACCGTGAAAAGGCGTCTGAAGCAGGCAAAAAAGGTGGGGAGCATAGTGGTGGAGGACGGAAGTCCTAATGAGATGTAATTCTATTCAAGCTCCGGCGAAAAACCGGGGCTTGTTTTATAACAGGTTCCGAATCAAAAGCTAGAACGCAATACTAGAGTCATTGGTTTGAAATTGACCATGAGTTAAATATCTATTTGAAATTCTATATCGCCATTGTCTGTCTTTCGAGTATGAACAATAACGCCGGACAGTTTTCCGGATGAAGTGTCTATAGTCAAATGGCACGCTTTATGTAAGTCACTGGGAAACGGAGCGATAATTTGTATTTGGAAAGCGCTAGGGGTAATTGGAGTGATCACAACACCACATTCAATGCTTTTCGAAATGGGGCCTAAAAATGTGTCCCTTAGATAGCTTATGTTGGTAATATTTATGTTCATGATTCCCTCTGGCTGGCCTTAGTTTTTATATCTTCGTTGCCTATTTTTAGGGAGGCAGCATGCGTACAATCGCTTTTGATGTGCTTTTCTATAGCAAGTTATTCTCTATCAAACTAATGATCGAAAACGTTGCTCCCGTCACGATGATTATTAGAATAAGTAACAATGAAAGTAGGAGTGGTTTGTCGGGCATAATTGCTTGCTCAGGCATGTGTTGTTATGAAAAAGTGTAGTTGTGTTTTTTCAAGGTGCCATTCACAAGCGACTGATGGACGCAGGCAGGGTTGTAGAGAACTAGCAGTAGCTACCCGCCTTGCTGATACGCTTTCATCCTGAGTGTGTTAGCTTTGCGCGTGGATCATCACGTAGAACGCGTGAATCAAGCCAATCGACAAAGCAGACAGCTGACATTGGTTTCGCGAAAAGATAGCCTTGACCTTCCGTACAGCCCCAATCTTTAACCAGTCTCAGTACCTCTTCTGTCTCGATACCTTCAGCCACGATGCGATAATCCAAGCGATCGGCGAGCTCAATCAAAGTTCTTACGAGGCGTTGGTTTTTTTCATCCTCGTTCAACCGCGAAGTCAGTGATTGGTCTAATTTAACTGTAGTAGCTGGTATCTGACGTAGATATGTCCAATTGCTGTAACCTGTACCGAAGTCATCTATAGAGATCTCCATTCCTAACGCTCGTAAGCGCTGCAGTTGTAGAGATACTTCAGCGGCATTCGTTATCAGTTCGCTTTCTGTGAATTCGATTTCTATTTTATTGGATTGTAAACCGAACGCCGCCAGCAAACTTTCCGCACGATCGACAAAAGCCGGACTTTCAAGGTCGCTAACTGTTATATTCATCGCTATCCGAACAGCTTTACCTTCCAATTGCCACGCTTTTGCTTGACGTATGACTTCGTGAAGTACCCACTCTGAAAGTGGCTGCATAAGGGCGGTTTTTTGCACCAGTGGGATGAACTCCGCAGGATTTACTAATCCGAGAACGGGATGCGTCCAACGCAGTAATGCTTCTACACACGTACACTGTTCTGTTTTTAGATTAACCTGTGGCTGATACATGAGCCACAGTTGATCAGGGCACTTCAAAGCATTGGATAAATAGCTCAGAAGCATGAATGCTCTCTGGTGTGCTTCGTCGAATTTACTTTCATAGCCTGCCCAACCAGTTTTTCGATCCCGAGCGTTATCAGCGGAGCTAACCACCAACCTGAGCCAGTCTTGTGTAAGTTGATTCCTGTTTTCTAGTGCCAATACTCCCACTCCCACCTGCATGAGTATAGGGATACCGTCACATTCAATCGGCTCCTTAAAATCCTCAACTATGGGGCCGCACAACTGGGCGAGTGGACGTAAGCCAGGTGATATGAATCCAAAGCGTGTGGGACTGACTTTGTATAAGTGACAGCGTTCCGGCAAGAATTTCAAAAGTCGAGATTTAATGGCAAGCACTAGATTCTGAGCAAAGTTGTAACCTAATGCTTTGACCATGTCGTTAAGGAATTTTGGCGTTAATACATCAATTGCTACGAGTTGTGCTGTTTCGCCATTGTGCAGCACTTCTCGAATGTCTTCTTCTAGTCGAAGTCTATTGAATAGCCCTGTCGGCTGATCAACGAAGTTGCGTACACGGACACCCGTGATCCGCATCATTACAAGTTCTGCGAAATAAACAAGCATGGACTTTTCACGACTGTTCATCCCAGGCCTAGGCTTTGTATCTATGATGCACAAGCTTCCCAGACTCAGTCCATCGTCAGTCACTAAAGGAGCACCAGCATAATATCTAATGAATGGAGGGCCAGTCACAAGAGGATTGTCCTTAAAGCGATCATCGAGACGAGCGTCGAGCACCTCCAGTGGCTGTTTTGTGAGAATGGAGTAAGCACAAAATGAGGTTTCTCGCGGCGTCTCATCGACATCAATACCAACACGTGCCCGAAACCACTGGCGATGACGTTCAACAATAGTTATCAAGGATATCGGTGCATCGAAGAACTCCGCAGTCATCGACACTATCTTATCGAAGACCTCGTCTGAGTTGCTTTCAAAGGGACATAGATCAGCAACCTTCGCCAAGCGAATGGCTTCATCTGTCGGTAATGGGGCGCCTTTTTCCATAATTTCCTCGATTTGGCTCAGTTGTCACACTGTACCGAGTCTTCGTCCTTTTCGTTTAATCGCGCTATCTATGACTCTGATAGGGAAATGCGTCGTATAGTTCGAAGGATCGCTCATGAGGGGGGATTCAGGTGCAGAATGCTCCAGAAATGGTTAGGAACTCACTGCAAACCGACCATTGGTATGCAAAAAAAACGAACGTCGCACACACGATGTCGTTCCAACCTTCGCATCTCGTCATTGTAAATTCAGTGGGGAGAGATGCTGGCGTCTGCTGAATTCATAGGTTGCCCAGAACGGGCGTTTGGATTTAAATGTAAATTCCAATAAGAGATAACGGGGGATGCTGTCATGCATGCTGATCATAAGAGGGAAATGCTTATAGCGTGGCGCCAGCTGTACATGTGCCCGCAAATCGATCTCACTCCGGAGGAGCATTATGAGAAGCTGTTAAAAATGGCTGACAGGCTAGAGCATATCGGAGTCATTTCAGCTACAGAGTGGCGACAACTGATTCGTGAGGCTGGGAAAGTCATTGCTGAGTCAAAATAATCTTGAATATATTTTCATTTCATTCACTCTGAAATAACAGCTATAACAATGCATGCAGAGGCCGTTCGTCGCTTCGTTCGACCATTCGGATTCAATCCCAGTCTAAAAAAATATCAGTTCATGCGGGCTGTAATAGTTTGCGGGTCAAAAAGATGAACGATATTGACGATTTCAGAATTCGCTCTCATGAGCTGCTTTTACAATTAGATGCAGCTACCTGTCGAATGATGTTGCTAGTGTCGGCCGGTACGACTTCGGGGCCACAATGGATAGAGGCTGTCAGGGAGCAACATGAATGCTTCGAAAGGTGGATTATTTTCGTAAACCAAGGCACAAGCTCCACTTCTAATTAGAGATTTCATATGAAGAGGAATTGCGATGAAACCTTTCCACTGGTGCGCTTTCAGCTTCTCCTTTGAGGTATAGAAGTTCCTCTTCGGTTATCAATCCAATTTTCCAAAGAGATTGGCCATGACCAAACGCACCGTTGTACAGCTTAAGCAAAGCTGTTTCATTTCTGGCTTCAGAGAAAAAAATTAAATGATTTTTCGCTTTCACCAACACATCATCTTTCATGATCGGCATAGTCATCCGCCATCGTTTTATGCGTTCTGCTCCCAATCAGCAAATTGGTACAAGCCTAGTCTTAGAATAGGCTGGAAGCGAGGGTTGGACGTCAGTGAGTTACTCGACTGGTTCCATTTACAGTCAATACTTTGACTCGCTCTCCTGTTCGGAAAACTTCATTTTCTTGTACCTGTTGAACGTACGCGCGCATGCTGCCATCATCCTCTCGGACGGTGATTTCCACACCTTGAGTGCGCATCAAGCCTTCCTCTGTGGCAGAGCCTATCAGTCCGCCGGCCACCGCGCCTATGACAGCTGTGACAATGCTGCCGCGCCCGCCACCAATTGCGCTACCTCCAACGCCACCAACAATGGCTCCCGCACCCGCTCCTATGGGTGTTTTTGTTCCCTCAATTTTGACCGGCCTTAAAGAGTAGATTGTGCCCATCCGGACAGTTTGTTCTGTCCGTGCATCCTCCCTGGTGTAAGAGTCGCCACCTAGGTTTTTAGCGCAGCCTCCCACAACTAATAGGCTGGTTAATAAAATCGTTGCGGCGGAAAAGGCGGACACTGATCTCATTTCGAGCAACTCCTATTTAATAATTTGGACAGCGCTTCCTCTGAGGTGTCACGCCTTCCGTTAGGTTGATTAGCTCCTTAAATGATAGATGTCATACTGATACGGTATGACCAAGGGGTACACGCAATAATCTGATGCTTAATATTTGGCGAGACTGATCTGAATAAATTCTTCGTTTCGATCCATCGCTTGAATGCAGAAATCATCGGCAACTCTTGCCGACGTGTTGTACCGGCCAGTTGGATGGTCCTGTAATCACAGCCTCCAAATCCGGTATAACGAAAAACGGCGTATGAATACTGCTGTCAATGGACCGGCTTGATTGAGGGACGGAGGCGACCGCAGCCGCCTGTGGCCTAGAAATAGATCAGGGCCTCGACCAGCCCCGTCAGTTGGGTTCGATCGCGCCCGTCGCCAAACGGGTGATCGTCGGCATTGCCGTCGAACACGTCGTAACGCACCTCGGGGCGTAGCGAGATGTACTTGTTCAAGTCGTAACGCAGGCCGGCGGTGGCAGCATTGAAGTTGCCGCGGGCGGTGGAGACGGGCAGCAGGATGAAGCCGTCTGGATCGGCGAAATGCTCGGCGCGGAGCGAGTACGAGAGATCCGGTCGTTGCTGATAAGTGAGCACGGCGTTGGCACCCCACCAATGCGCGCTGTCAAAGCCGGGGCCGTTGATGATATTGGCCGTCCGGCGACACCAGGCGCGATGTCGGCGCCTGTACATCGCTGAAACTGTCGTTCTGTTCATCACCGAGGATGAACTCGTAATCGATCCAAGTTTGCATGTCGGCGGTGCGCCAACGCAAGGCGCCCATCAGCGACTTGCTGTCGTTGTGTCGCGCAGATTGCCCCAGCCCTGCACCACGCCCAGTTCCGCACCGAGAATCCCTGATGGCCCTTTATACAAACGCGTACCGAGCTGGACGCCGCCGATCGTCCCGGGTTCGCTGACGAATGCGTAGGTTTTGCTGGCAACGGGTTGCGTGCGGCACGAATGTTCGGCGGGATTTCATAACCCAGCGCCGGGCCGAATACGCCGGCCATGGCGGTGATGCCGGGACCGTAGGGCAAGTAAGCGGTGGCGGCGATGTTGGGGATGGCGAGGAATTTCTGTTTGTCGCGCTGGGCCTTGGCCAGATCGTCGTCGCCGGGCGAGTTGACATCCCAGTGCATCCGAGCCCTGAGTGCGGGCGAACTGGGCGTTGCGCCCGTAATTCATTTCAAAGGTGAAGCCGAAGGAGGGATCGGTCGGCGCCGGGCCGGGCAAGGGCGTGATACGCGGGATCATGTCGCCTCTGAGCACCTTGTCGACGAACAGGTGCAGACCACTCCATTCCAGTCCTTCGTCGGCGAAACCCACGAGCGGCAGGTTGCTCAAGCCGTCCTCGCGTTCGTCGTGAGTGGAGCGGTTGTTGCGCGAGTCACCGACATCAAACAGGCCGGAGAACGTTATCCCGAATTCCTTTTCCAGCGTGTCACCGAACAAGCTGCGAAACAGCGTGCCTTCTCCCGTTTCAGCGGGTTCGGCGGCGTGGGAATTGAGCGTCGCGAAGGCGGCCAGAACCGCACCAAGCGCTTTCACCTTGATGTTGTGCATTGTCTGTCTCTTATTTTTGTTGTCAGAACGTTGAAAGGGGTGGGCATCCATGCCCGTGAAAACTCGGTATCAGACGTGGCAGGCTCGGGCCTCGTTGGTGACGGATTGCTGGCCGGGGTTGAGCTGCAATTGCTGGCGAAGGGAATTGAGCAGTTTCGGCAGCGCCGACAGCTCGGCCACGCCGCCATAGCAGTAGTAATCCGGGCGCACAATGACGACCTTAAGGCCAGCCCCGGCCATAAACTGCAGGTACTTGCCCGAAACGTCGCGGTAGATGCCTTGGGCGCTGTCGGATTGTGGCGCTAGGCGCACGACTTGCAGGCCGTAGTCGCGTATGAACGACAGCTGCTGTACATCAAGCAGCGCCAACGGGTCTTCGTCACCGCGCACCAACAGATGGAAGCCGCGCTGAATCACATCGTCGTAGCGGCTGACGTGGCCATCGATTTCAATCGAGCCGTGTACCCCAAGCAGGCCGCGCAGCGGGTTTTCCTCCTGCAGCAAACCGTCAGTCAAACCGGGGAACGGTGGCAGCGGCGCGACGTTGCCGCTCAAGTACGCGGCGTCACGTTCGGCGGCTTTCACCGGGTCGGACACGCAGACCACCTTGCCCATTGCCATGGACGCTTCGATCACTGCACGAATCTGCGGTTTGCGCTCCAGCGTGTAACTGTCCAGCAGGCTGTTGTCGGCCAGACCGCGCAGCAGCAGATCGAGGCGCCAGGACAGGTTCCAAGCATCGCGAATCCCCGAACACATGCCCTGACCCATGAACGGCGCATCACGTGAGCGGCGTCGCCGACGATCATCACCCGGCCGCGGTGCCAGTCGGCGGCAATCCGCGAGCGGAATTGATAGACCGCTTGGCGTACCAGATCGGCAGTGTCGGGCGTGACCTAGCGCGACAGCAGCGACCAGACCTTGTCGTTGTCTTGCAGCTCCTCGAGAGTTTCGTGGGGCACGCGCATGAATTCCCAGCGCCGAAAACCGGGGCCGCCGGGCACCATGGTGGTCGGGCGCTCGGGATTGCACCACTGGCCGATGTCCGGCACGTCCAGCTCTACGCCGGGCTTGGGTTGCAGATCGACCACCAGCCAGTCTTCCTGGAAGTCCAGATCCTGCCATTCAATGCCCAGCGACTGACTATGAAGCTGTTGGCGCCATCGGCGCCGATCACGTAACGCGCACGCACGCTTTGCTGTTCTTCGCCCAGCGTGAACTTGCCGTCCTGACGAATCACCCGGTTGAGCAGCATGTCGCAGCCATCGGCGTCCTGTTCGAGCGCGGTGGCTTCCCAGCCCTGATGGATCTGCACGTTGGCGATGCTTTTGGCTTTGCGATCGAGCGCCGCTTCCAGCAACGGCTGATTGAACAGATAGCCGAATGGTCCGTCGCTGATCGATTCGGCCGACCAGTCGATCTCGACCAGCACTTTCCAGTCAGCGTTGAACCACTGGTAACGCGCCGAGGGTTGGGAGATTTTCGCCAGTTCTTCGCCCAGCCCCATCGACAGGAAAACCCAGCGGATTTCGTGATCATGGAAAACCGCGCGGGGCAGCGGATAAAGCGCCGGCCAGTGTTCGAATACGGCGACCGAATAACCAATCTGGCCAAGCAGGATGGCGAGGGTCTGGCCCACCGGGCCGTAACCGGCGATGGCGACATCGACTGTGGTGTGCTGATTCATGACTGTGCCTCGTGTACTTCGCAATGAATGCCCGGGCATGGCGCCGCCGTCACGCGATCGGGAGGACTCGCGCCATGCAGGAATGTCAGATCAATGAATGTGCGGCAGGGCGGCTCAGGCGGGGGCCGGGATGTCCACTTCAGTGTTGAAAATGAAATTGTCCGGGACGTCGGGGCCACAGAGGTACAGGGAGTTTTCCGGTGGGTAATCGCCGGCGGGCCATTCGCTGCCTTCGCCGATGTAGTCCATGTCTGCCGAATATTCGCAGAACGAGCCCCACGGATCCTGCACATAGTGGAAGTAGTTCGAACCCAGGCAATGGCGCCCGGTGCCCCAGCCTTTAGTGTGGCCGGCAGCCGCCATTTGCACGGCGCCCGTGCCGACTTCATCGATGCTGTCGACTTCCCAGGCCGCGTGGTGCCAGCCCTTGGCGCTGCTTTTGGCAAACGCCACCAGACGATGATCGCAACCGTGCGGGGCGTGGCTGAAGGCGATGATGTCCAGCGACTTGTCGGAGAGCTTCAGGCCCAGTGCCTGCTCGTAGAAGTGCAGGGCACCGAGCACGTCCGGGGTGAACAACAGCACATGGGAAAGGCGGCGAGGGCGCACTTGCGGCAGGCCATCGCGGGTTGTTGCGCCGCGATGATCGGCGGGTGTGCTGTTGCTGCAATGCGCGGACTTCTGGTCGGGCATGGTTTTCTCGCCGACCTTGATCTGCAGCAGATTGCCGTCGGGATCCCGGAACCAGATCCCGGCCTCGGGCCGATCTTCAAACCGTCCGCCGGCGCGCTCGATTTGTTGGCGCAGTGGGGCCTATAACCAGCTTCCTCCTTGGCCCATGAGCGCTTTTTTGTCATGGGCCTTTTTTGCTCTTTGGTAAGCAGGATAGCCAGTGACGCACTTGAAATTATTTCCCTTTCAGTCCTTTCACTGACCTGGCTCGTTCTGAAGGAGTTGAAGGTCGACTGATCGCCAGCGTAAGCTTCGAGAAACTCCGCAAAACCAGATAGCTGTCAATGACCCGACAGCTGTTATCAAACCATTGGAGAGAGTCCTAGACAGATGAACGCTCGTTGCTTAGCTGGAAGAAATATATAGGGCGTATCACGGTCAACTCATAACTCAACTAAATGGATGTTTAGTTGAGTTAGCTTGAATTTTAGTTAATGTCCGTTATTTTGGCATTGGAGGAAGGTCATATTCCAAAATACATATCTCCTATCAAGCACTAGTAACAAGCGCTTTGACGCGTCTTTCGCCTATGCGTTCAACACCCGCGTAATAAGTAAAGATATCTGAGCCTGGTGCGGTTCTAGGCGCAGTTGTTGGCCAAATCCTGGCGGTTCGCTTACTTTATACAAAATGGTGCAGTCTTGGATGTTTAATGGGAAAACCAGCGCATCAACTGTATACATGAATCCTGAAGCAATCTGGAAAATGTAATCCGTTCTCACGCGCTCCCCGGGCACTTGGAACCGACCGTAAGCCATGGCAATGAGAGGTTGGACAACCCAATGGGCTGTTGCATTCAGCCAAGGCGGTAACGCCACCTGAACATCTACAACCGAAGTTGAAGAGCTTGCGCAGTTACAGATATCTAAAAATCTCAACAAATCAGTACCGCACTCCAAGCGTTTTATCTGTATACCAGCGTCGCGATCCAATTTATCCACCAGTCCCACGTAGATACGAGCGGTCTCGGTAGACGAGCTTTTTTCCGTCGTCTGCTTAGTCATAAATCGCCTCTCAATGAGTCCTATAGATTGTAGTGCTATAGGGCGCAAAAAGGCTTCATCATTCCTTTTGCACGGTGAGCAAAATGGAATTGAAGACTGCTTTCGCGGAAGCTTTACGGAATATGAGATTGCGCAAAGGACTCACACAGGAGGATTTCGGCTTGGTCAGCAGTCGAACCTACATAAGCAGTCTAGAGCGGGGCATGAAGGGTGTTACCTTGGAAAAGGTGACGCAGCTTGCAGATAGAATGGGAGTGCACCCGCTAACCTTGCTTGTCGATTGCTATAAAGTTCAGTCAGGACAGACCCTCGAAGAGCTTTTTGAGATGATCCGAACGCAGCTTACCGAAACAAAGTGATGAATATGAACGCTCAAAAACTCAGAAAGCGCTCGCTACCAGCGGCTATCATGGCGCGGGTAGCGAGCGGAAACGTGTTCAAGGCAGAATATCCGGAGCCGGAGCCGGAGCCGGAGCCTTGGAGCTTTGCTCATAGAGTCGATATGCGAGTCTGATTCCTAGTAGTGACAAAGGAGGTCTCGGGCAGGCGTCAATCCAAAAGAATTGAGCTGACCAGAGCTGTTACGCATACTCGACAGCGTTGCCAAGTCATTGGCCAATTTCGGTATGGCCGTCCCTGAAGTCTGCGCACCAACACCATGGCGAAACCTCAGATTTCACACAGTGTCGTGATAGACGCTCTGGGTAGTTTTGTTCATGTAGACCCCGATCAGGTGCAACGGATGCGACAAGATCGGGGCTGGTCCGTTGAGAAATCTAACGACTGCTGGTCGCTCGATCTGCAACCAGCCCTGGAAACGAGACACCAGACTCGATTCACGCATTTTCATGAAACATCGCTAACTACATTCTAGAATTGGAGGACAAGTGCCGGATTCCAGAGATTACTTCCGGAAAATTCCAGGAATTAGTTATACGGACAGAGGTTCTGGATTGAAATGTGGCGTGCAACCGGGTTGATCTTGAAACATCTTGTTACGTGTAATGTATATTATGTTAAACCGTGTATTACGCTACGCGCCATCCTGCACCAACATCTGTCTCCACTCCAACAATCACCCCAGCACCCTATAAATCTCAGAAACCACCTGCATCGTGGCGTCTTCGATGGTTCCCTCATTACGGCACAGAACCCAACCGTGCTCCTTGACCGCTTGCTCGAACATCTCCGTACACGCCACATGCTCTGCGTACTTCTGGATCACAGTGCCGCCCAATCCTCGCGCTCGTGTCGCAGCCCTTGTCCATGAAATATCCGGATTGGTGACGACGCCAACATGCAGGTCCGGCACTCGCACGTCTCGATCCAGGTTCAACTGAAGAATCTCGGCAAACGGGATGGTTCGGCGAAACGCGGCATCGGACGGATACCAGCGATCGATCAGGATGATGCTGTCCAGCGGCTGCTCCGTCAGCACGTTTCCGGAAATCCAGCGCCGACTATCAGCCAGGCGCTGGCACACAGCCCATTCCAGATCCTCGGAAGGATTTCTGGCAAGCGCGTTGATCAGGGCCATGGTTTCACCCCGGAAAGGATCGCTTTTTCTCTCGCACAGCCGGATGACTTTCTTGTTGCCGGCCCTAAGTGCCGTCGTAACGGCCTCCAACAGCGTGGTTTTGCCGGTGCCTTTGGGCCCATCCAGAGAAACAAACAGCGGATGATTCATTGTTCACATAACCATGTTTGTGGAGGGCCACTCTAACCGCATTCCTGGCATTCCAATGGCTGAATTGTCATTTCCAATGGCATGGCCCTGCCCTCACCCCGGCCGTCCGCTGTCATGAGCTTCATGCTGCAGACATCGAGTACAGCCAACACCTGCGACGTCTGCAATAATGCCGACCACAGCGGCGCGAAGGCATATCGAGTGCTCGTGTCCACATCTGCTTTTTGGGTTTGGAGGACTTCATGCAGGACATTATTGACGGCTTTCTGCGCTTTCAGCGCGAGGTTTATCCGCAACGTGTCGAGCTGTTCAAGCAGCTCGCGACAGAACAGAATCCGAAGGCGTTGTTCGTCACCTGCTCGGACAGCCGTGTGGTGCCGGAACTCCTTACGCAACGCGAACCGGGCGAACTGTTCGTGATTCGCAACGCCGGCAACATTGTGCCGTCTTACGGCCCTGAACCGGGAGGCGTCTCGGCGACCGTCGAATATGCGGTCGCCGTGCTTGGCGTACAGGACATCGTGATCTGCGGCCACTCGGACTGTGGGGCGATGGGCGCGATTTCACGCTGCACGTGCCTGGATCATCTTCCGGCGGTGGCTAACTGGCTACGTCACTCGGACGCCGCGAAAGCGATCAACGCAGCGCATGAGTTCGACACGCCCCGCGCCAAGCTGGATGGTCTTGTGCGTGAAAACGTGATCGCGCAACTGGCGAATCTGCGGACTCATCCATCGGTGGCCCTGGCGCTCGAACAGGGGCGGATGAATCTGCACGGCTGGGTCTACGACATCGAGGCGGGATGCATCGATGCTCTGGATGGCGCGACACGCAAATTCGTTTCACTGGCTGATTCGCCGACCACCGTTGCGATCGCAGCGCGTAACGGCAGACAGATGTGATGGCGACGAGCGATCGGTCGTTGAATCCATAACGTCCATGAAAGACCGGTTAAAACAAAGGGCCCCGAGGGGCCCTTTCCTTTAATTCAATTTTCCAGTTTTTCAACGTCTGCTGAAAAACTGGCCACTCACTCAGCGACGGAAAATTCGGTTTATCAGGATCAATGCCGCAGCACCTATCGCGATTGCAGCGATCGGTTTTTCTTTAACGAAGGTCGACACGTTATCCAGCGCATCGCCGTAGGTTTTAGTCAGCTGTCCAGCTGCTTGATGTCCAGCACCTTCGGCTTCCATCTTCGAATCACCCATCAATTTCCCGACCGCGCTCTGCGCCTTGCCAGCCAACTTTTCCGCTACACCTTCTACCTGTTCACTCTTCATGATTCATAAACCTTCTTTCAAGTGGGAAGCTCTGAGTCTCGACAGAAAAATTGACTGGTGGCTGTGAGGTGGAGTTCCATCAAATGACAAAGCCAGAGGCCAGGAATCAAGAAATCAAGAAGACGCCGAGGATGAACAGTAGCCAAGCCGGTGGGTGTCCTCAGCTTTGCAAAAGCTGTTTGGTCATCGCCATCGACGTCTGCAACGACTGCCCCGTCCGCTGCAGTTTGTTCAACAAACTGGCGCCCAACCAGAGTTGGTAAAGGGTTTCTGCCAGTTGCCGAGCATCGGCCTCTGGCAAACTTTTATCCAACTGCCCTTCTTCCAGGCATGTCGTGATCCGCGCAACGATGCGCTCGGCGCCGTCACGCAAGGTGAGGCGCATCGACTCGGACAGGTCGGCGACTTCCGCGCTCAACTTCACCACCAGACACTCATCGCCATGACCTTCCAGGGTGCAGCGGTTCTGCCAGCCCTGCCAGTAATCCATCAGCCGTTCATAGGCGCTGAGCCCAGGCAGCGTCAGGCGTCGCTCCATGTCCGCGAGGTAGCCGACAAAGTAGTCCTCCAGCAGCGCCTGGCCGTAGAGTTCCTTGGATTTGAAGTAGTGATAGAACGAGCCCTTGGGCACACCGGCGGTCTGCAGGATCTCGCTCAGGCCAACGCTGGTGAAGCCCTTTTCGGCCATCATGCGGTGGCCGGTGTCGAGCAGGTGTTGGCGGGTATCGTCGTAGGTCGGTTTCATGGGGCGCAAAATACCAAACATTAGACCAGTCGTATATTTCTGATGAGCAGGAGTTTGCCACAGTGATGGCGCGGAAACACGGGCGCAAAAATTTACTAGACGACCGGTCTAATATAAATCTATTCTGTGCCCCGTCACTCCTTCCGAGGTGTCGCAGACGAACCCGTCGAGGACACCAGACCAATACAGGGCGCTCTATGAAAATCTTGATGGTTCTGACTTCCCACGATCAGCTTGGCAACACCGGCAAGAAAACCGGCTTCTGGCTCGAAGAGTTCGCGGCCCCCTATTACGCCTTCAAGGATGCCGGCGCGCAGATCACTCTGGTATCGCCGGCCGGCGGCCAGCCACCGCTCGATCCGAAAAGCGATGAGCCCGATGCGCAAACCGCTGAAACCGACCGCTTCCGCCAAGACCCTGCTGCTCAGCAGGCGCTGGCCAATACCGGGCGCCTGGCGGACGTCAGCGCTGAGGATTTCGATGCCGTGTTCTACCCGGGTGGCCACGGCCCGCTGTGGGATTTGGCCGAAGACAAGCACTCGATCGCCTTGATCGAAGCCTTCGACCGCAGCCACAAACCTCACGGTTTCGTCTGCCATGCGCCGGGCGTTCTGCGTCACGTGGTGGCTGCCGATGGCAAACCGTTGATTCAAGGCCGGGACGTCACCGGTTTCACCAACGCTGAAGAAGCCGCTGTAGGCCTGACCGATGTCGTGCCGTTCCTGATCGAAGACGAATTCCAGCGTCTCGGCGGCCGCTACTCCAAGGTCGCTGACTGGCAGGTTCACGTGGTGACCGATGGCCAACTGGTGACGGGTCAAAACCCGGCCAGCTCGGCAGCCGTCGCCGAAAAACTGCTGAAGCTATTGGCCTGAGCCCTCCAGCGTCCAGACACCGTGCGCATCCCGCACGGTGTTTTTTTTACCGCTCCACTAGTCGACTGGTCTAATAAGACCAAAACAGGAATCACATGAAAAACAGCCCTTACTTCACCCCCGTCAAACTGGGCCTGCACACCCTGAAGAACCGCATCGTCCTGCCGCCCCTCACCCGCCAGCGCAGCACACAACCGGGCAATGTCGCCAACGCATTGATGGCCGAGTATTACCAGCAACGCGCCGGCGCCGGTCTGCTGGTCACCGAAGGCACGCAGATCGAGCCTCGCGGTCAGGGCTACGCCTGGACTCCCGGCATTCACACCCCTGAACAAATTGCCGGATGGCGCACAGTCACCGAAGCGGTGCATGCACAGGACGGCGTGATTTTCGCGCAGCTTTGGCACGTCGGCCGTGTGTCCCACACCGCGCTGCAACCCGATGGGGCGGCCCCGGTTTCAGCGTCCGCCATCGCCACCGAGCGAGTCAGCGTGTTCATCGAAACTGCGCCGGGCGCCGGCGAGCTGGTTACGCCATCCGCGCCGCGAGCACTGAGCACCGATGAAGTCCAGGAACTGGTTCAGCTCTATATACAGGCGGCGCGCAATGCGCTGGACGCCGGCTTCGACGGGATCGAACTGCACTGCGCCAACGGCTATCTGGTAAACCAGTTCATTTCTGCCCACAGCAATGTGCGCACCGATCAGTACGGTGGCTCGCTGCACAATCGCCTGCGTTTTCTGCGCGAAGTGGTGTCGGGTGTCGCCGAGTGCATCGGCAAAGAGAAAGTCGGTGTGCGTTTCGCGCCGCTGTTCACCACCACCGATGAAGCGCGCACCTATCTGGGCATGGTCGAAGAGGACCCGCACACCACTTACATCGAAGCGATCAAAGTGCTTGAGGATGTGGGCGTCGCCTACCTGTCAATCGCCGAAGCTGACTGGGACGACGCGCCCGCGATGCCGCAAACCTTTCGCCGTGCAGTGCGCGATACCTTCAGTGGCGCGATCATCTACGCCGGGCGTTACAACCCTGAGTCCGGCGCGCAATTGCTTGAATCGGGACTGGCGGATCTGGTGGCTTTCGGCCGTCCGTTCATGGCCAACCCGGACCTGCCGGCGCGCATCGCCAATGACTGGCCGCTCAATCCACTGAATCCTGCGACGGTCTACGGCGGCAATGCCGAAGGCTATGTGGATTACCCGACCTACAGCGAATAAAGGGAGTTTTTTTGGTTATCGACGCCGCCAGCTCACCTGCGCAGACCTGCAACATCTGCCCCGGCCAATGCCTGTGTTTCGGCGTTCTTCAGGAGAACTGGATGCTTTAGATTTGGGGGGGCGGATAAAAAGGCCCCGACTGCCAAGCCTCGCGGAACGGCATCGGGGCGCAGTGACAACGTCTGCTGAGTAATGTCACTCCGGTGACATCAGCACCGCCAAAGTCATTTTTATGAGCTCCTCATTTGTGTCAATGATGGATAGCGATCCACGAACGTTGTCAGCAACATCTGTATTGCCGGTTTTTTCAGCAAAATCAGCGAGTACTGAGACTGCAACCTCTAGCGCGCACTGATTTTTATAAATTTTAGAAAGCAGGTCTGGCAGCATGTCCGAATTATGCATGGCTTTGATTCCTTCCGTGAGTTAACCGTGTGTTGGATGGCTTATCCATTTTGGAACCGATCCAGCCATTTAGAGCCTGTTAGAAATACTAGTTTTTTAGACGATTTTATTTCGAACCATATTCAGAACAATACGTATCAAAAACTTATAGATCGCTTCGTACAAGGGGCGAGATCATCCGAATCCTCCCGCAAAATTGATGGGTCTCCCGATCACTTCCAGAGGTTGGATGCGCTTGGGCACGACTGGCGCCGTAACCGTAGTGTTCGAGGCAGTGTGAGAACTGAGCAATAATTTCGCGAATTCGCACCGCGCTCCCACTCCCTCGGGAGCGCTTCCTCTTCTCCCCCGCTACACCCGCAACCTCGCGCGCTGCGCTGCGAGTTTTTCGCATCTGCACGAAAAAGATTGCCGACTCATTGTCAGGTGGATTTTTTCAGCCTATCTTGAGTAAAACCTATACAACGGATCATCACGCGTACAACTTACTGACAATGCTCAGGTCGGGGCGAAAACCGCATGGCTTGCTGTCGGCAGCATTCAGGCTGTATTCAGCCTCAATGACTTGCTGCACAGACTTCAGGGTTTTGCTCTCATACAAGCGCCATAAACCTGTACAGACACTTTAAGCCGTACAAGCAGTTAATTCACTTCAACACGCGTGCATTCAGGAAGTAAGGCCATGACCCGATTTCTGCTGTTACTGGCGCTGACACTCGGCGTTGCGAGCTGTGGCAGCGTGGATGTCAGCCACTATGCCGATCAGCAACCGGCGCTGGACCTGCAGCGCTTTTTCAGCAAACCCGTGAAAGCCTGGGGGATGTTTCAAAAGCGCTCCGGGGAAGTGGTCAAGCGCTTCGAGGTCAACATCGTCAGCCACCGCGAAGGCGACAACCTGATTCTCGATGAGCGCTTCCTGTACAGCGACGGCACGCGCCAACGCCGCGTCTGGACCCTGACGCCCGAGGGCCAGGGGCGCTGGAGCGGGCGTGCGGGTGATGTGGTGGGGGTCGCCACAGGTCAGGTCGCCGGCAATGCGCTGCACTGGCGTTATCGCCTGAATCTGCCGGTTGATGGCTCGACCTATGAAATGAGCATGGACGACTGGATGTACCAGATGGACGAGGACACGCTAATCAACCGCACCAGCATGACCAAGCTCGGTGTTGAAGTCGGACAGGTGACCTTGTTCTTCCGTCGCGTTGACGCCGGTCACACTGAATGAACATTACTCGCCGTTTGTGCCTGGTGCTGGGCGATCAGTTGTCCTTCGATCTGGCTTCATTGCAGACGCTCGATAGCGAGCGCGACAGCGTGCTGCTGGTCGAGGTCATGGAAGAAGCCAGCCATGTGCCGCACCATCCACAGAAGATTGCCCTGATCTTCAGCGCCATGCGCCATTTCGCCCAGGCCCTGCGAGATCAGGGCGTTCGTGTCGAATATGTGACCCTGGATGATCCGCACAACAGCGGCTCGGTACCGGGGGAATTACGCCGCTGGCAACAGCGGTTGCAGGCCGAGGAAGTGCACGTCACCGAATGCGGCGACTGGCGTCTGGAGCAATCGATCAGGGACTGTGGCTTGCCCATTCATTGGCACGCCGATACGCGTTTTCTTTGCAGTCGCGATGAGTTCGCCGCCTGGGCCGCCGGCAAAAAGCAGTTGCGCATGGAATTCTTCTATCGCGAGATGCGCCGCAAGAGTCGCTTGCTGCTCAATGGCGACGGCACGCCGGTGGGTGGTGCGTGGAATTTCGATGCAGAGAACCGCAAGGCCCTGCCCAAAGGCGTGAAAGCCCCCTACCCGATCCGTTTCGGTAATGACGCGATCACCCGCGATGTGCTCGCCCTGGTGAGGGCACGCTTCAGTCAGCACTATGGCGCACTCGACGACTTCAACTACCCGGTCACCCACGCCGACGCGCAGGCGCTGTGGGAGTATTTTCTGGACTATGGCCTGGCAGGTTTCGGCGACTATCAGGACGCCATGGCCAGTGACGAACCGTTCCTGTTTCATGCGCGCATCAGTGCCGCGCTCAATATTGGCCTGCTGGATTTGCGGCAGTTGTGCAGTGATGTCGAGTCCGCCTATTGGGCCGGCAGGATTGCCCTGAATGCCGCTGAAGGCTTCATTCGGCAACTGATCGGCTGGCGGGAATATGTGCGCGGCGTGTACTGGCTGAAAATGCCGGACTACGCACTGGGCAACGCATTCGGCAACGACCGGCCACTGCCCGAGTTCTACTGGACCGGCGCTACGCAGATGAACTGCATGCGCCACGCCATTGGCCAGAGTCTGCAGCACGCCTACGCGCATCACATCCAGCGGCTGATGGTCACCGGTAATTTTGCCCTGCTCGCCGGCATCGCGCCGAGCCAGATCTGTGAGTGGTATCTGGCGATCTATATGGACGCTTTCGACTGGGTCGAGCTACCCAACACCTTGGGCATGGTCATGCATGCCGATGGCGGTTACCTCGGTTCCAAACCCTATTGCGCCAGTGGCCAATACATCAATCGCATGTCCGACTACTGCCGAAGCTGCGCCTACAAGGTCAGCGAAAGTACCGCGGACAATGCCTGCCCGTTCAATGCGTTGTACTGGCATTTTCTGATGCGCCACGGCGAACACCTGCGCGGCAATCAGCGCATGGCGATGATGTACAAGAACCTCGACCGCATGCCGCCAGCCAAGCAGGAGGCGCTGTGGCAACGCGGGCAGAACCTGTTGGCGCGCCTGGATAACGGCGAATCGATCTGAAATGAACGCCCGCTTGCGCGGGTGGTGAAACTTAAGCGCAGGGTGCCCGGTCAACGGATGATCGGCGCTCGAGTCCCCTGCGAGTGCAACGTTCAACTGCTCGTGTTGTGCCTACGCGCGCTATGAAGCCAGCCCCTGAACATTCAATAAAGCAGGTCACATGGATACCCTTGAACACCTTAGTCGCGAAGCGCTTGAGTCAGAGGTAAGGCGATTGCGCGCGGCGCTTCAGTGCCCTCAGGTCGACACACAGGTCGTTGACCTTGATCGCGACATGGCGGCGCAACTGCAAGCCAGTCGGGATGCGCTCGCCCGCAGCGAGGCACGCTTCATCACCATTCTGGAAACCATCGAATCGGCGTTCGCCATCGTCAAGGTCAAATTCGACGCCGAGGATAAACCCGTCGATTACTACTTCGTCGAAGCCAACCCGGCGTTCGAACACCAGTGCGGGGTCAACCTGCGCGGCAAGTGGGTGACCGAGTTCGCGCCCAATCTGGAAAGCTTCTGGTTTGAAACCTACGGCCACGTGGCCAAGAGCGGCGAACCGGCGAACTTCGAGAGCTACGCCAACACCTTCGAACGCTGGTTCGACGTGCGCGCGGTGCGGGTCGGCGATCCGGCCGACCGGCAGATTGCGATCCTGTTCAACGACGTCACCCAGCGGCGCGACGCCGAGGAGCGTTTGCGTGCCAGTGAAGCGCTGGCGCGGGAGAACGTCGAGCGTGTGCAACTGGCGCTCGCCGCCGGGGCCATTATCGGCACCTGGCACTGGGACCTGCTCACCGACCGTTTTGCCGTGGACGAAGCGTTCGCCCGGGTGTTTGATCTCGACCCGGCGCTGGGCCGCGAAGGGCTCAGCCTCGAACAAGTCATGGTGACCGTGCATCCCGAAGACCAGGATGGACTGACCACCGCGATCAACGAAGCCCTCGGCCGTGGTGGTGCCTACTCCCACCAGTACCGTGTGCGCCGCGCTGATGGCAAATACCAGTGGATCGAAGCCAACGGGCGTGTTGAGTGTGCCGATGATGGAACGCCGCTGCGCTTTCCCGGCGTGCTGATCGATGTCGAGGAACGGCGCAATGTCGAAGCGGAGCGCGACCGCGCCATCGCCGCGTTGCGCGCGCTCAACGATACGCTGGAGCAGCGCGTGACATCGCGCACCGCAGAGTTGATGCAGGCCGAAGAGAAACTGCGCCAGTCGCAGAAAATGGAGGCCGTCGGCCAACTGACCGGGGGCCTGGCGCATGACTTCAACAATTTGCTGGCCGGCATTTCCGGCGCGCTGGAGTTGATGGGCGCGCGGATCAGCCAGGGCCGGCTGAATGAGGTCGACAAATACATGGTGACCGCCCAGGGCGCGGTCAAGCGCGCCGCCGCCCTGACCCACCGCCTGCTGGCGTTTTCCAGACGCCAGACTCTCGATCCGCGCCCCACCGATGTCAACACGCTGATGATCGGCATGACCGAACTGATCCAGCGTACGGTCGGCCCCAGCATCGTTCTGGAAACCCGCGCCGCGCCGGGGCTGTGGCCAACGCTGGTGGATGCCAGCCAGTTGGAGAACGCCCTGCTCAACCTGTGCATCAACGCGCGCGATGCGATGCCGGATGGCGGGCGCATCACCATCGAGACAGCCAACCGCACGCTGGACTGCGAGACGGCGCGCACCCTGGACATGCCCGAGGGCGAATACCTGTGTCTGTGCGTGACCGATACCGGCACCGGGATGACCGCCGATGTCATCGCCAAGGCCTTCGATCCGTTCTTCACCACCAAACCGCTGGGCCAGGGCACCGGGTTGGGGTTGTCGATGATCTATGGTTTCGCCAAACAGTCCGGCGGCCAGGTGCGCGTGCATTCCCAAGTCGGCCAAGGCACGGAAATGTGCATTTACCTGCCTCGCTACCACGGCGAGCCCGTGCCGAATCAGGATCACAAGGACAACGCGCCGGCCGCCTTGCCCAAGGCTGGCGAGACGATTCTGGTGGTGGACGACGAGCCTACGGTGCGTGCGCTGCTGACAGACGTGCTGGGCGATCTCGGCTACACCTTGATAGAGGCCGCCGACAGTGTGGTCGGGCTGAAGATGTTGCGCTCGGACATACACATCGACTTGCTGATCACCGACGTCGGCTTGCCGGGTGGCATGAACGGTCGGCAACTGGCCGATGCCGGCCGGGAAATCCGCCAGAACCTGAAGACCCTGTTCATTACCGGGTACGCGGAAAACGCGGTGATTGGCGCCGGTCAGCTTGGCCCGGACATGCAGGTGCTGACCAAGCCGTTTGCCGTCGACACGCTGGTGGCGCGGGTCAGCGACCTGATGGCGATGAAATCCGAATGAGCGACCGTTGCGGCGCTGTAATCCCAGAGAAAGTGGCTGCGGCCAAGGAGTGATAAATGGTGACGTTTCTGATTTTTCTGATCGCGTGCGGCGCTGCAGCGACTACCGGGGTGATTTTCAAACCCGGGTCATGGTACGAAGCGCTGAACAAACCCGGTTTTACCCCACCCAATTGGGCGTTTCCGGTGGCCTGGACCATTATCTATCTGTTGCTGGCCTGGGCCGGTTATCGCTTGAGCCTGACTCCTGGCAGTCAGACAGTTCTGGCGTTGTGGGCCGCGCAAATTGCCTTGAACACGTTGTGGACGCCGGTGTTCTTTGGCGCGCATCAGGTCGCCGCTGCCATGGTGATCCTTGTGGTGCTGTGGCTGGTGGTCGCGGCGATGGTGTTCCTGGCGTTGCGTCTGGATTTGATCACCGGGTTGATCCTGTTTCCGTATCTGGCCTGGCTGTGTGTGGCGGCAGCGTTGAATTTCTCGATTCTGCGCAATAACCGCGGCTGATGGCGACAGCTGTCATAACTCGCATTTTTTCTGACAGAAAGGCTTATTTACAGGCATACAAAATATCTTCCAGCCCCTTGAAAGCGCAGGTCCCCGCTCAGGACGGGGATTTCGCAATGAACAACAGTTCATTACTGAATTAGTGATTTAACTAGGTAGTTACCTATCTATATAATGCACGCCTCATTTCAACGGGACATTCAACGTGAAGCAGAGTCAACGCCTCTCGGGCATATCAAAATTCATTCTGGTCGGGCTGGGGGTGATCATCGCCCTGCTCGGCCTGGCACTTGCGGCTGGCGGAGTGAAGCTGGTCAGCCTGGGAGGGTCGTGGTACTTCCTGGTCGGCGGTCTGGTGATGGCCGTTTCCGGCCTGCTGATCGCTCGCTTCAAGACGGCAGGCGCCTGGCTGTTTGCAGCGTTTCTGGTGGGGACAGCGATCTGGGCGGTGAGCGATGCCGGGCTGGTGTTCTGGCCGGTGTTCTCGCGTCTGTTCATGTTCAGCGCCGTGGGTCTGGCGGTGACGCTGGTCTATCCGCTGCTCAAGCGTGCCAACGGTGATGTTCCGGGTCGTGGCGCTTACGCCGTTGCCGCTGTCCTGGCCGTGGGACTGGCGGTGGCTGCCGGCAACATGTTTGTTGCGCATCCGACCGTCGCTGCCACCGGCACTGGCCCAGGCCTGACCCCGGTTGAGCCGGACAAAGCGCAAAAAGACTGGGCGCACTACGGTAATACCGAGGGCGGCAGCCGCTTTGCTGCGCTGGACCAGATCAACCGCAGCAACGTCGACAAGCTCAAAGTGGCGTGGACCTACCACACCGGTGACGTTGCCGAGAGCGATGGCAACGGTGCCGAAGACCAGCTCACTCCGCTGCAGATCGGCAACAAAGTGTTCATCTGCACCCCGCACAACAACCTGATCGCGCTGGATGCCGACACCGGCAAAGAGCTGTGGAAGAACGCGATCAACGCCAAATCGAAAGTCTGGCAGCGTTGCCGTGGCATGGCCTATTTCGATGCGACCAAGAGCATCGCTCAGCCAAGCAATTCGAGCATCATCGAAGCCAAACCGGCCACAGCCGCCAATTGCCAGCGCCGTCTGCTGACCAACACCATCGACGCCCGGCTGATCGCGGTCGATGCCGACACCGGCGAGTTCTGCCAGGGTTTCGGCAACAACGGCCAGGTTGATCTGAAGGCCGGTCTCGGTGACGTGCCGGACAGCTACTACCAGCTCTCCTCCGCGCCGCTGATGGCCGGCACCACTGTGGTGGTCGGTGGTCGTGTAGCCGATAACGTACAGACCGACATGCCGGGTGGCGTGATCCGTGGTTTTGACGTGATCACCGGCGCCATGCGCTGGGCCTTCGACCCGGGCAATCCGCAGGACAAACAGGCACCGGCCGACGGCAGCACGTACGTGCGCAGCACGCCGAACAGCTGGGCGCCGATGTCCTACGATCCTGCCACCAACACCGTGTTTCTGCCGATGGGCAGCTCGTCCACCGACATCTATGGTGTCGAGCGCAGCAAACTCGATCACACCTACGGCGCCTCGATCCTCGCGCTGGACGCCACCACCGGTGATGAACGCTGGGTATTCCAGACCGTGCACAACGATCTGTGGGACTTCGACCTGCCGATGCAGCCGAGCCTGATCGACTTCACCAAGGACGGCAAAACCGTTCCGGCGCTGGTCATCGGCACCAAGGCCGGGCAGATCTACGTGCTCGACCGCGCCAGCGGCAAACCGTTGACCGAGGTTAAAGAAGTCCCGGTCAAAGCCGCGAACATCCCGAACGAACCGTACTCGCCAACCCAGCCAAAATCCGTGGGCATGCCGCAGATCGGTGCTCAGCACCTGACTGAGTCGGACATGTGGGGCGCCACCCCGTACGATCAGTTGCTGTGCCGGATCGATTTCAAATCGATGCGTTACGACGGCCTGTACACCGCGCCGGGTACCGACAAATCGCTGAGCTTCCCGGGTTCGCTGGGCGGCATGAACTGGGGCAGCATCTCCACTGACCCGGTACACGGTTTCATCTTCGTCAACGACATGCGCCTGGGTCTGTGGATTCAGATGATCCCGTCGCAGAACAAGGCTCAAGCGTCGTCCGGTGGCGAAGCGTTGAACACCGGCATGGGCGCGGTACCGCTCAAAGGCACGCCGTATGCGGTGAACAAAAACCGCTTCCTGTCGGTGGCCGGCATTCCTTGCCAGGCTCCGCCGTTCGGCACCCTGACCGCGATCGACATGAAGACCCAGAAAGTCGCGTGGCAGGTTCCGGTCGGCACCGTTGAAGACACCGGTCCACTGGGCATCCGCATGCACCTGCCGATCAAGATCGGTCTGCCGACCCTCGGCGGCACCCTGTCGACCCAGGGTGGCCTGATCTTCATCGCCGGTACCCAGGACTTCTACCTGCGCGCCTTCAACAGCGCCAATGGCGAAGAAATCTGGAAAGCGCGTCTGCCAGTCGGCAGTCAGGGCGGCCCGATGACTTTCGTTTCGCCGAAGACCGGCAAGCAGTACATCGTCATCACCGCTGGTGGTGCACGTCAGTCGACCGATCGCGGCGACTACGTGATGGCTTACGCCTTGCCGTAAATCGCAGCGTCCGTGCTGAACACGGGCGCTTTCTTTTTTGCGCGCGGCACCTGAGGGTGCCGCGCCGCTTTCCGATATCGCTACCGCTTTGAGCAGGAAGATCTCCATGTTTGGTTTTACTCGTAACGGCTGGGTCAATGGCGTGCTGTTGGGCCTGACCTGCACCACCCTGCCCGCCTTCGCCGATACTGATTCGAACCTGTTGACCCGTAACACCCTGACCGGTGACTGGGGCGGTCTGCGCCAGCAGATGGAACAAGACGGGATCAAGTTCACCGGCGATTACACCGGCGAAATGGCTTACAACGCCGATGGCGGTCTGCACCGCTCCGGCCGTTACTCGCAGAACATCAAGCTCGGCGCGCAGTTCGACCTGAGCAAGTTGTATGGCGTAGAGAACGCCGGCAAGGTTCAGCTGACCATCAACGACCGTCGCGGCAACAGCGCCTCGGAAGACCTGGTTGGCAACCGTCTGCCGATCCAGGAAAACTACGGCGGCCTCTACACCCGCCTGACCGAACTCAGCTACGAGCGCAGCCTGTTCACCCCGTCGCTCAACGTAAAACTCGGCTACATGGCCATGGGCAACGACCTCGGCGGCCTCGACAGCGGCATTCTGTGCAACTTCATGAACGCCGGTTTCTGCGGCCATCCGCTGAACATGTCCGGCGGCAGCGGCTGGACCAACTACCCGAACGCGCACCTGGGCGTACGGGTGAAATACGACTTGTCGCCGTCCTGGCAACTGCGCGTGGCGGCGTTCAATGTCGACCCGGAGAGCAACGGCAACTCCAGCCGCGCCTGGCATCTCGGCCCGAAACACACCACCGGCACCGTGGTACCGATCGAGCTGGTGTACAAGCACGCAGGTCAATTGCCCGGCGAATACAAGCTGGGTTACTACTACGACAGCTCCGACGTGAAACGCATCGGCAGCGACAAAGAAGTCTCCGGCCGTGGCGGTCACTACTTGCTGATCGATCAAGCCGTATGGAGTTCGCCAACGCCCGAGGGCCGCAGCCTGCATGCGTTCGGCCAATACTCGGCGGCCAGTGAAGCGGCTTCGCCATTCAGCAAGTGGTACGGCACCGGTCTGGTGCTATACAAGCCGTTCGAAGGTCGCCCGCGTGACACCGTCGCCCTGGGCTACGGCCGCGCCGTGCCTAACCCGCGCAGCCGCGACGTGCAACAGGACGCCGCCATGGCCAACGGCGCGCAGTTCCCGAACCTGGACAGTGGCGAGCAGTTGATCGAACTCGGCTACGGCTACCAGGCCACGCCGTGGCTGACACTGCGCCCGAACCTGCAATACATCATCGAACCGGGGGCCTTTTCCGGGCAGGACATCGACAATGCATTGGTGTTTGGTTTGCAGGTGAAAGCCTCACTCTGAGTCTTCTGGCAGAACGGCAGGCAATAAAAAACCCGGCGTAATGACCGGGTTTTTTATTGCCTGAAAATTGTCGTAACCAAGAAGCTCAGTCGACACCGAACCTTTACCCCCAAACCTGCGTCCGAGCTAAGGCGTTAACGCTTACCGCTCGCCACGAGGTTTCCGTTTGAAAGCTGCCATCGTCAAAAAATACCGTCTGATCATCAAGACCATGGGCTACGTGGGCTGGTCGCTGTTCTGGCTGTTGCTGTGGGACATCGCCGTCACCGTCGACTTCATGTTGTTCCTCAACGCCAAGATCAACCTGCCGCTGATGCCGCTGACGCTGCTCGGTTCAGCGCTGGTGGTGTTGATCAGTTTCCGTAACAGCAGCGCCTACAACCGTTGGTGGGAAGCGCGCACCCTGTGGGGCATGATGATCAACAGCTCGCGCAGCTTCGCCCGGCAGGTGCTGACGCTGCTGGATGATCCTGACAACGAAGTGAACCCGGTGAAAGCGACGCTGTTGCGCCGCCATGTGGCCTACGTCAATTGCCTCGCCGCGCATCTGCAGGGTCAGCCTTGCCCGGAGGGGGTCCGCGCGTTCATCCCGGCGGATGAGTTCGCCCGCAGCGGCACCACCAACAACTTTGCCAACGACATCCTCACCGGTTCCGCGGCGTTGCTGGCCCGGGAATACAAGGCCGGGCGCCTGGACAGCATTCGGCTGGCACGGCTGGAATCGACGATGGTCGAGCTGTCCAACAGCCAGGGTGGGATGGAACGCATTGCCAATACCCCGCTGCCCTACCCTTACGTGTACTTCCCACGCCTGTTTATCTCGCTGTTCTGCCTGATCGTGCCAGTGGGGCTGGTCGAATCACTGGGCTGGTTCACGCCGCTGGCCTCGACGGTGGTGGGCTTCATGCTGCTGGCCATCGAGCGCATCGGCACTGACCTGCAAAGCCCGTTTCGTCATAGCGAACACCAGATCCAGATGGAAGCCCTGTGCGAAACCATCGAGAAAAACCTGCAGTCGATGCAGCGTGATTCGTTGGGGGATGCGCGCAGGGTTGAAGAAACGGCTTGAAGATCGATTTGAGGGACGCCAGGGCGTAAAGCCCTGGCGAGTCGCAGGTATTACTTCTTCTTTTTCGCCGGCTTGTCAGCCTTCTTTGCATCCTTGGCCTTTTCCGGCTTGCTATCGGCTTTTTTTGCAGACTTTTTCGGTTCGGCGTCTTTCTTCTTGTCTTTCTTGTCGGAGGACTTGGAAAGCGCCGAAGCTGCCGCTGATTTCTTTTCCGGCGAGGACTTTTTGTCTTTCAAGTCCTTGCTGGCTTTCGAAGCATCGTCTTTTTTGCTTTTCTTCTCGTCTTTAGCCACGTTGACCACCTCTCGGAATGTGCCGGTATTGGCACCGAGCCTGTGCGATTGATCACAAGCTGATCGTTAGGCGTGGGCGTTCGGGCGGGGTTCAGATTATTTAGAGTTGGAGAGCGTTTAACCAAGAGGCCAGCAATTTTTGAAGTGGATTTCAATCAGGCCGGCAAATAGCCCATGGAGGCGCAGGGGTAAACTTTGACTCGATCCACTGTTTGAAAGCTATTACCACGGCGCTGGGAAACTTGGCTGACGGCCTGACCAGGTAAACCCCACCAGCGGTGTCGAGTTGCCAGTCCGGAAGAACGTGAAGCAATTTTCCTGCAGCAATGTCATGGCGCATCAGCCATTCGCCTGCGCCGAGTATCCCTGAATCAGCGCAAGCGGCGGCAAGTAACGATTCGCTGTCGTTGGCCGTGAGGTTTCCTTTTGGCGCGACTGTTTGCAACTCGCTGCCGCGAAAAAGCCTCCATTGCGGAAAAGACGCAAGGCCACTAAAGCGAAGGCAATTGTGCTTGATCAGGTCGTGTGGATGGTCGGGCATGCCATGCTTTTCTATGTAAGCGGGCGAAGCGCCGAGGATCCGGCGGTGGTCACTTAACCGTTTGGCGATCAGTCGGTTGTCTTCCAGTTCTCCGATTCGGATCGCAGCGTCGAATCCTTCGTCGATGATGTCCACCAGGCGTTCGCTATAGTCTGCGAGGATCGAAACGTGCGGATGTTCCTTGAGAAACTCCGGCAACATCGGACCAAGCCAGCGCCGTCCCATGGCTGCCGGCAGTGCAAGCCGCAACGTTCCTCGAACTTCGCTGGCACCTTGCGTCGCCTGCTGTTGCGCTTCATTCATCAGGTTGATGGCCGAGCGCAGATGCTGCTCAAGCTTGGCACCTACTGGCGTAATTCGAACCTGACGGGTTGAACGCTCGACGAGACGCACACCGAGGCGCTTTTCCATGGCGGCCAGTCGTTTCGATACGACGGTTGGGTGTCGCTGCAGGAGCCGACCTGCAGCGACAAACGAGCCTTGGGAGGCAACGGCCAGAAACGCAGCGATTTCGTCACTGTGCTGACTATTCAGAACATCAAGATTCATGGTTTTAGAATGATCGCCCCCGATGACTGCCCCGACTCCAATGCCGTATGTGCCTGCGATGCATCTTTCAGAGCGTAGCTGGCCCAAATCCTGGGCTTGATAATACCTGCGCCTATGGCGGCCAGCACATCCTGCGCCCGTTCCTGGTACTCACAGGCACTGGCGGTGTGTGCTGCCAGTGAAGGACGTGTGAGGAACAGCGAGCCTTTAGCATTGAGCGTCGACAGTTCTACAGCTGAGGGCGCACCTGACGAGGCCCCGAACGAAACCATCAGCCCGCGTGGCCGGAGACTATCCAAAGACGCCTGGAAAGACGCACGGCCAATAGGGTCGTAGACCACGTCAACCTTTCTGCCCTGGGTAAGACGGCTGACCTCAGACGCCAGGTTGTCGGCATTGAATACCAACACCTCATCACAACCGGATCTCAGCGCTTTTCCGACGCTGGCCAGTTTTGAAACCACACCAATCACTGTCGCCCCCAAGTGCTTGGCCCATGGCACCATGATTTCCCCCAATCCTCCAGCCACGCCATAGATGAGAACTGTGGTGCCCTGTGCCACTGGATAGGTGGTTTTTAACAGGTACTGCGCAGTGATGCCTTTGAACATGACAGCTGCGGCATCATCGAACGACAAGGCGTCGGGTATCTTCACCAGTCGCTCGGCTGGATAAAGTCGGGCCGAAGCATATGAACCAATGGGCCCAGTGGCATAAGCGACCCTATCACCAACGCGCACATTGCTGACGCCCTCACCCACGATGACGACTCGCCCGGCCCCCTCCAATCCGAGTCCGGATGGCAGCGCAACAGGCACCGCACCCTTGCGTTGAGTCACATCGAGGAAGTTGACCCCGATGGCGTCCTGTTCAATCCAGACCTCACCTGGCCCGGGCAGTTGTTCGCTCAACGTTTCCAGACTCAACACATCAGGCGCGCCGAACTGATTAAAGCGGATAGCGGATACCATGGTCGTTTCCTCTAAGGTCAGAAGTCTTCCAAACAGATGCCGCTAGTGTGAGAACTGACTTGCCGACGAACAAGACGGGCTGACTGCACGACATTAATGCATGATTTGCAGCAATAACATCATGGAATGGAGCGCTGCATCAGTTGCGGCGCTGTAAGTACCAACGGTTCAAAATTGTCAATAGCACAGTTGTGCGACTGTTCTGGAGATTGCGCAGTGATAGGCTTTTCTGGCGTGACATACGCGAATGCCCGATCTGTTCAGAAGGCAGGTCGGGGCCAATGTTTAAGCCCGCTGTCAGCTAACTGAAAGGATTCGAACATGAAAAAGTCCATGAATACTCTGGCCATCGCCGCGACACTCGCTCTCGCCGCAACGGTCACAAACGCTGCCGTGCACCCAACCACCATCACTGCTCCACAGACGGTCAAGCAAGTGACCGCTTCGATCAACACGCCTTTCGCAACGCATAGCAAAGCCGGAGAAATCCAGACGGCCAGTCTGGCCAGAAGTTGCTCTGATGAGCGCTATTCCTGGTGGGAATTCAGTGGCTGGGAAATAATCGCCTGCGTCGGAAGCGGTCAGTGGTAATTATTCAAACGAGTCTGGTGCGTGACTTGAGTGCTGAGCGCGCACCAGCACCTGTAGGAGCCAACACGACAGACCTTACGGCCGCCGATTGACCCACTGCCACAACCGCGTCTCTACCCCGCCTCACAAATCCTCCGTTCTGATGCGCGCACATGCACGCCCCGGCTTGGGGTAATCCTCAAAACATAAAGGTAGGTATGACCGGAATGAACGACAGCCGGAAATTCCAGCGGCTGCTGATCAGGTCATCCGGATGAATCGCCGAGTACTGAATTTCCCCGGAGATCCTCACCGGCAACTTGCCGAAATTGAAAATTCGCCCAGCGCCGATCCCGATGGGAAACGTGACTTTGTTGCCGCCCTCGGCCTTCCAGTTGACCGTGACGTTGGGGGTCATGCCGATGCGCCACTGTTCCGGCCCGGGAATCGCCCGCTGAATGAAATACTGCACATTGGTCAGGCTGACGTCCTTGCGCTTGCTATCACCGCCAACCGACCACCAGTGCTGCGGGAACACGCCAAGGGTCCAGTCGGGGCCGAGGTACGCGGCGACGAACGCCGGGCCCAGCGAATATTTGCCCGTACCGAGCACGTCTTCTTCGGCAGTCGGAAACATCGCGGTCGGGCCGAAGCCCCAGACCATCTTGCCACCCCCGGCAAAGCGGATCGGCTCCTTGGGCGAAAACACGCCGACGTAGGCCAGGTCGCCGAAACCGCTGGTACGGTCGAACGGGTCCTGCACGACCGAGGTGAAGTCACCGCGATCGTGCAGAATCTCGTTGGGGCCCATGCCAATCAGGTTACCGGCCTTGCGGTTGACCGGGGCGCTGACGTAGCTGATCGGCAGGCGGTTGATCAGGTTCCAGTCTTCGCCAAGAGAGATCGGAAAGGTCGGCATGAAACTGTATTTGCCGAGCATCCGTGTGCCGTTGCTGTGCGGACCTTTGAGCGCGGTGTAATCGTACTGGTTGAACAGCAGAACAAGGTTGCCCACCGGGTTGTCCATCAGTCTGGATATCTGTTCGGTGGACGGTTCGCAGCCGGCCCTGACCACTTCTTTCAGGTCAATGTCGAAGTCCTGTTGGAGCTGGTGGCATTTTTCCGGATCGACCTTGGCCCCTGCAACTGACGGGGAGCCCAGTTTCGGCAGAGGGCTGGCGGCACAGGCCAAGCCACTGAGCACCGCCCCGCAGAGTGTCAGACTTGATCGAATCCTTATCGATGGCATCGATTTGCCCTCCATTTCACCAGGCGTACTGAAGGCGCAGGGTCCAAGTGTTCACGTCCGGGGAGCTTCTATTGTTTGATCAGATCACTTGGCTTCCAGCTCTGGTCAAAAAACGCCTGCTTCGGCCCATACAACCGCACGATCACCAGGAAGCCTTTCTCCGGTACGGTCTTGATCCAGTTCTTGCCCTCGCCCGGCGATGTCGGGCCGAAGTAGATGTCAGTGGAGCCGTCACTGTTCTGCGCCGGTTTATCCATCTGATTGAGGGACGGGAACGGCTGGCCGTTGTCCAGGCCCGATGCCGTGAGGTTGTCGTAGGCGGTGACCGACCAGAACAACGCCGCCGGGACATTGGCCGGGAGGTTGAGCTTGTAGGTCTGGGCGCCGTCGAGGAACTTGCCCTCGGCGTCTCGGGTAGTCGCGGGATACTTGGCGCCGGCGCCGACCATGTTCATGACCATGCCCGGGCTGTCGGAATAGGCCGAGGTGAAGAACGCCACGCGCTGCTCAAGATTGGTGAAACTGCCGCTGGATTGAAACTCGGTGTTCTCCCCGGCGAAGGTGTTCACGTACTGGCGATCCTTGTAGTACAGACCGCCCGGCTCTTTGTACAGCAGGTGACTGGTCACCACCTTGCTCATCTTGAACGCGGTACGCGCGGCGTCATCCAGCAGCTTGCGTCGTTCGGCATCCGGGGCGAAGGGCTTGCCCTTCTCGATGCCCAGGGTGTGCAGGAAGCCGCGCATATCCATGTCCGCCGGATCGACGGCTTCGGCGTCGATGAAACGCGAGAGCATGTCGAAGTAACGACCGTCCTCGGGGAACAGCATGTTGATCGGTGCGCCGGTGGCGTCGGGGAATTGCATCGGCAGCGCCGAGTCCTTCTTGCCCAGCGGATAGATCTTCGTACGCTCGACTTCGGCTACCGGCACGCTGAGGTCTTTCGGATCCTTGAAAAAGGTCCGCCAGAACAGGAAGACGTTGTTGGTGCGCGAGCGATAGACGAATCCCTCGGTCGGCTCCGGCCCTTTGTAACCAGGCGGGAGCAGCACATAGGTGCCGCCCTTGCCCTTGTCGGGACCCGCCAGGCCAACGTCACCGCGCCAGGTTCTGCCGTCGATGGTCGGCCCGACAATCGGCCGCTGGAAGAAATCATCGAACATGCCCTGCACGCCGGGCGGTGCTTCGACCACCAACGGGCCGTACTTTGCCAGATCCAGATAGCTCATGGCGTAGACCAGATCGGAATTTGGTGTGGTCACCAGAGTCTTGGCGTTGATGCGTTTTTTCCAGGTCGGCAGGATGTTGTAGCCCGCGCCGAACTGCTTCTCCGACGCTTCCTTCATCGACCAGATATTGATCGCCGGCAGAGCCCACAGATACGACTGCACGGCGCGCTGGAACACCAGCTCATCGATCAGGCTGCGCGCGGTCGCTTCGGTCGGGAAGCCTTTTTCAAAAGGCTGATTGGCCAGTTCTTCATAGCGCGTCGCGGCACCAGCGAGGCCGCTTAGGGAGAGGCTTACGGCCAGGGCCGTCAGTGAGGTGCGCAAACGGTTCATGGGCTGTCCTTATGAACGCAGTTGGGAAATCGGTTCAGTTGACCTTGACCACCGCCGGTGGCGTCCACTGGCCATTCATCGCGGCCGCTTCCGGCCAGTAGGCGCGAACATAGAGCGAGAAGTCCGCGCCCTTCGGCGCCGGAAGCCAGTTGCTTTCCTTGTCGGCGCCCGGCGAATCGCTCTGCACATAGAGCGTCAGCGAGCCATCGGCGTTGGTCTTGAGCGACTTGTTCTTGGTACCGAGGGAATAACGGCCCAACGGGTTTTCGGCGAAGAAATGCTGCTGGTTGTACAGCGTCAGCGACCAGAAACCCTTGACCGGCGGCAGCGCGCCTTTGGGGAAGGTCACGCTGTAGCGCTGCGCGCCGTTGAGTCGGACGCCGGACTCGTCGAGATCCTGATAGAAGTACTTGGTCTCGATCTGTTTGTTGACGAAGATGTTCGACCGGGCAACTGCCGTACGCAGAAAGTAGTCAGTGCCGAACGCTGCGCCGTTGTCGATGGTGCTCCAGTGATTGGGCAATTGCTTCCCGTAGTTGCGGAACTGCAACAACGGCTTGACCACGTCTGCATCAGACTTTTGCGCCTCGTCGATCATGGCTTTTTTCAGCTCGGGATCACGTTGGGCAATTTGTGCCAGCACCGCCAATTGCGCATAGCGCGCCTCTTCTCCCGGCAGCGGTTTGGCGTCCTTGAGAATCGCCGGCAGCTCATCGAAGAACTTTTCCGGGAGCACCCAACGCGTTTCCTCGTCACCCGAGGCCTCGGCGGGGAATTTCGGCGACTGGCTCCAGTCACGCTGCTTGAGTTTTCCGTCGTATTTGGACAGCGGGTACATGTCGATGCCCGACAGGTAATGTTGAATGGCCTTGCGATCTTCGGCCGTATCGTCTTGGAAGACCCGCGGAATCACGAAACCGGTGTTGGTCTTTGCACGAAAAACCTGAGTGATGCCCTCAGGCACCTTGCCGTTCCAGTCCGGCCCCACCAACAGATAGAAGCCCGGCTTGGTGGCGTACATCTTTCCTAGCTCGGCGAAGCTGTCGGAGCGCAGGTCCACCACCTGATAAACCCAAAACCGGTCGCCAAAGTCCGGCACCTGAATCACCACCGGTTCGATATCCAGCGCAATGCTGCCCGCACCGTAGACCACATCCTGGTTCGGACAAGCCACCACGCGTTCCCCCGGTGAAATGTAGTCGGTGAGCATCGACAGATGGTTGATCGGCGCCACGGGCACGATGCCCCCCATCAACCCGGCCTGCGGCAGATCCTTGAACTTCAGGCGGCGATTATAAATATTGGCCATCGGCCAACCCCAGAAATACGCCTCCCGCGCCATCATCCGTACGTAGGTTTCGGTCACCTTCACATCGGCTTCGGGGCCGGATACCTGCACTACTGGCGAGGTCTGTGCCTGCACGGCAACTGCGCCGAGCAATACCGCGGTAGCGAGCAGGCCGCTGGCGAATAAAGGTGTTTTGTTCATACGGAAGGCATCCTTGCTTGGGACGGTTTTTCGGCAAACGAATCTTCTGGTGGAAGATTGTTCGTTAGAAAAACCTAGCAGAGGAACAGCGATCAGCCAAAAAAAGGCATGAGAATTTACGATTATATTTCCATTTCTGATAACCGCTTCTCACCGGGGTCTATTTATGAAAGCCTGCTCTTGAACGACTTTGAAGGGTCGTGATTGGCCGAAAATCAATCATTCATAAGCAGTAAGCTTTTTGTTCACTTACTGCGCAGACCCCGCTTGTTACACCCCCCAACGATTGCAATAAAAAACCATCAACCCTTTGCCAGTGAACCTTCTCCTTGAAGTTGTTGCAGCCCCAAGGAGAGATAACAATCAGCCCGCCTGCCGAATGCCACAGGCACACCTGCTTACAGGGTTCTACCACTGGCTTGCTCATAGCTCGAAAGGAAATGCCGCCACTGCGACTCATCCCAGAAAGAATGCCGTCTGAGTTGCGGAATGTCGTGACGCGCCGCGCCCATTGCCGTAACACGACCGCGAGATTTCTCCAGGTCAAGCAGCGCCAGTTCGAAATCGAAGTCTGTGTCGGTAATCGACGCCTTGATAAAGATGTGTTTGGAACGCATGCAACCGTGCTGCCATTTGCCCGAGTGCATCCGCGCCAGCATTTGCGCTAAACGTTCAAGAAGTCGCAGATGCTGCGCGGTGGTCAACAGGCTTGCGGCGCCCTGGCTATACCAGGTATCCAGATCAATGAAGCCGCCCAGGTCTTTGGTAACCAAGACACCCTGCCATACGCCATCGACTTTTCTCGCGCCATAAAATACCGGTCTTGGCGCATTCACACCCAGTTGCTGGAGTCTTGAAAGGGCAATGCCTTCACGCAATGCGGTGGGTCGGCCAGTGGGGTAACGGAGGCTGCGGAACAGATGGCCAGTCTGGCGCTTTACGAAAAACGTCTTGTCACCTTGAACGATCAACTGGACACCGCTGGTACCGCTGCGGCGCACATTCGGCGGTTCCACCCACGACCCGGACGTACTCCACCAGAAATCAAATTCATCGCCTGCCCTGCCCATTGTGCGCTCCATTTATTGTAGAAATCGTTTCGTGCGACGTTTGCATGAGGGTCGCAACAGCAGCTCAGTCTGTTGGTGGACGTTAATAGTTCCCTCGTTGTTCGCGGATTTTAGGATCAGCTTGGGGCCTTTACGCAACCACGTGACGAAAATTGGTTGTTGAGGGGGCTTAGCCCTTGCGGAGTGAACTGCACACTGGTGCGGGTATTCAGGACCGCCGTCAACCGAGTCGCGAGGGTTCTTCCGACTGTTTTTCAATCAACCTGAACGCCCACTAAAATTGACCCAGATCATGATTCAATTCAATTGATGGAAATAACGAGCAACGTCCTTGATCCGCATTTTCTTTGTGCTAAAAGTATTGCCGCCAATGGCTCCTTACAGGGATGAGTAAGGGTTTGCTCATCCGCAGCCATTGCCCACGGATGCATACTTTCAACAAGGAAGTCATATGAAAATAGTTGGGCTGTCCGGGATTCTCCCGTCACGCATCGTCAGCAATCAGGACGTTATAAACCTGGTCGAGGAACACTCTAAAGATACCTTCCAGGAAGACTTGCCTAAAACATTGAAGACCATCAGCAAGTTGCTTGAAAAAAGTGGCAGCGGCACGCGTCACTGGCTGGGTGCCAACGAAACGCCGATGGAGCTGATGGAGACTGCATTCAACTCGGCGCTCGCCCAAGCCAATATCGACAAGGCCGATCTGGATCTGTTGATCTACCCGAACGTCACCCGCGGCTTCATCGAGCCGGCCAACAGTACGTTCCTCGCCAAGGCGCTGGGCCTGAGCTGCAGAAACTTCGATGTGGTCGACGCCTGCAACGGCTGGGTGACAGCCATGGATGTCATCAACAGTAAAATGCAGGCCGGCGAGATTCGCTACGCGGCGATCGTCAATATGGAATTTGGCATGTCTGCTGGCGGGCCGGTCATGCCCAAGAACTTCTCTTTGCAGTCGCCGGCGGAACTGGCTTACAAGTTCCCGAGTTTTACCATTGGCGAAGCTGTGACCGTCACCATCCTCAGTCATGAGGCACCGGGCAACTTCAAGTTCTCGTACATCAACCGGCCGGACTTGAGTGACTTGTCGACAATTTCCCTGCCGGACTGGAAACTGTTCTGCAATGAGGAGGATATTCCTCGTATTTCACCAACGGGTGGGCAGTATCAATTCAATTCCTACGCGGCAGCCTTACATGAAGATGGCCGCAATGAAGCGATAAAGGTCTTTAATCTGCAAAACATCTCTGCAGCAGATGTTCATAAAGTGTTTATCCATACCGGTTCGCCAAAGATGTGGGAGCACATCGGCCAACTGATCGGTATCGATCACAAGCTGCACCACGTCGGACATAAAACCGGCAATATCATTACCGCGTCCATCCCCTTCGGCATCTTCGATGCGATGAGTCGGGGCGAAGCCGAGAAAGGCCAGTTTTGCATGGGTTGGGCAGGCAGTGGCGGGATGGTTTTCTCGGCATTGTCGTTTACCTTGTAGGGCTTGATGCAGCTTGCCGCCATGAGGCGGCAAGTTGTTCGACCCAGTTGACGACAGGAACCTGACCCAGTCATTTCAACGTGTCATGGCTGATCAACGTCTTCGGCTCCAAATACGCGCTCATCCCCCACCTACCCATTTCGCGCCCAAGGCCTGAATGCTTGAATCCACCGAAGGGAGCGCGCGGTTCGTGGGTCAGGGTGTTGATGAGCACGCGTCCCGCATCGATCTGACGGGCTACGTTCATACAACGTTCAGCGCTTTTTCCCAGTACCAGGGCGCTCAGCCCATAGTCCGTATCGTTGGCAATGCTGATCGCATCGGCATCCTCCTCGTAGGGGATGATCGTCAATACGGGCCCGAAGATTTCCTCACGTGCGATGCGCATCCGGTTGTTGGCATCAGTGAAGATCGTGGGCTTCACAAACCATCCGGCATGCAAGCCTTCCGGGCGACCTTCGCCACCCGCCAGCAACCTTGCGCCTTCTTCCTGGCCGATACGGATGTAGCGCTGCACCCGTTCCCATTGTTTCTGGCTCACCATCGGACCGATATCGGTGTCGGTGTTACGCGGATCGCCCGATCGGATCTGTGAGACGCCCTCCTGCGCAATCCGCTCAAACTCTGCCAGCCGGCCGCGCGGCACGAGAATGCGAGTGCCCGCGATGCACGCCTGACCGCTGTTGAGAAATCCAGCTTGCAGCACCATCGGCATGACCGCCTGCAGATCAGCATCATCAAGCACCACGGTGGGCGACTTGCCGCCGAGTTCCAGCGTCACACGCTTCATGGTGTCGGCACCGGTTCTGACCAGATGCTTACCGACAGCGGACGATCCCGTAAACGAGATTTTGGCAACGTCGGGATGACCGGCGATCGCCTCGCCAACCACATCACCCCGTCCGTTGACGACATTGAATACACCCGGTGGCAACCCCGCTTCGTGCAACGCACTGACCACGACCTGCGTCTGCAACGCGCTCATCTCGCTAGGCTTGATGACGGCGGTGCAGCCGGTCGCCAGCGCGGTGGCCAGCTTGTTGCAGATGAAGCCCGCATTGCTGTTCCATGGTGTGATCAGACCGGTCACACCCACGGGCGTCAGAATGACCCTGGCCGTGCCGACCTGTTCCTCGAAATCGAACGCCTCCAGAGCATCGATTGCCTGCGCAATCACGTCGGCCGGGTAAGTCGCCATCCAGCGCCCGCGAGCCACAGGTGCACCGTATTCCATGACGATGGCTTCCAGCAGTTCTTCCTCCTTTGCTGCCACGGCCCGGTGCATGCGGTGCAGTGCCGCAATGCGCTCCTCCCGGCTAGTACGGGCCCACGCCGGGAATGCAGCCTTGGCGGCTGCGATCGCACGCTGTGCGTCCAGTGCATCGCCCAGCCGAACCTGAGCGATGATTTCCTCGGTGCTCGGGTTATGAAGGTCAAACCATTCCTCACCGTTGGGAAGAACGAACTCGCCGTTGATGTAGATATGTTCAATGCGTTGCATGGCGACTCCTCGCTCAAAACGACTCGTCTGAATCGAGCCTCTGTGATGAAGTCTAAGAAGGGTTCATTATTCCGATAAGCCATCCTTTGGCTGATGAAGCATCCTTATATTCAGGACGATCCATGCACAGAACAGGAATGACCGAGCTGGAAGTGGTGTTGGCCGTGGCGCGGCGCAGCAGTTTTCGCGGCGCTGCACAGGAGCTGGGCATGTCCACTACTGCCGTGAGCAGCGCGGTGGCCGGTCTGGAAGCACGCCTGAAAGTGCGGCTGTTCAATCGCTCCACACGCAGCGTTGCCCTCACCGACATTGGGCGACGCTATGTGGCACGCATCGCACCTGCGTTGGCACAGATCAAAAGTGCCGGCGAAGAAGCCAGCGTCGGCCCCGATGAGCCGAGCGGCACATTGCGCATCAATGCACCGCATGGCGCGGCCTACCTGCTGCTGGATCCGCTATTGAAGCAGTACGCTCAGCGCTATCCCGACGTACGTATCGACATCGTCAGCGAATCAAGCATGGTCGACATCATCGCCGGTGGCTTCGACGCCGGGATTCGCCTCGCGGAGTCCGTGCCGCAAGACATGATTGCCGTGGCACTGTCAGGTGACATTCGGATGCTTGTGGTCGCAACGCCCGAGTACCTCGAACGCCACGGCGTGCCCGAACATCCCCGAGATCTGCTCACCCACCGGAGCATCGGCATGCGCATGGCCCATGGTGGCCTCTACCAGTGGGAACTGGAGCGCGATGGCCAAAAGTTGCAGATGGATCTGCCGGTGAGCTTCGCCTCCAACGAAATGCTGGCAATCAAACAGGCGGTGTTGTCGGGCCTTGGCATTGGTTTCATTTCCGAGTGGTTCATCCAGCAAGAGCTGGCAAGCGGCGCCCTGCTGCCGGTGTTGATGCCGTGGTGCCCGTCATTTGGCGGACTGAGGCTCTATTACTCGGGCCATCGCTTCGTGCCCGCGCGGTTGCGCGCATTGATTGAACTGGCGCAGGAGTTGCGGCCCACTTTGGTTTGATCCTGTTTTGCCCACTGGATAGCCTGACTTGTGGGGCCCAGTTTGGCTTCACCGTCGAATTCAGGCACCCATCTCAAAAAACGTACATGACTTGGTCAATCCGGATTTTGATTGCCAGAGCCTTGCGTGACCGACAGGTCTCCAATACGACCGCATGGTATTCACATGTCGATATCAGACACGACCACGACGCAATCAGGCTATTGAATCGGCAGCAAGGCCGGCTAAGGTGCCGTGTCTTCCTATCAAAACAATCCCGGTCAGATCATGGGATTGATAAGAACTGCGGCGGTTGGACGGGCTTCTCTCGGGAGTTCAGCAGGCAACGATGGTGCTCGATCGTGTGCCCGTTCAATGGCTTAAATGTCGATCAGCAGAGAATAAAAATACCGATGATCAGCCCGAACTCCATGGATTCGAGTAGCCAATTGGCGCAGGGCTTCAAGCCTCGTCACGTCACAATGCTGTCCATCGCCGGGATTATCGGCGCCGGTTTGTTTGTCGGTTCAGGACACGCGATTGCCGCTGCAGGGCCGGCGGTGCTTCTCGCCTATCTGTTTTCAGGTTTGCTCGTCGTGCTGGTCATGCGCATGCTTGGCGAGATGGCGGTGGCCAATCCGGACACCGGTTCGTTCTCCACCTACGCCGACCAAGCCATCGGCCGCTGGGCCGGTTTTACCATCGGTTGGCTGTACTGGTGGTTCTGGGTGTTGGTGATTCCCATCGAAGCACTGGCGGCCGGGCATGTGCTGCACCAATGGTTCCCCCAGGTCGATGCCTGGCTGTTCGCGTTGGGATCGATCATTGCGCTGGTGGTGACCAACCTGTTCAGCGTGTCCAAATACGGTGAATTCGAGTTCTGGTTCGCGATGGCCAAGGTTGTGGCGATCATCAGTTTCATCGGGGTCGGTTTTGCCGTGTTGATGGGCTGGGTGCCCGACCGCGAAGTCAGCGGGTTGAGCGGTGTGATGGCCGAGCACGGCGGATTTGCGCCCAACGGTTTGTCGGCAGTGGTCGGTGCTTTCATCACGATCATGTTCAGCTTCATCGGTACGGAAGCGGTGACCATCGCGGCCGCCGAATCGAATAATCCGGCGCAGAACATTGCCAAGGCTACCCGCTCGGTGATCTGGCGCATCGGCGTGTTCTACCTGCTGTCGATCTTCGTGGTCATCTCCGTGGTGCCCTGGAATGATCCGCTGCTGGCCTCGGTGGGCTCATATCAGCGCGCCCTGGACATCATGAATATTCCAAACGCCAAGTTCATGGTCGACGTCGTCGTCCTGATCGCCGTGGCCAGTTGCATGAACTCCTCGATCTACATTGCCTCGCGCATGCTGTACTCGCTGGGCCGTCGCGGCGATGCACCGAAAGCGCTGAAGGCGACTTCCGCGCCCGGTGTGCCACGGGCCGCCGTGATCGCCAGCACCGTGCTGGGTGCGTCGATCACCGTGTGGAGCTACTTCATGCCCGCCGGGCTGTTCGAGTTCCTGCTGGCCAGTTCCGGGGCGATTGCCTTGCTGGTGTACCTGGCGATTGCGGTGTCGCAGCTGCGCATGCGGCGGATATTGCAACAGCGCAAGGTCGAGCTGACCTTCCGCATGTGGCTGTTCCCATGGCTGACGTGGCTGGTGATCGGGTTCATCTGCGCGGCGCTGGCGGTCATGATGATCACCCCGCAGCATCGCACCGAAGTCACCACCACCATTGGCCTGGCGCTGGCAATCTCCTTTATCGGCCTGATCACGTCGCGTCAGCCTGCATCGGCCGCACAGGCAACGTCGGTGGGTCAGGCCTGATCCATCGCCTCGACCACGCCTTTGTCCTCGCCCAGAAAGCCGCCGCTCTGATGCGCCCACAGCCGCGCATACACGCCGTTCTTCTCCAGCAGTTCGGCGTGGGTGCCCTGCTCGATGATGCGCCCGTCGTCCATGACAATCAGCCGGTCCATCGCTGCAATCGTCGACAGTCGATGTGCGATCGCGATCACGGTCTTGCCCTGCATCATGTCATCGAGGCTTTCCTGAATCGCCACTTCGACTTCCGAGTCCAGCGCGCTGGTGGCTTCGTCCAGCAGCAGGATCGGCGCGTTCTTCAGCATCACTCGGGCAATCGCCACCCGTTGGCGCTGGCCGCCCGATAGCTTGATCCCGCGCTCGCCCACCAGGGTGTCGTAGCCGGTATGGCCCTGGCGGTCGCTGAGTTGGCTGATGAACTCATCAGCCTGCGCATTGGCGGCGGCGCGGCGGATCTGCGCGTCGGTGGCATCGGGGCGACCGTAGGCGATGTTGTCGCGAATCGAGCGGTGCAGCAGCGAAGTGTCCTGGGTGACCATGCCGATCGCGCTGCGCAGGCTGTCCTGGGTCACGTGCGCAATGTTCTGACCGTCGATACGAATCTCGCCGCTGTCGACGTCATAGAAACGCAGCAACAGGTTGATCAGCGTCGATTTGCCGGCACCTGAGCGCCCTACCAGACCGATTTTTTCACCGGGTCGAATGCTCAGGCTCAGGCCATCGAGCACCTGACGCTCGCCACCGTAGTTGAACTTCACCTTGTCGAACGTCACCGCGCCGCCAGAGGTCACCAGCACGCCGGCATCCGGTGCGTCCTGCACCTTGGTGCCTTGGGTCAGCGTTGCCATGCCGTCCTGAACGGTGCCGATGCTTTCGAACAGCGAGGTCATCTGCCACATGATCCAGTTCGACATGCCGTTGATCCGCAACGCCATGGCAGTGATCGCCGCCACCGCACCGGCGCCGACATCACCCTGGTGCCACAGCCACAGGGCATAACCACCGGCAGACATGATCAATGCCACCACCAAGGCCTGATTGACGATCTCGAACAGGCTGACCAGACGCATCTGGCGAAACCCGGTCAGCTTGAAATCTTCCATCGCCGCCCGCGCGAAGTGCGCTTCGCGATTGGAATGGGAAAACAACTTCACCGTGGTGATGTTGGTGTACGCGTCGGCGATACGCCCGGTCATCATCGAGCGCGCATTGGCCTGTTCCTGGCCGACCTTGCCCAGACGCGGCACGAAGTACCACATGGCCAGCCCGAACAGCACAACCCAGGCGAGGAACGGCAGCATCAGTTTCAGCGCAAAACCGCCGGCCAGGGCGATGATCGCGATGAAGTACACGCCGATCCCGGGCAAGATCTCGATCATGGTGAACAGCACGTCACGCACCGCCAGCGCGGTCTGCATGACCTTGGTCGTGACCCGGCCGGAAAACTCATCGGAGAAAAACGAAAGGCTTTGCCGCAGCATCAGTCGATGGAAATCCCAACGCAGACGCAACGGCAAATTGATCGCCAGAATCTGGTGCTGAACCATGGTGCGCAACGCCACCAGCCCGACACTGAGCACCATGACGATGCCCATGCCCCACAACACGCGGCGCTCCTGCGCGGCCGCCTCACCACCGGCCTGCCAGGTCGAGAGCAGATCCACGACCTGACCGAGGAAGGAAAACAGCCACGCTTCATAAATCGACACAGCGGCACTGAGCAACGCCAGCGCCAGCACGTAGCAGCGTGCACCCCGGGTGCAGGCCCAGAGAAATTTAGCCAGACCGTTGGGTGGCGGTGGCACCTCGTCGGGCGGGAAAGGGTCGAGTCTTCGTTCAAACAGACGAAGCATGGTGTTCTCCTGAACTTACAAGTCAGGGAGATTCTGCCACCGATCGGATCCTGCGAGGTCTTTGTGAAAAAGTGTGTGCTCCTGACCTGACGAGTGCCTGCCGTCTCTACCAGACTGCGATATGCGAATCCGCCCGCGGCTCAGTCCCGCCACACAGCACCCCCGTCACTGGATCACGCAGAATAATCTGCCCTCGTCCGTAATCCGTCAGGTCACTGGCGATCTGCACCTCGTGCCCGCGACGCGCCAACGCATTGGCCAGATCCCGTGAAGCGCCCTGTTCGATGCCGACCTTCATGCCGCCCAGCCACTGCCAGCGCGGCGCGTCCAGTGCCGACTGCGGGTTCAAGCCGAAATCCACCAGGTTCATCACCATCTGCACATGACCCTGCGGCTGCATGTAGCCGCCCATCACACCGAACGGCCCTAGCGCCTGGCCATCCTTGGTGAGGAAGCCGGGAATGATCGTGTGAAAGGTCTTTTTCCCCGGTGCCAACGCGTTGGCATGCTCGGGATCCAAGCTGAATTCCTGGCCGCGATTCTGCAGGGCAATGCCGCTGTCGGGCAGCACCACGCCTGAGCCGAAGCCGTGGTAATTGCTCTGAATGAACGAGACCATGTTGCCCTGCCCGTCCGCCGTGGCCAGATACACCGTGCCACTGGCATGGGGATCGCCCGGCTTCGGCAGTTGCGCCTGTTCGCCGATCTGCGTGCGGCGGCGGGCGCTGTAGCCGTCACTCAACAGATCGGCCACGGCCACGCGCATGTGCAGCGGATCGGTGATGTAGTGCAGCCCATCACTGTAGGCGAGCTTCATCGCCTCCAGTTGCCGGTGCCAGGTCTGTTGGCTGTCACGGTGATCGAAGTCGAAGCCTTCAAGAATCTTCAGCGCCATCAGCGCCACCAGGCCTTGCCCGCTCGGCGGGATTTCCCAGACATCCACGCCCCGGTAATTGACGCGGATCGGCTCCACCCACTGCGCGCGGTAATGCTCCAGATCCGTGGCGCGCAGATAGCCGCCCGTTGCCCGTGAATGCGCATCCAGGCGTTGCGCCAGCGCGCCGCGATACAGGCTTTCGCAACGGCTCGACGCCAACTCTTCAAGGGTTCTTGCCTGGGCCGGGTTACGGAAAACTTCCCCGGCCTTCGGCGCGCGACCGTCAATCAGGAACGTATCGAACCAGGCCTGCAACACCTCATCACGCTGCGGGCCGAACTCATCCAGCGCGATCTGCCATTGATGAGCAACCACCGGCGACAGCGGAAAACCGTCTCTGGCCAGACTGATCGCCGGTTGCAGCAAATCGGCGAACGGCAGCACACCAAAGCGTTGCGACAGCTCGGCCCAGGCCGATGGACAACCGGGCACCGTCACCGGTGTCCAGCCATACAGCGGCATCTGCTCACGGCCGGCTGCTTTTACCGCTTCGATACTCAGAGCCGCCGGGGCATGGCCGTTGGCATTGAGGCCATGCAACTGATCCTTGAACCAGACCAGCGCAAACGCATCGCCGCCCAGGCCGCAACCCGTAGGCTCGACCACAGTCAGCGCCGCCGCCGTGGCGATGGCGGCGTCGATGGCGTTGCCGCCCTTCTGCAACATCTCGATGCCGGCCTGTGCGGCCAAAGGCTGAGACGCTGCAACCATGCCACGACGGGCGAACACGCTTTGGCGTTGCGACGGATAGGGATATTCGTGAGCAGAAAATTTCAACATGGCAAAGGCTCTTCAAATCAAATTCATTGGCCGGACTTGATCCGGTTCCATTCGCGGGTGATCAGGCGCTGGATGTTTTCCGGGGATCTTCTCGAAGATCTTCAACGTGTCGGGGCTGCGGCTCCGCGCATAAGCTCGATAAACGCATCGTCAAAATCCTTGTGAAGATCACAGCACGCGGCTGAGAAAGGCCTGGGTTCGGGGATGGGTGGGACGGCTGAAAATCTGTTCCGGCGGGCCTTGTTCGATCAGTTCACCCTGATCGAGCACCACCACCCGGTCGGCCACCTCGCGGGCAAAGCCCATTTCGTGGGTGACCACGACCATGGTCATGCCCTCCTCGGCCAGTTCCTTCATGACCTGCAGAACCTCGCCGACGGTTTCCGGGTCGAGGGCGCTGGTGGGTTCGTCGAACAGCATCGCCTGGGGCTTCATCGCCAGTGCTCGGGCGATTGCCACCCGTTGCTGCTGACCACCGGAAAGCATCGACGGGTAATGCCCGGCCTTGTCCGCCAGCCCGACTCGCTTGAGCAATGCGTGCGCCTGATCCAGCGCAGCCTGGCGCGGCACGCCCAGTACCTGAATCGGTGCTTCGATGATGTTTACCAGCGCAGTCATGTGCGGGAACAGGTTGAAGCGCTGAAACACCATGCCGATGTCGCGGCGCTGACGGGCGATGTTGCGCTCCGAGTCGCGCACCAGGCTGCCGTCCGCCCGAGTGCGATAACCCATGGGCTGGCCGTTGACCCGGATCTCTCCGCCCTGAATGTCTTCGAGCAGGTTGATGCAGCGGATAAGCGTGGTTTTGCCCGAACCCGAGGCGCCGATCAGTACCACCACCTCACCGCGTCGCACTTGCAGGGAAATGCCCTTGAGAATCTGCAGGTCACCGAAGGCCTTGTGAATGTTCAGCGCCTCGATGATCAGTTCGTCACTTTGCTGCGCCATGATTAACGCCCCCTCAGCAGTTTCAGCGTGCTGCGACCGAACATCCGGCTGGAGGCCGGCGGTGGCGCAGAAGGTCGGTCGGACTGGCCGAAACGGTTCTCCAGCCAGCGCTGAAAGAAGCCCCACAGCGTGGTGAGCAACAGGAAATAGATCGCCACCACCAAGTACAGCTCGAACACCCGAAAAGTCGCCGAGGTGACCATCTGCGTGCTGAGCAACAGCTCCTGCACACCAATCACGCTAACCAGCGTGGTGTTTTTCAGCATCACGTTAAACTCGTTGCCCAGCGGCGGCACGATCACCCGAAACGCTTGCGGCAGCACGATGCGGCGCATCAGTTTGGCGAAGGTCATGCCCAGCGAACGGCCGGCCTCGTATTGGCCCTTGTCCACGGCGCCGATCCCGGCACGGATGATCTCGGCCATGTACGCGCCTTCGTTGAGGCCCAGGGCGATGATCGCGGCCTGAATGTTGCCGGGCACCACCAGCCCGAACAGCTCAATGTCTTCGAAGCGAAAAATCCCGCCCGCCGCCAGCGCGGTGTAGAGGAAAACGATCTGCACCAGTAACGGTGTGCCGCGCATCAGCCACACATAAAAACGCACCGGCAGATGCAACAACGGATTCTTCGACAAACGCAGCAGCGCGGCGGCCAGCCCCAGCACACAGCCCAGCAACATCGCCAGCACACTGATCAGGCACGTCAGCCACAGGCCGGTGAGGTACACGCCGCTGGGCTGCAACAGGTACTGCCAGAACACATCCCAATTGAAGTTCATCAACGCTTACCTCAATCGAGTGTGTCGCTGGAGACGTGCCACCTGTTCAACAACTGGTTGTAGCTGCCATCGCTGCGCATGTCGGTGATGATCTGCTGCACGGCGGCGCTCAGTTGCGCATCGTCCTTGCGAATGCCCAGCCCGGTAAGGATCCGGCTGAAGGCCGGCACGCCTTCCTCGAACAGGTCCGGCGCCATAGCCGCGTAATAACCGGCGGTTTCCACCGTGGTGCCGTAAGCGTCGACCTGATTGATGCGCAGGGCCTGGAAGGCATCGGTGTCGGTGTTGTAGACCACCAGTTTCATCGGCGGCTTGCCGGCCTTGGTCAGGCTTTCATTCTCGGTGTCGAGCAAGGTCTTGATGGTCGAACCGTTGAGCACCGCGATCTTGTGCCCGCTCAGATCCTGTAGGGTTTTCAGCGCCTTCGGATTGCCCTTGGGCACCACCACCGCTTGGCTGGAATACATGTAGTTGACGATGTCGATCACCTCACGGCGCTCGGGTTTGTCGAACAACTGGTCGACGATCATGTCGCACTGTTTGGCGAGCAAGGCCGGGAGCAATCCGGAGAATGGAATCACCCGCCAATCGACCTTTTTGTCGCCCAGACGCTTGGCGATTTCCAGGCCCAGATCGACGGTCAGCCCTTTGGGCTTTTGTGCTTCGTCGAAGGACACCAGTGGCGGCGAATCCATGCCCGAGCAATAGGTCAGTTTGTCGACCTTGACCAGACGCTCTGGCACTGTGGGTGCGGCAAGCGCCCACTGCGTACAGAGTCCGAGGGAAATTGCAGCCAGTAACAGGCGAGACATATGCATGACCAGACACTCCAGTTCGGTTAGTAACGGGGCAGTACTCAAAGTCAAAACATCGGCGGACTCGTGTTCCGCCCTGTGGTTATTTTTCCGATTGCAAAAATTTGATCAGCTCGGGGACCGTGCCTTCGATGTGCTCGCGCACCACGGCTTCGGCCTTGCTGGCATCGCCGGCGCGAATCGCATCGAGGATCATCTGGTGTTCCTGGCGCGCACTCAGGGGCTTTTCGATGTGCTGCAGCCAAAGGCGCATCGGCGCTTCGATCAATGAGTAGAGGGCGCCGATCTGCTTGAGCAGCCGTGGCCGATCGCTGAGGCTGCACAGGTATTCATGGAACTTGCGATGGCGGCTGACCCACGCCGCACTCTCCTCGCGGTAGTCATCCATTTCATCGAGCAGCCGCTCCAGCGCGGTCAACTGGCGCTCGCTAATCTTTGGCACGGCGATGCGAATCGCCAGTCCTTCCAGGGCGCTGCGCATCTCGAAGACTTCATGCATTTGCTCGACATCCAGACCGCTGACCACCGCGCCGCGGTTAGGCCGCAGCGTCACCAGGCCCTGCGCATCGAGGCGGCGAAAGGCTTCGCGCACCGGCATGCGGCTCATGCCGATTTCACTGGCGATGTCCTCGGCGATCAACCGGTCGCCCTTGCGATAACGACCGCCGCAAATGCCTTCCAACAGAAAGTTGTAGGCCTCTTCCTCGGCGGTCATCGGTTGACGCTGGTCGTAGGCGGGAGCGAATTGCATGGCAGCACCTTTTGTCTTTTTGTATCCAATTATCCACGGATACAAAAAAAGCACGATGCATGCCAGATTTCGCCGCACCGTGCCAAGCGCTTGATTTGAATGATTTAAGAAAACAACAGCGAGCAGATCCTGCAGCTCCAAACTTGAGTGGTGCTACCCGATGGCCCATGGCGAGCCCCGCAAAGGTGCAGATTGGTAGCTGAGTAACACTCGCCTCAACCGCACCCTGCGGCATGCATCATTGCGTCACCACCACCTTGCCAATCATCTGCGGATGCAACACACAAAAATATTCAAACGCCCCCGGCGTATCGAACACCCAGGAAAAACTGTCATTGGTGTCCAGCGCCCCCGAGCGAAACACCTTGTGGGTTTCCGCCACCGTGTGCGGAATCTGATCGTCATTGACCCACGTCACTTTGGTGCCGACGGCCACGGTCAGGTCCTTGGGGGCGAACATGAATTCCTTGATGTCGATCCTCACTTCCGCGGCCCACACCGGCATCGCCAGCAACAGGCCCATCAGCGCCAACAGTCGCGTTTTCATCGGTTCGCCCTCGGTTACACCAGTGTCGAATCAATCAGGGCCAGCGGATGCTCGCCTTGGGTCGCGCGCACGTCGGTGATCCCCAGGTAATTGCGCAATTGATCGGCTGCCACCGTCATCGGCCCCGGCGACGGTGCCGCGCCCGGTGCCGGCTGCGGATAGGCCGTGCCACGGGCGGTGTGAAAGGTGATATTGCCTTCGACTTTCTGGATCACTTGATGGATGTGCCCGTTGAGCACCGTCACTGAACCGTACTTGCGCAGCATCGCTATTGCTTGATCGCCATCCCCGGTGCCCCAGCCCCACGGCTGATAAATCGTCCACAGCGGGATGTGGGTGAATACGACGATCGGCGTACTGGTGGAAACCGCACGCAGGTCATCCGCCAGCCAGGCCAGTTGCTCGGCGCCGAGGTTGGCCTCATGGCCGGCCTGGAAATTGAACACATTGATCAGCGCGATGAAGTGCACGCCATGGTCATCGAAACTGTACCAGCCGTTGCCTTTGGTGCCCTTGCCGTAACGCTCCAGGTACAGCTTGCCGCCGCCCTCGTCGAGGGTGTCGTGTTCACCGGGTATGTAATGCACGGTGGACGGCAGGCCCTTGAGCAATTGCGCGGCGGTGTCGAACTCCTCGGGCTTGGACAGGTGAGTGATGTCGCCGGTGTGCAGGATCAGCGACGGCCGTTTGGGCAGCGCGATGACCTTGTCGATCGCCACCTGCAGGGTCTTGACCGGCTCCGGATTGGCCTCCTTGTTGAAGCCGATGTGCGAGTCGCTGATCTGCACGAAGTGAAAGGTGCTGGCCAGCGCCTTGGGGTCGCTGACGTTGCCCGCTTCGTCCAGCGCAAAGGCTTTGGGAATGCCGCCACTCAAGGCCCAGAGGACCCCGGCCCCGGCCCACGCCGAGCATTTGAGCAGGGTTCGCCGGTCCGGGTTGAGCGGGCCGTCGGTACGCAGCGGATGTTTTGCTTGAATGTCCATCGGTATGTCCTCGCGGGCGAACTACAGTGAGGTAGCTGACACGAGGTAAACCTGGCGGCGCGAGGCTTTATTCCACGGCAAAAAATAAATGTTTTTGCGCGAATAAAACCTGCCGCTGCACGGTTATAGGGGTGTGACGGTGCGGAACCGACCATGAAGCGATTTGAGGAATTGATTGCGCCCCATCTGGACGCGGCCTACAACCTTGCGCGCTGGCTCACCGGCAACGACAGCGCTGCGCGCGATGTGGTGCAGGAAAGCGCTCTGCGCGCCTTCCGGTTTTTGCAGCGTTTCGCCGATGGCAACGCCAAAGCGTGGTTTCTGACTATCGTGCGCAACGAAAGCTACACCTGGCTCAAGGCCTCGGCCGGACGCCATTGGGTCGCCATCGATGACGACATGGTGACTGACGACGGCCCCCTGAGCCATGGCCAGACCCCGGAACTGCTGGCCATTCATACGGAAAACGCCGCGTTGCTGCAGCAAGCGCTGTGCGCTCTGCCGCCGGCGTTTCGCGAGGTGATCGTGCTCAAGGAACTCGAAGACCTGCCCTACAAGGACATCGCCCTGGTGGTCGATATTCCCATCGGCACCGTCATGTCCAGGCTGGCCCGGGCACGGGCCCTGCTCAAGCTCGAACTGCTGAAGTTGCACGATCATGAATGAACTCGACTGCAAGGTTTGCCAGACCCAACTGCACGGCTATCTGGATCAGGAGCTGGATCCGGCGACGACGGCGCAGGTGGCCGCGCACCTGAGCATCTGCGCCGAGTGCGCGCGGCTGCACGAGCAAGCGAAGTTGCTCAAGGTCAGCGTGAAGCGCCATGCCCCCTATTACCGCGCCCCCGCCTCACTGACGGCCAGCGTGTTCGCCGCCGACACACCTGCGCCGGGGTTGATCCAGCGCTGGCAAAAATGGCTGGCTCCGGCCTTTTCCGCCGCAGCGCTGGCCCTGGCGATGGTGCTGTATGTCGCCACTCCGGGCAGCGAGCAACCCTTGATCGACGAGGCCGTGTCCAGCCACGTGCGCTCGTTGATGGGCGAACACCTCAACGACGTGGTGTCCTCCGACCGCCACACCGTCAAGCCCTGGTTCACCGGCAAACTCGACTTCTCGCCCCCGGTTTCCGACTACTCGGCGCAGGGCTTTCCCCTGCTCGGCGGGCGCCTGGATTACCTGCAGCACCAGACCACCGCTGCCCTGAGCTATGGGCATGCCAAGCACATCATCAACGTGTTCATCCTGCCGACGAGCGAGGCTGATAAAGCCGTGCAGAGCCAGAGCCTGCGCGGGTTCAACGTGGTGTCGTGGCAATCCGCTCACATGCGTTTCGTGCTGGTGTCGGACGTAGAGAAAACTGAGTTGGAGGCGCTGGGGCAGTTGCTCCGGAATGGCTCCTGATCCGGGCGGCGTGCCGAGTCAGCATCACGTTCAGAGTGCTTCGTCTGCCACTTCCTGGGTCAGAAAGTCGATCAGCGCCCGGGACGCCGCCGACAACTGGCGATGGGGCGGGTATATCACCGAGAACGGTCGGGAGCGACCGCCAGCCTGTTCGAGTAACGGGATCAGACGTGCGCTCTTAATCCGTTCCCGAACAATAAAGTCGTACGTCTGGCAAATGCCCATACCGTGCTCGGCCAACGAGACAGTGCCGAGCACGTCATCAGACAGTTGAACGTTCGCCTGCGGTATCCAATCGCGGTCAACGCCATGCTCGCGGAAGAGCCAGGGCCCGACCCGGCCGGTGCTGGGCATCACAAACGACAGACAGGCATGCCCGGCCAGCTCATCGACGCTGCGAGGAATGCCGGCACGCTGCAGGTAATCCGGCGAGGCGACCACGCACAGATTCGCGTCCTCAAGCTTGCGTCCAATCAGGCCGCTATCCGGCAATGGCCCAAGGCGAATGGCCAGGTCATACCCTTCGGCCACCAGATCCACATTGCGATTGCTGATGCTCAGTTCGATGCGCACTTGCGGATACTGGCGATTGAAGCGAGAGAGTAATGCCGGTAGCCGGTAATGCCCGTAAGTGGTCGGGACACTGAGTCGTACCCGACCGCTCAACGTACCTTCCTGCCCGAGAATCGCCCGCTCTGCGTCATCGATCAACGAGAACGCCGTACGGGACTGTTCGAGGTACAGCAAACCCGCATCAGTCAGGCTCAGGCGTCGCGTGGTGCGCCGCAGCAACTGAACGCCCAGACGCGTTTCCAGACGCGAAATCGCCCGACTGACCACCGACGGCGTTGTGGCCAGTGACACGGCACCCGCGCTCAGTGAGCCTTTCTCCACCACGGTGACGAAGACCTCAACATCCGCAAGATAATCGAATCGCCGGCTCACCTTTACCTCCAAAGAACAAGTGATGTTCCCGCGAGCCAGTTTATCGCCTGCATGGGCATGAATACAGTTGTCGCAACGCTCATTCCCCCCCTGGAAATCCCATGCGCCCCATCACCCGAATCGCTTTGGCAATGACCCTTTGCACTGGCGCCTTCAACGCCCAGGCCGGCAACGTACTGGTCGTGTTGTCTGACGCCAACCACCTCGACCTCAAGGACGGTAAAGTCTTTGCGACCGGTTTCTACCTGAACGAACTGATGCAACCGGTGAAGCTGCTGCTCGATGCCGGGCACTCGGTGACCTTTGCAACGCCGACGGGAAAGGCGCCTACGCTGGACCCGTCGTCAAATGACAAGATGTATTTCAACAACGATGTCGCGGCACTGCAGGAGCACAAGGCGCTGCTGGAGAAACTGCGGATCACCGCGCCGGGCGAATCCCCGGTCATCAGCCTGTCGCGTGTCGAACAGATCGGCTACGAGCATTTCGATGCGGTCTACGTACCCGGCGGCCACGCTCCCATGCAGGACCTGTTGCACAGCGCGGCATTGGGTAAGCTGCTGAACAACTTCCACGCCAACAACAAGACCACTGCCCTCGTCTGCCATGGGCCGATCGCCTTGCTGTCGACGCTCAACGACCCGACAACCTTCACCCGCCAGCTCGAGACTGGCAGCCAGACCACGGCCGCCGGTTGGGCCTACGCAGGCTACAAGTTCACGGTCATCAGTAATCAGGAGGAAGAACTCGCCAAGGGACTGTTGAATGGCGGCGCGATGAAGTTCTATCCACAAACGGCGCTGGAAAAAGCCGGAGGCATCTTCAGCAGCAACACGGCGCCATGGACGTCTCACGTCGTCACTGACCGCGAGTTGATTACCGGCCAGAATCCTGGCTCGGCGCTGGATGTGGGCAACGTCATCCTCGAACGGCTCAAGCCCCTTGACCCAGCGTAGGGCTGATTCTTCTGTTACCGCGCCGCTCAATGAGCGGCGTTGTTATCTGGTGGAGCGCCATTTCCCCACCGGTCTGCCAATAGGAACAGGCAATCCTCACAGATAAACCGGCATACCCCTCTCGCCCCAGGCTGCCTACCATGGCCTCTCACTTATCCGTCGGAGATTGCCATGCACAGCAGCAAAACCCTGTTTATCACCGGTGTCAGCAGCGGCTTCGGTAGCGCGCTCGCACAGGAGGCCCTCAGCGCCGGTCACCGGGTGATCGGTACCGTGCGCAATGACGCCGACCTGAAGTCATTCGAGGCCCTGTCAGCGGATCGGGCACACGGGGTGTTGCTCGACGTCACCGATTTCGAACGCATCGACGGGGTGATCGCCGACGTCGAAGCCACACTGGGTCCGGTCGATGTGCTGGTGAACAACGCCGGTTACGGGCATGAGGGCGTTTTCGAGGAGTCACCGCTGGCGGACATGCGGCGACAGTTCGACGTCAACGTGTTCGGCGCGGCAGCGATGATCAAGACGTTCGTGCCGTATTTCCGGCAGCGGCGAGCCGGGCACATTCTGAATATCACCTCGATGGGCGGCACCATCACCATGCCCGGCATTGCCTATTACTGTTCGAGCAAGTTTGCCCTCGAAGGGCTCTCCGATACGCTGAGCAAGGAATTGCAGCCGTTCAACATCTTTGTCACGGCGGTGGCACCTGGTTCGTTTCGCACCGATTGGGCCGGGCGTTCGATGCAGCGCACGGCGCGTAGCATTGCCGACTATGACGCCAGTTTCGACCCGGTGCGCAAGGCCCGCGAGGAGAAAAGCGGCAAGCAGTTGGGCGATCCGCGCAAGGCTGCGCAGGCCATGCTGCAACTGATCGCCAGCGCCGCACCGCCCGCACACTTGCTATTGGGCAGCGATGCGCTGAATCTGGTGCGCGATAAACTGCAACGCAGCCTCAGCGACATCGAGCAATGGGAAACCCTGACCCGCTCCACCGATGGCTGAGTCCCGGCACAGAGATCAATGCCCATGAGTCCATCCGATCCGTACACCGCGCGCATGGTGCAGTTGCTCGAACAACTCGCACCCTTGGAGGGCTACAACCTCAGTGCGCTGGAGGACGTGCGGTTTCTGCGCTCGAATCGGCCTTTGAGCAACACCCCGGTGCTGTATGACCCGGGCATCGTGATTATCTGTCAGGGGCGCAAGCGCGGCTTTCTGGGCGATGACGTCTACGTCTATGACGCTCAGCATTATCTGGTGGTCTCGGTGCCGGTGCCGTTCACCATGGAAACCGAGGCCAGTGGGGCTGAGCCGATGCTGGCGGTGTATATGCGCCTCGACCTGCAATTGGCCAGCGAGTTGATGCTGCAGGTCGACGAGGTGTTTGGGCCAAGCGACGCTCCGCCAAAGGGCATGTACGCCTCGCCGATGGATGATCCATTGCGCGCCTCGACCCTGCGTTTTCTCGAAGCGATGAGCGATCCGGGCGACGCGCAGATCCTCGGGCCGGCGCTGGTTCGGGAGATCTACTACCGGATCCTGACCGGTGCCCAGGGCGGTTCGATGCGTGCGGCGCTCCAGCAGCAAGGGCATTTCGGCAAGGTCAGCCGGGCGATCCGGCGGATTCACAGCAGCTATGAGCAACGCCTGGATGTCGAGTCCCTCGCCGAGGAAGCGGGAATGAGCGTACCGAGCTTTCATGTGCATTTTCGCAACGTCACCGACTCATCGCCGATGCAATACCTCAAGGCCACGCGCCTGCATCAGGCGCGCTTGCTGATGCTGCGTGGCGCCATGCCGGCCGCGACGGCAGCGTTCAACGTCGGTTATGAAAGCGCCTCGCAGTTCAGCCGCGAATTCAAGCGCTTCTTCGGCCGCACACCGCTGGCCGAGATTGCGTGGATGAAAGCCACGTATGCGCTGCCCCAATCCACCACGCCCTCCCTGTACGTGTCTTCGCACTGAGCACCAATCGCTCCCGGCCATCGCACGCCCGCCGCAGTCTCAAGGCAAAATCCCCGCGCATTCACTACGCTTGAGAAATCCGCCTCGGTGCAAGCCCGGCAAACACATTGAACATTGCACGCGGGCCGCTGTTCCAGATGATTCAGACAGAGAGTCAAGGACGAACATATGGATGTCTTCGCTCCCGCTGCGCCTGTTCCGCCTCAGCAAAGCACAATCACCCGCCGGTTGGCGTTTGCGGTCGGTGCGCTGTTTATCGTCGGGGTGATTGCCGCCATTGGCACCCTGCTCGGCATTGCCGCTCGCCTGGATCGCGAGGATGTCGAACAAACCCGTTTCTATACGGCCCGTGCGCTGGAGAATCGCATCGCCGCCTCCAAAAGCTACATCACCAGCTACGCCGACTGGACCACGGCTTACGAACACTTGCATACCCAAATCGATACCGACTGGGCTTACACCCAGCAGAACATCGGCAAGACCCTGTTCACCAGCGACGGCTATGACGGTGTGTTTGTGCTGGATCGGGGCCGCACGAAGTACGCCGTCGTGCAGGGTCAACTCGACGACGTCGACATCAACGCCCTGCTCAAGGTCTCTGCCGCGTCACTGATCGATCAGGTGCAAACCCAGACCGATCTGACGGTGCCGATCAGTGCTTACTCGCTGTTCGACGGCTCGCCGGCACTGGTCACGGCCGCGGCGATCCTGCCCAACGACGAGCGGCCGCTGGGCGATCCGAAACAGACCTCGGTGCTGGTGTTCGTCGACAAGCTGACGCCGAGCAAACTGCAGGCGATCGGCACTGCCTATGGCCTGCAGAACCTGAAACTTGCCCCGGATGACACGCTCGGCGAGGAACAGCCTCGGGTGCCGCTGGACAGCACCGGTTACAGCCTCAGCGCGGACCTCGAACGCCCGGGCCGGCAACTGCTGTGGTCGCTGCTGCCAACGCTCGGCGGGGTAATGGCGGTGCTGATGCTGTTGACCGGGTATTTCTTGCGTCACGCCTTGCGATCTTCGACCTACGTCGACCACAGCTTCAGCACGCTGCAGGCCTCGAATCAGGCGCTGGAAGCGGCCAATCATGCGCTGGAAGCCAGTGAAGAACGTTTTCGCGCGGTCGCCGAAGCAGCGTCGGACTGGATCTGGGAGGTCGACAATCAACTGCGCCTGACCTATCTCTCAGCGCGCTTCAGCGAGGTGACCGGTTACCCGCAAACCGAGTGGCTGGGGCAAGGCATCGGGCAACTGGTGTCCTGCGATACCACGCCGCTGGAGCTGTGGCTGAAAAAACTCACCGAAGACAGCAATGCCAGCGACCTGCGCTGCACCTACCGCGATCACGCCGGGCAGCAACGTCATTGCCGGTTGTCGGCACGCCCAATCCTCGACAAGCACACCGTGAGCGGCTATCGCGGCACCGCCAGCGACATCACCGACGAAGTCGCCGCCCATGCGCAGATCCAGCACCTGTCCATGCACGACGCCCTCACCGGCCTGCCCAATCGCAACCAGTTGGCGCGTTATCTGGATGATGCGCTGCAGCTCAAGGAGCATGCGCCAGCGCTGTCGCTGCTGGTGATCGATCTGGACAACTTCAAGCCGATCAACGACTCCCTCGGCCACCCGGCCGGCGATGCCGTGTTGCAGGAAGTCGCCAGTCGCCTGCGCGAATGCACCCGTGAGCTCGACATTGTCGCGCGCCTGGGCGGTGACGAATTCGTCGTGGTGCTCAATGGTATGGACACTCGACAGGAGGTCGACCGCTTTTGCACCCGGCTGGTCGAGAGCCTGCATCAGCCGATGGTCTTCGAGCACCATCCGTTGCACGTCGGCGCCAGCATTGGCATCGCGCTGAGCCGCCGCCAGGGCTTCGTGCCCAGCGAGTTGATCCGTTGCGCCGACATCGCGCTGTATCAGGCCAAGTCCGAGGGCAAGAGCACCTGGTGCTATTTCGAAGCGCACATGAACGACCAGATCCAGACCCGCCGGCAAATGGAAAGCGATTTGCGCGGTGCGCTGAAGAACGACGAATTCATCCTGCATTACCAGCCGCGCTACACCGTCGACGGCAAGCACATCGTTTCGGTCGAGGCATTGGTGCGCTGGCAGCATCCGACCAAGGGCCTGCTGGGGCCGGACGTGTTCATCGGCCTGGCGGAACAAACCGACCTGATCGTGGCGCTGGGGCGCTGGGTATTGCGCGAAGCCTGTGAAACGGCACTGAGCTGGCCGTCGGACATTCTGCTTTCGGTCAATCTGTCCCCGGCGCAATTTGCCCTCAGCGATGTCGTCGAAGACGTTCGCGAAGCGCTGATCCAGACCCGTTTCCCGGCCAGTCGCCTGGAATTGGAAATCACCGAAAACGTGATGCTGGTCGACACCGACGGCGCGCTGGCCACGATGAATGCGCTCAAGCAACTGGGCGTGCGCCTGAACATGGATGACTTCGGAACCGGCTACTCGTCCCTCGGTTACCTGCGCGCCTACCCGTTCGACGGGATCAAGATCGACAAGCGTTTCATCGCCTCGATCAGCCACGGCGCCAATGACCGCGCGGTGGTGCAGGCGATCATCGGCCTGGGCAAAGCCATGGGTCTGACCGTGACCGCCGAAGGCGTGGAAACCGAGGAGCAACTGGAGATTCTCGGCAAGGATCAATGCAACGAGGTGCAGGGCTATTTCATGAGTAGGCCGATCGACAAGAGCGCGTTTGCGCAGTTGTTGAAAAGCGCCAGGGCCGAACCGGCCGATCATCCGTCGCCAAAGAAAGGACGCGTCATTTAGCCGGCCTTGCATCGCCGGCAATAATCAATCATCGAAATGCACACAGCCCGGCTCGACACGCTTCGTTAATACGGTGTTCGTGTTGACTTCAATGGGTTTTGTTCAGGGTGTGTTTAGGGCCGTCATGTTTGAATAGTCCTCGCCGCGGGCCAGGCTCAACGTCTATTTCGCGCCACACACAAGTTCAATGCAGGCGTCACCGGACTGTCAGGATTACGGTCAAAAGAACAACTTCACTAAAGGGTTAACGATGGATCGATATGATGCCCCGCTTGTTGTAGAACGCACTTCGCGGGCTGGAATGTTGACGGGATTGATTACGAGAAATCCATGCCTGAGCATTTTTTTCATGACACTGGCCGTGTTCATGGCGTTGCAGTACAAACCCGCTGTCCTCAACTACACAACACGCTTTGTCGACTTTGCCGAGTACATGTTGCAGCACGGCGTCACGCTGTTCCCGATTGCCGACGATCTCAAGCCTTATCCCGACTACACGGTCCTCAATACCTTGTTGGTCTATCTGGTTTCCTTGCCGTTCGGCCGGGTGTCCGTTCTTTCCATGGGTATTCCGTCCTGCGTAGCCGCGTCGCTGATGCTGGTATTCATTTATCGGCTGGGGGCGCTGCACAGCAAGAAATGGGGTGCGTATGGTGTGCTTTTCAGCCTGCTGACCTGGGCCTTTCTTGACGGCGTCAACTCGCTGGCCCTGGATATCTATCCGGCGCTGTTAACGGTGATGTGCTTCTATTTTGCCTATTCGGCGGAAATGAAAAAGGACCCGCGGCGCCTGGTGTTTCTGTACCTCGGCCTGGCGCTGGGTTTCGCCTTTCGTGGGCCTATTGGCTTGATCGGACCGGCGAGTGTCATTGGCGCTTATTACTTGCTGAGCCGGCAGTGGCGCATGTTGCTACTGTTTTCATTGCTCTCGGGCGTGATTCTGGCTTTGGGGGTTGCGCTGCTGGCATGGGCGGCCTACTTGCAAGGGGGGCAAGCGTTCCTCGACGACGTGCTGAACATGCAAGGCATCGGACGTTTCGGTTCCGACCACGCGCCACGCTATTACTTCTACTTCTCCGCAGGCCTGTTTACCTACGGCATCACGGTGTTTTACGCCATTAATGTAATTCTCAAGAAGTACCAACAGTTCTTCCGCTCGACCCGCGATAAAGACATCGACCTGCTGCTGTATCTAACCGGGTGGCTGTTGGTGCTGCTGGTGCTGTTCACAATTCCAAGCTCGAAGAAAGCGCGCTACATCCTGGCAATCACCCCGGCGATTTCGTTGCTGGCCGCTTACCTCTTCGTCAGCAAGGAAGCCAGCTTCGTCCGCGCCAGAAACGGTCTGATGAATTTCTGCCTGAAGTTGCCCCTGCTGGGGTTGGGGATGCTGGTTGCGGTGCTGGTCTATAACAACTTCGCCGAAGTCCCGTTACAGCCCAACTACCTCGGCGCAGGCCTGGGGCTGTCTGCGTTGTTGAGCTTCTACCGTGTTAAACAGGAGTACTTTGTCGAACACCCCTATCGTGAGTTCATGACACTTTCCTATGGGGTAGGAGCCTTTTTGATACTGGACATGTTTTTCTTCAACCCGATCACCTACCACTTGGAACTCATGATCGAACCCACGCCAAAGTTTCTGCCATATTGGTTTTGGTGAAGCCTCTTCCTGACACATGAGTTAGCGACACTGAATCGGCGATAGGGCCGACACAAAAGCAGTCATCTGCAGCAGGAAAAAAATAAAGGTATCGCCCGCTTTCGCGAGCGACACCTTCATCCACTGCCCGCTAATCAGGCCTTGTTGTTCGCCTCTTCCAGCGCTTTTTCAGCGTTGAACCCGTCGAAGTTCTCGAATACGCCCAGAAAGCCCGGTACGGTCACTTCCCGCGCCCAGTCGCGCTGTAGTTCGCAGTACATTTGCACCCGGCTGATGAGCTTCGCCCCCGCCTGTTCCATTCTGCGCAACGCCGCCTCGTGCGCGGCGAGCGATGTGCCGCCGACCGCATCAATCGGCACATAAACGTCATAACCTTCCTGGATCGCGTCGAGCACCGGGAATGTCAGGCACGCTTCGGTCCAGAGTGCAGTCATGATGAGCTTCTTGCGCCCGAGCGCTTTGACCGCCTGCTTGAATTGCGTGTCCTCCCAACTGTTGATCGATGTGCGGTCATAGGTCGGCAGATGGCCGAGGACCTTCTGCAGTTCCTGAATCGGCGGCTTGTTGCGGCCGGTCGCGACATTGACTGTCGAGTGGATGATCGGAAGGTTGTAGTTGACCGCCGCCTTCGCGACGCTGGTTATGTTGAAGACGAGTTCATCACGCGGCATCGAGCGGATCGAAGAAACCTGAACAGGCTGATAATCGATGATGATCAACGCCGAGTTTTCCGGGGTCAGTAGTTGATCGGTATGGGGGTTGCGGAGAGTCTCGCTTGCCATTGGCAAATCCTTTTCATGGGTGACGCACGTTTGTGAATCAGGCCGGAGCCTGTGCGGGTGATGGGTTCCGAAACATGTGCGAATGACGCCATGCCCGGAAAATCCATTGTGCTGTTCCCATGTTCGACGCAGTAGTAGCATTGCGCGACGTGCTGTGTCGCGAAAAGAGGAACGCAAAAGTGGATATCGAAGAACTGCAGACCTTCGTGGAAGTGGCTGATGCCGGGGGCATTTCACAGGCAGCCCTGCGGCTTGGCGTGTCGAAATCGATCGTCAGCCGCCGCCTGGCTCGGCTTGAAACCGAATTGGGTGTGCAATTGCTGGCACGCTCCACGCGCGGGGCGGCGCTTACCGAGGCCGGTGCGACGTTCCGGGACTACGCCGCCAGGGTTTGCACCGAGATCGACATCGCCAAGGAAACGATCCTGCCTGCCGGCGCCCTCCGCGGCCGCTTGCGCGTGGCCGTGCCGCTGTCGTTCGGCCCGAGTCACTTCGCCCCGATGCTGGCAGAAATGGCGCGTCGGCACCCGCAGCTGCACATCCAGACCTGTTACAGCGATCGCTTCGTTGACCTGATTGCCGAGGGGTACGATTGCGCCATCCGGGTGGGCTATATGCAGGACTCCAATCTGATCGCCAGACGAATTGGCCCGGTCTACGGCAAGCTCGTCGCGAGCCCCGCCTACATCAACGCGCACGGCGAGCCCGAGACGCCGGATGAACTGATGGCCCATCAGGCGCTCATGCAGGGCACCGAAGCCTGGCAATTCATGGATGGCGACAACGTCATCACGGTTCGTCCGCAAGGCCGCTTCAAGGCCGACAACGGCATTGCCCTGGTCGCCGCCGCGACCGCAGGCCTCGGCGGCGCCTACCTGCCCGACTGCCTCACCCATGAACAGGTGGCATCCGGCGCACTGGTGCCGATCATGACAAACCATCCTCCCCCTCCGGCCGGTGCCTACATCATCCGCCCGCCGGGTCCCCACCCTGCGCGCAAAATCCGTGTGCTCACAGAACTGCTGATCGAGTTCTTCGGCGAAACGCCACACTTGGCGGTGCAGCCGCTGTCACATCAGGCAGACTTCAGGTGATGCGGGCAAGCTATCCAGAAATGCGCCAATCTGGCGCTTGCATCGCAAGTGCACCGTCGGGACCTGCGGGCCAATGGCCTGACGCACGGCCTCGATACCAGGGCGATAACCACGATCGAAATTCCATACAAAGTTCAGGAAGGTCAGGAACGCCCGATCAAGCTTCTCCGTACAACCTGCAGCAAGGTCTGCACGAGGTCGATTCAATACGCTGCGCAAGATCACCCGAGTGAAGCAGGTGAACCGCGGCGTATCGAGCCAAATGACCAGATCGGCACGAGGCAGGCGCAGGTCGAATGTGCGCCGGGCATAGTTGCCCTCACAGATCCAGACATCTGCTGATATCGCTTCTCTGACGCGTGCGCGAAACTGCTCGGCGTCTGGCTCGATCCAGCCGGGTTCCCAAAACAAAGTGTCCAGATGCACCACGGGCAGATCGAGACGCCTGCCCAAGGCGCGGGCAAGGGTAGATTTACCGCTGCCGGCATTGCCAAGAATTACAATCCGTTGCATGGGAACTTCCTGTCGAGAAAAAAGCCGGCAATTGTGCGGTTTTTGCAGGGTCAGTTAAAGACTGATAGATAACCGCGCCATCGACGTAAGTTTTTGCGGGCTGTTTTGTTTTTTGCAGGTCGGGCAACGTGCCGCCATCGTTGAGTGGCTGCTTTCGGCCAAAAGCGGACGTCGGCAGGCGACCGCTACCGGCCAGTAGCGGACATCCGGGAACTACTGCTTCCGGCCAAAAGCGGTCAGTGACAATATTCGCATAGGCTACCGCTCAGCTTCCCGAAGACCGATCTCGACTATTCGTTAGGTACAGCACCATCGCTGCACGAGCCGCATCTTTGATTACCTTCAGCCTCAACCAAGGTGATATTCGCGCCTTTATCAGCCACGTGATACGCCAGCGAAGCGCCCACGATGCCGGCGCTAATGACAACGATTCGTTTGTCCAGAGCATTTCCCATATCAACCTTCATTATGTCGACCTGGAGGCGGTTCATTGTCTGCCTCTGGTCGATTTCTGCTTGTCGTAACGGGCAGCAGTTGTCGTCCAGAAAGCAGATGTAGATTTGTCTGAAGTGGCGAAATAGCTGCCAAAATCATCGTGTTAAAACGCCGCCTGAAATGGCAGCAAGATAAGCGCGTGAGTGTTGTTGGCACGTGAGGGTATCGAAAATTCGTTCAGCGACTACGGTAAGCGTCATCAACGACTATAGTCATTGGTGAGCCAGAGCGAATCCGACCATTCCCCTGCCAACCTGGCCTAATCCAATTCCGCGATTACACGGCGGATCTTCTTGTGTTCCTTAATGCGGAACGTCAACGTTTCGCTGCCGAAATCACTCAGGCTCAGGCTGAGTTCGAGGCAGCGTTGTCTTTTTTGAACCCCTTGATGGTGGATGGAGTTATCCCGCCGGGCACGTCACATCCCACTGAGCACGTCCCAACCACCCATCTATCAAGGTTCAAGCAATGAATACTTTAGAGTTCGATGATGCACAAAAAACCAATGGCGACCTGGTTCAGGGTCCGCTGCCGGCCGGTACTGTCGCGCCCGACTTCACTCTTCACGCAACCCCTGATCAACAGTTGTCGCTGCGTGAGCTAAAGGGAAATCCCGTGATATTGGCGTTTTATCCCGCTGACTGGACTTCGGTGTGTGGTGACCAACTGACCTTGTACAACCAGTTGCTACCCACATTCAGAGAATACGGTGCGGTGCTATTGGGTATCTCGGTTGACAGCGCCTGGTGTCATCAGGCCTTTGCCAAAGATCGAAATTTCCACTTCAGCCTGCTGGCCGATTTCGAGCCCAAAGGGGCGGTGGCACGACAGTATGGAGCGTACGAGTCCCAGCTCGGAGTTTGTAAGAGGGCACTGTTCGTGATTGACAAGGAGGGGGTGGTCGCCTGGAGCTACATCTCACCAATGGCAATCAACCCTGGGGCGGACGGCATTCTGGATGCGCTGGATGCTCTGGCGAATTCACCACAAAGCACGCCAACCAAAAATTAACAGGTGATTACATGGCCACTCTCAAAGTCCCGGTAAGTGCCAACGACCATCGCCAGGGAAGTGCGCATGCCAAGGTCACCTTGGTGGAATTTGGTGACTATGAATGTCCTTATTGCGGTGAAGCGTATTGGATGGTCAAGAATCTGCAACAGCATTTTCGCGATGATTTGCTGTTCGTGTTCCGTAACTTTCCTCTGACCACCGCTCACCCGCATGCGCTGGGTGCAGCGGTCACCGCGGAGCATGCCGGGAGTCGAGGGTTCTTCTGGGAGGCTCACGACGAATTGTATGAAAATCAAGATCGATTGGGCCTGCCGCTGTATCGCGCCATTGTTCTAAAACACGGCCTTTCCAGCGAGGAACTCGACGTTGCCATGCGAGAGGACACTTACATCCCCAAAATACAATCCGACTTCAATGGCGGTGTACGCAGCGGCGTGAATGGCACCCCAGCGTTTTACATTGACGGGCTTCGCTATGACGGAGTTCCAGAGTTCATCGGGATGAGTCAGATGATTGAGCTTTTGTTAGTGCGTGGACGAAATCGCTAGAGAGCCAAATCGGCTTGGCATCACCCACATCGGAGCCGAGAAAAAACCAACGTTAGCTTCCTTTTACATTAAAGAGGTGGACACGGAGCCGGCAACTAATGAAATCTTTGAAGTATTATGAAGAAAATCGACACGCCACATGGTTGGAGTTGTTTTTTGACCTGACTTTCGTTGTTACGATAGGCCAGGTTACGCACACGCTCGGACATGTTCATGACGGCCACTTTGAACATAAGCAATTATGGACATTCTTACTGCTTTTTGTACCGTTGTGGTGGATCTGGTCCAGTCACACGATTTACTCCAACAGGTTTGATACAGACAGCAATCTTCACCGTTTGGCAACATTATTCATAATGCTCCTGCTCATTGTGCTATCGGCACGGATCGGGGAAGACCTGGAAGTGAACTACCCGCTTATTATTGCCTGCTATTTTGGTATACGTGCGATCATCAGTGTTATGTATATTTCGTCCATTAGTAAACTCGATTCTCGCGGCGAGCTTTCCTCAAGGCTCGGCTTCGCCCTATTAGTTAGCGCAGTTATTAGCCTTTCATCCGTTATTTTTGACCCGCCCTTGCGTTACCTTGTTGCTTATATTGGGATTGTTCTTGATATTCTGTTTCCTGTATTTTTCTGGACTAAATTAAAACCGTTGCCAGCACACACAGAGCACTTGGTTGAGCGCATAGGCCTACTCACCCTAATCTTATTGGGGGAGTCAATTATTAGCCTTTCCGGAGGCTTATCTAACATTCATTGGGGTTATTACAATGTGATGGCGGCCATCACCGGATTCATCATGATTTGCAGTATCTGGTGGATCTATTTTGATAGTTTTTACTTATTGAACAAACATAAAAGCATTATGAGTGGGCACGCCTTAATCTACTCGCACCTTTTTCTTTTTATGGGGCTGGCACTTCTGGCAAATTTGATCAGGCATGCGATCCTGAACGACATTGCGATGCGCGATTTCCAGATTATGTCGATCACCGGCATGGTCTTGTTCTTCCTGGGGAAGCAATATGGCTATTTCATAGCTGTGAGTCGAATAAGGAAATACATACTGCAAAACACCTTGATCGTGTTTTCTTTAGGTGGGTTAGTTATATTTCTACCACGTGTCGAGTACATATTGGTCGGCTTGACAGTCACCATGATTTGTTATGTTCTCCTGAATTTCAGATATCGTTGAGTCTTGATTATCAGGCCACAGCTCGGGAAAAGTGATCACGCGGCTGGTCTGCGGTTTGCGCGCTGCCTACTACGTCATTCTCAGTGTCCGAGCGACATGCGACGCTACCCTTGGTCTCTTTGGGTTTGTAATCCTGGTGTCGTCGACCATAGTTAATAGCCGGATGCCCCTTTTAGCTATTGCGACCAGATAGCACCAGCCGCATCGTAACAACAGGAGCCACGTCATGGTCAAAGTAGCGTTGTTCGTTCGTCTGGAAGCAAAACCTGGGAAAGAGAAAGAGGTGGAGCGCTTTCTCTTGAGCGGCCTTCCTTTAGTGGAGGAGGAGCCAGCCACTACAGCCTGGTTTGGAATCCGCTTGGGGCCGTCTACCTTTGGCATCTTTGACGCATTCCCGGATGAAGCGGGCCGGCAGGCTCATCTTTCGGGCAAGGTCGCGGCGGCGCTTATGGCAACCGCTGCCGAGCTGTTTGCCGAACCGCCATCAATCGAGAAGGTTGACGTCCTTGCGGCCAAGCTGCCCGGTTAAGCAAATCCAACAGGAAGTTCCATTCAGTTCGGGGAGGCTCACGATGGTTTCGTCAAGTGAGCATCCGTCGGCGTAGCAGTGACCGATATTCAATGCGCTGCCGGACGCGGCTGCACTCCGAACTGCGCAACGATGTGCGTACCCAATTCCTCAATAACCTCCGCCGCAGGGCGCTTGCCATATTTGAGATTGAGAATGACGTGGTCCACGCCGATTTCCTCAAGCGACTCCAGCAAAAAACGTAGATGGTAACGTCCAAGTTTGAACCCCAAATGGATACGTGTGGGTGGCGTGGACGGATTCTCATCGAGATCGATGTACAGCGACTGAGTAAAGGGCTTGTACACAGAGCCACATTGCCTGGTGACCTCCAGCCGCCAATCTTCCACGACCAGCCGCTGCATATTCGGTATGCGTGGATAGTTGATCCATCCGTTGCTCTCACGCGCGATCCAATCCAGTGACTGGCGACTGTTGCCGGTCACCAGCATTGGAATGAATTGGGTGGTGGGTTTCGGAATCAGGTCTGCGCCGTGCATTTCGCCAGTGCTCCAGTGGATGGGCTCAAAGCTGGTGCTGTGGGCTTGCCGAATCACTTCGTAGTGTTCTCGAAAGATCTCTCCACGCCTTTCGGGATCGACACCAAAAGCCGAAAACTCCACCGGTCGATCTCCCGAAGCCACCCCCAGAATCAAGCGACCTGTGCTCAACTGATCGACGCTGGCTGACGCCTTGGCCGTGTGCAGGGGATGGTGCAAAGGGATGGCAATGGAAGCGGTGCCAAGCGCAATCTCCGAGGTATGGGCAGCCATATAGCCCAGGTACACCCAGGGGTCGAAGACTTGGCCGACATCGCCGAAGCCAGGGTCGCGAAGCGGCACGTCGCGAAACCAGAGCGCGCAGAAGCCCAGCGCCTCGGCTTGTTTAGCCAGTGTGACCTGGTTGAGCATGCTCGGAGTGTCCCCGTCGAACGCCTCCATGGGAAAGAATAATCCAAGGCTCAAATGCCCCTGAGTGAAGGTTCGGCTGAACCCTCGATGCTGCTGGTAAGGAATCGTGCTCGGCCGATACATACGGATTGACCTCATGGCAGAACGTGAACAGCGCCCCCGTTTCCAGAGGTGCTGCGGCATCGGTCGCTTTTGAACGACAGGTGGGGGACTGGGTCTGGCTTTTACCCGTTGCGCCGTACTGCTGGTCGTGTGGACCGGATTCAGGGGGCAGTTGCTGGCGATAGGCGCGGGTCGGTCCGGGTGGGTGTTAAGTGGACGGTCAAAGGAAGTCAGATCTCTCGGCTCTATAGCACCAGATGGGCAAGGCGTTCGAGGAATCATTCTATAAGCGTAGGCGGTTTTGCAGCTCTCCGCCATATTCTTACAATCGAGCCGCTGGCGGGCGAAAGTCGCGTATCGAAGGCAGTTATCGGTCGTTTCCTGCCATTCCAGAACGGCCGCTATTGGCCGATAGCAGCCAACCAAAGCCCACTATTTTCAACTCGACGCAGACCTTGCCCGGGATGACGCTGGTTTATATCCAGACGTCGTTCAACGCTGTTCTTTCGCCCTCTTCATGCCCGGTGTTCAAAATCCCTCGTGGCTCGATCATCATCAGTTTTACTTCACCTTTGGCAGCCGTGCGATGTTTAACGCCACGGGGCACCACATACAGTTCACCCGGATTCACATAGACGCAGCCTTCCGGCAGGTCGATGCGCAAGGTGCCCTCCAGGACAAGAAATGCTTCGTCGGTCTCGGGATGTGAGTGCCAGATGAATTCGCCTTCGATTCGCACAACCTTGAACTGGTAGTCATTCATTTCCGCAACAACTCTGGGGCTCCAGTGCTGTTCGATGAGCGAAGCCTTATGAGCCAGGTTTACAGGAAACGATGAGTGTTGCTGATGCAGCTCTGACATGACAAATCCTCTGTGGTTGAAGTTGCCAGCCTATAGAGCATTGAGCAGAGGGTTCTTGTACGATCCTGCAAGTCAGCGTGCAGCTCGCAATCGCTCCAGCCAGCGCATGGGCGGTATTCCGTAGCAACGGGTGAAGTGTCGCGTCATATGACTTTGATCGTGGAAACCCGCGACGAGGGCCGCATCCACCAGGGTGAACCCTTCAAGCACCAATGCGCGGAACCGATCCAGGCGGCGCAGGGTGACAAATCGGTAAGGGCTGGTACCGTAAAGTGTTCTGAAGTCGCGTGACAGGCTCCAGCATTCGCGTCCACTGGCATGCTCCAGCATCTCCAGCGTAATGGATGAATGCAGATGTTCCAGGATAAACGCTCTGGCGCGCTCGGCTGCGCGATAATCCAGGCGCTTGCGCCCGCGCGGCTTACCACCGACGGCACGCAATGCCATTGCCAAGTCATAGAGCGCGTCCTGCTGCTCCAGTGTTTCCAGTGGATGATCCACTGCTTGTACGAACGCCGCACTGGCATGGAACAGACGCGGATCACTGGAAATTCCCCCCGCGATAAAGGGCAACGGTTCTCCCCCCAGGATGTTCTGGATTAATGCCGGATCAACGTAGGCCATACGATAACGAAAGCCTGCATCGGTGCCGGCCATACCATCGTGGAGTTCATCGGGGTGAAGCACCAGTGTGTTGCCGGGAACGCCATGGCGCAGCGAACCTGCATAGTGAAAGCTCTGGACGCCCGCCAAAGTACGGCCGATCGAGTAGGTGTCGTGTCGATGGGGATCGTAGCCGTGGCTGCCGAACCACGCTTCAATACACTCGATCCCTTCGGATTGAACACTGCGGATGATCCAGTCGGCGCCGCCAGGTTGGCCTTTTTTCTGATCCATGAATTTGTCGCCTCCCGCTTCTGCACGGTGCTGGTGAAGACCCTGTCGGGAATATACAAGTGCAGGATTTGGATGTCTGCTTCTGGCCGAAACCCACCTCTCAGAACCCACGCATTCTTTAATTATTACCGTGCAACGACTAGCCTTGGCCGCCGAGTGCAGATGTGCACCGCCTCTACCTGTGAAGGATACTTAATGCCGCTCTCTTTGCCGTTCGAACAAGTCGATGTATTCGCTGATCACCCTTGCGAAGGTAACGCGCTGGCCGTCGTGGCGGATGCCGATGAGCTGACAACCGAGCAGATGCAGGCGTTCGCCCGGTGGACGCAACTCAGTGAGACCACTTTTCTGTTGAAACCCCAAACGCCGCAAGCGCAGTACCGCGTACGGATTTTTACTCCGCTGCGCGAGCTGCCCTTTGCTGGCCACCCTACCCTGGGCAGCTGCAAAGTATGGCTGGCCCGAAATGGAAATCCCGGGCAAGTCGAGATTATTCAGGAATGCCCGGCAGGCTTGATTCGGGTACGCAGGCAAGGCCCTCACCTGGCGTTTTGCGCGCCGCCACTGGTGCGCAGCGGGCCGCTGGATGCGATGACGTCAAACCTGATCGAACAAGGGCTCGGACTCGCCGCCGGGCAGATCCGGGCCAGCCAGTGGGTAGACAACGGCCCCGGCTGGGCGGGCGTATTGCTGGGGAGTCGCGAAGAAGTGCTGGCGATCAAGCCCGATTACGCGGCGCTGCAGGGGTTGAATGTCGGGGTTATTGCGCCATGGAATGGGCCGCAGGCCGAAACCGACGTGGAAGTCAGAGCCTTCATGGGGGAAGAATGCAACGAGGACTCGGTCACCGGCAGCCTCAATGCAAGCCTGGCTCAGTGGCTGATCGGCGCGGGCATCCTGAACGACCGCTACAGCGTGAGCCAGGGCAGCGCCATCGGGCGCCGCGGGCGACTGCACATCGAAAACGTCGACGGTACCGTATGGGTTGGCGGAGCAGTACAGCACTGTGTTTCGGGGCGGGTGGTCTTTTGATGAACCATGGAATTCACCGGTACTGAATTCCATCCGGTCATCGCGGCCCCCGCACCTGACTCAAGTGTGGCGCTGAACCAGTAATCACAAATACCAGCGATACTCCCGCGCACTGATCTCCTGCATGAATGCCAGGTGATCCTGACGCTTGTTCTCGCAATACACGTCGACGAACTCGGCACCCAGTCCCGCACGCAGTTGCGGCTGGTGCTGCAGAGCGCGCACCGCGTCGAGGATTTCCGTCGGAAAATCGATACCGCTGTTGCGATCGTCGTTGAGTGGCGAGATCGGCTCCTTGCCTGATGCCAGACCATGTTCCAGACCCACCAGAATTGCCGCCAGCACCAGATACGGGTTGGCGTCGGCGCCGGCCAGCCGGTATTCGATGCGCAGGTTTTTCGTGTCCGATTCGGGGATGCGCAGGCAGGCGTCGCGATCCTCGTAACCCCAGCTCGCCTTGGTCGCGGTGTTCACCGTGCCGCTCAGGCGGCGCATGGCGTTCTGGTTCGGGGCGAAGATCGGCATGCTGTGCGGCAGCAGATCCAGGCAACCGGCCACCGCATGGCGCAGTGCTTGCTGGTGATTGGCCGCCAGAAGGTTGTTGCCGGCGGCGTCATACAAACTGACATGCACGTGCATGCCGCTGCCCGGATGCTCCACGTACGGCTTGGCCATGAAACTGGCGCGGTAGCCGTGCTTGAGCGCGACTCCACGGGTGCTGCGACAGAACAGCGCCGCCCAGTCCGCAGCGCGCAAGCCGTCGTCCAGATGGCCGAAATTGATCTCGAACTGACCCGGCCCCAGCTCGGAGGTGATCACCGTGGCGTCGATGCCCTGAGCCCGCGTTGCTTCCACCATTTCATCGAGTACCGGAGCGAAGCGCGACAGGCGTTCGATGTGCATGTTCGGCTGATCATCGGCATCGTCGCTCAGCGTATCCCGAGGGAATTGCGGCAGCCCGTTGCGCAGTTTTTTTTCGAACAGATAGAACTCCAGTTCGAAGGCCACCACCGGATGAATACCCTTGGCTGCCAGTCTATCCAGCACTTTCGCCAATACCTCGCGGGGTTCGAATTCGATCGGTTTGGCGGTGCCGTCGGAGGTAATCAGCATCTGCCCCAGCGGCTGACTTTCCCAGGTCACGGGCTTCAGGGTGCCGGGCACCAAGCGACGCACAGCGTCCGGGTCGCCGTCGTTGAAGCAGTAATCGCCGATCTTGAACAACCCACCCTGCACGCCGAGCAGCACGCAATTCTGCGGCAGTTTGAGCGCACTGCCCGCCGCAACTTTTTCGAGCATGTCCACCGGATAACGTTTGCCGTAGAAGTGCCCAGGGATGTCCAGGGAAATCAGGTCGACATAACGCACCTCGGGGTAGCGTTGGCGAAACGCGCGCACTTCGGCGAGCAGGTCAGAGCAGACAGCGTCCATCGTGTTCATCCTTTGTTGTTATCAGGTGTAGACCCAGAGCACACGGGTGAGCTGCCCGGTGAGGTTGCCGTAGCGACAATGGGTGTGACTGTCGAATTGAAAGCTGTCGCCGGCCCTCAAGGTCACCGGCTCGTCGTCGTTGCCCAGCCACAAGGTCAGTTCGCCTTCGAGCACGTAACCGCCCTGCTCCGAGCTGTCGCTCATGTGGCGGTCGCCGCTGCTCGCGCCCGGTTCCAGATGACTTTCGAGCATCGAGAACGAGGCACGCATCTGCGGCGACACCAGAATGTCGGTGATGCCGTTGGCGTAATACAACGTGCGGCGTTCGTCCGGGCGGGTGACCCAAGGCAACTCCTTGGGCTTGGGCAGGCTGTAGAAATAAGTGGTCGGCACACCGAGGGTTTCGCTGATCGCGGTGAGGTCGGCCACGGTCGGGCGCGACAGCCCACGTTCGACCTGCGAGAGAAAACCCACCGAACGGCCGATCTTGTCGGCCAGATCCTTGAGGGTGTATTTCTTGTGCTTGCGCAGGTCGTGGATCAGGATCGCCAGCGCAGCGATTTCTTCTTGCTTGTTCATGCCGGGGTTCCCAGAAAATTTCGTCAAATGCTGTCGCGCAGCCGATACCAGGCCTTGCCGATGGCCTCCAGCGGTGCGGCGAAGTGCTTGCCACCGGGGAAACGGCCATTGCTCAGGCCCTGGTACAACGCCAACTCATCATCCTTGCCAAGAATCGCATCGGACACCGCACGGGCGGCGGCCAGCGTCGGCAGCACGCCGTGGCCCGAATACCCCTGAAGCCAATAACGATTGCCCTCGCCGCCGACATCCGGCGTACGGTTCATGGTCAGATCGATGTGCCCGCCCCAAGCGAATTCCACCTCGACGCCCTTGAGTTGCGGAAACACCCGTTCGAGAAACGGTCGGGTAGCCGCCGCAATGTCCTTGGGCATACCGCCCAGATAAGTGCAGCCACCGCCGAACAACAGGCGGTTGTCGGGGGTACGACGGAAGTAATCGAGAACGAACTGGTTGTCAGTCACGCAGACGTTGCTCGGCAGCAGCGCGGTGGCTTGCTCCGGTGCCAGTGGTGCGGTGGCGACTTGATAAGTGCCGACCGGCAGGATGCAGCTTGAGAGTTGCGGATCGAGTTCATCGAGATAGGCATTGCAGGCCAGCACCAGCACATCGGCCTTCACCGAACCGTACTCGGTGTTGACCCGGTAACCGTCGCCTTCGCGCTGATAGCTCAGCGCTTTGCTTTGTTCGTAGATATGCCCGCCGGCGCGTTCGATGGCGGCGGCCAGCCCGAGCGCGAGTTTCAGCGGATTGAGGTGTGCGCCCTCGGCGTCAAAGAGCCCGGCCTGATAACGATCACTGGCGACCCATTGCGGCAAGTCTTCACGGGGAATGAATTGCAACCCGTCATGGCCCCACTTGTGACTGGCTTCGTGTTGCCATTCAGTCAGCAGGCTGACACGACGCGGCATCACCGACGTCCACAAATGGCCGCGGCGATAGTCACAATCGAAGCCGTGTCGCCCGGGCAATTCACGCAGCTCCTGTGCGGCCCAGCGCATGCCGTCCCATAGACGCCGGGCGCGCTCATATCCGAGCGCTGCTTCCAGCGGCGGCATGTCGCACGACCAGCCCAGAATCGCCTGCCCGCCATTGCGCCCGGACGCGGCCCACGCCACGCGACTGGCTTCCAGTACGGTGACGCGCTTGCCGGCCAGCGCCAGTCGTAACGCTGTGTGCAAACCGCTGAACCCCGCGCCGATGATCACCACATCGCAGGCCTGCGCGCCTTCGAGTGCAGGTCGGTGACTCAGGATATCGGCGCAACTGTGCGCGTAATAGCTGTCGACATGGCGCTGGGAGTGCTGAAACATTTGCCGCCTCGTGAAATTCTGTTCTTGTAATTTCATGAAAATCTACAGAACAAATTTCATACCGGCAACCGGCAACTGTTTCACGCACGCAAATCAGTGCTCCAGCGCATAGCGCCGACAATGCTCCAGATAGCCTTTCTCATGGCTGCCCACCAACTGCACGACACTCGTCCACAGCCACGACGGCGCATCCAGTGTTTTCGAGCGACAGGTCTGCAATTCACGCATCCATTCGGCGCGGGTACTCATGTCCATCTGCCGCGCATGGGCCAGCCCCACGACCCGGGCCAGATACCCGGCGGCGAGCATCGCGTCAGTCTGGCTCAACTGATCCAGTTCCAGTTTCATGTCTTGTGGCAGCAGTTCGCGGATGAAGAAACCATGGTCGAGCACGCGGGTCGCAATCATCCGGTTGCCCAGTCCCGGCGAAAGAAAACGTGCGCCTTCGACCACACGTTTGCCGTTGTCGCGGGGCATCGCGGCGCGGGCGACCCGGGGTGCTGCGGCGGCAACCGCCTCTTTGATATCGAGCAGGCAATATTCCTGATCATCGCCCTCGCCCACCCCCAGCAACACCGCATAGCGCTTGAGCCCCAGTGAGCTGCAGCCTTTGACCCAATAGGCCGAGTCGAGCATTTTCACTCGGTCGTCCTTTGAGCGGCCCTTCAAGGACGTCACCAGCGTATGGACGTCAGGTGTCGCGCAAAGCGACTTCAGCGCGCTGCGTTCTTCCCGTGACAGCGACCAGAAATGCTTGCCCAGCGGAATGGTCGGTTTGGTGTTCTCGATGCGTTCCTGCGCCAGATGCTTCCAGGTGCGCTGCACCGCGCTGCGCATCCCGGCCTTGACTTGCGCGGGCCTTGGCGGCTCTTTGTCGACGTCGTCTTCGAATGCTTGTTCATAGCCGCGCATCATCTCTTCGAGCATTCGTGCCGTGGCCACACCCGGCAGATCGGAGCCACGGGCGGCGGTGGCCAGCGATAGTGCCAGCCGGACCAAGTCATGCGCAGGGTTGCCGATAACGGTTTGGTCGAGGTCGCGGATGTGAATGTCGATGCGCCCTTTCAGATCGCCGGTCGGTCCGAGATTGCCGGCGTGACAATCGCCGCAGATCCACACCGCCGGCCCTTTCGGCAGGCTGCGCCCGGGCTGGCTGTGCAGCCACTCATAAAACTGCACCGTACTGCCACGGACATAGGCGTGGGCAGAACGGGCCATTTTCAGATTGCGCAGTTGCGACAGCGGTTCAAGACGTGCGGAGGGCCGTGGGGTTTTCATGGACGCTTCTTGCAGTGAATGTTTCCTGTTGACCGCCGGCCGCTCGCAAATGTTTCAAAGTATTACAAAGGCAACTCAACCCGCGCCAGCAAACCACCGCTGCTGCGATTGCTCAATGTCAGTTCACCGCCCTGCTCGCGCACAATCGCCCGCGCCGCCGACAGCCCAAGCCCGACCCCGCCGGTCTCGCGATTGCGTGAAGTTTCCAGACGGAAAAACGGATCGAACACCTGCTGCAATGACGCCTCGGGAATCCCCGGCCCGTCATCGGTGATGTCGATACAGACGCCGAGGCCATCACGGCTCAAGGCAATCGCCGGCTGCTGCGCGTACTTTTCGGCGTTTTCCAGCAGGTTGACGATCACTCGCTTGATCGCCAGCGGGCGGCCCTCGTAGACCAGATGCGCAGGGCCGCTGAAGTCGATTGCGATGTTCTGGTCGCGATAGTCGTCGACGATCGTCTGCAGCAGTTCCGACAGGTCGAACGCGGTGGTGGGTTCCGGCTGCGTGTCCTCCCGGAAAAACGCCAGCGCGGAGTTGATCATCAGGCGCATTTCTTCGATGTCGCGAATCAGTTTGTCCTGATGATCGAGATCCTCCATGAACTCGCTGCGCAGGCGCATGCGGGTCAGCGGTGCGCGCAAGTCGTGGGAAATCGACGCGAGCATGTGCGTGCGCTCGCTGATGTAGTGCTGAATCTGCGCCTGCATGGTGTTGAAGGCGATGATCGCCTGACGGATCTCGTCCGGGCCTTCGACTTTGATCGGCGGTGCGCGCAGATCACCGCCAAAGCGCCGGGCGGCGCTGGCAAAGCGTTGCAGTGGCTTGGCCAGTTGCTGCGTGGCCAGCCAGGCCACCAGCACGGTAGCGATCAGGCCGAGGGCGATGATGATCGCGATGCGCGTGCCGATATCCAGGCCCCAGGAGCGCTCGGGCGAAGAGAACAGCAACCAGCTGGCATCCGGCAGTTGAATCAGTGCCGCATAGCGGCCCAGCGGGCTGCCGCTCGGCCAGTCAGCGGGATTGAACACCCGAATGTCTCGCTCATCGCCCAACAACTGATGCAAGCCCGACGTCTTGTCGGCGACAAGCTGCGTACCCGCCGTTGGCAATCCGAACTCGCCCCGTTGTGCATGCCACGTCACCTCCAGCGCCGGGCCGGTTGCCGCCTGCGCCAGTTTCGGGCGTAAAGGCGCTGGTGCAGCCTCGATCACTTTGACGGTCGCGGCAATCTGCTCCAGCAACCCGGTGCGTTCAATCGGCGGCCGCGCCCAAGTCCCGGCCACCTCCACGAACAGGAAATTGAGTGCCAGCGAAGCGAGCATGGCCGCGACGATGGTCAGGGCGATCCGCCGACTCAGCGGATCACGGCGCAGGAATCGATGGATCATGAACGAGTGACCTTGGCGGTGAACATGTAACCGCCGTTGCGCACGGTGCGGATCAGGTCCGGGCGTTTGCTGTCCGGCTCGATCTTGCGCCGCAGGCGGCTGACCTGCACGTCGATGCTGCGATCAAAGGCGTCGTGGCCCTGACCGCGAGACAGGTCGATCAATTGTTCGCGGGTAAGAATGCGCTGCGGGTGTTCGAGAAACACCACCAGCAGATCGAACTCGCCACCGGACAGCGGAATCATCACGTTTTCCGGGGAGCGCAACTCGCGACAGGTGATATCCAGATGCCAACCGGCGAAGGCGATCACCGGCCGCGCCGGTTCACTCGCCGGGCTGACCTGCTCACCGGCGCGACGCTGCACGGCGCGCAGACGGGCCAACAGTTCACGCGGGGCGAACGGTTTGGTGACGTAGTCATCGGCGCCCAGTTCGAGGCCGACAATCCGGTCGCTCAATTCGCCCATGGCGGTCAGCATGATGATCGGAATGCCCATCTGCGCCCGCACTTTCTGGCACAGGCTGAGGCCCCCTTCACCGGGCAGCATCAGGTCGAGAATGATCGTGTCCGGGCGCTGCTGGGCAATTGCCGCCCACATCGCTGCGCCGTCGGCGGCAACATCGACCTCGTAGGCGTGCTGGACGAAGAACTTCTTCAGCAGGGCGAGAATTTCCACATCATCGTCGACGATCAGCAATCTGCTCACGGGCACAGGATCCTCAGGCCAAAAAAAGAACGCATCTAAAACTATTCTGGCGGGCGGGTCATATATTTCAATCGAGCAACATTCCGTCGTCCCGGACATCAAGCGGACATTCTGCGGCAAAACCCCTCGGGCACCCTGCACGCCATCGACAACCGGGGGGCTTTCAATGAGCGCATTGCACAACCGTTATACCGCCGAGGGCCACGACGCCCGCTATCCGTTGATTCTCAGCCAGCGCACCAGCGCGCCCGAGCAGGATACGCCGCTGCTGTTCCAGGAGTTTTGCCTGGGCCTGTCAGATGACCAAAGCCGTATCGTCTTGCGCCGCTATTTCGAGCAGTACGGCCCCAGCGATTCGCAATGGGTCGAGTACGTGCATTCGATTCCGACCGCCGACCTCATCCAATGGATCATGAGCCACGGCCGTCTGCACATCGAATGCTCGGACAACACCCCGCCGCTCTCCTCCCCCATCACTGCCCGCGCTTGAACCACGCGGGGCAACAGCGCAAAACAAGGATTCGCATGATCAGAAGCCATTGCTTGATGTCGGTGCTGTGTACGGCGTCCCTGAGCCTGTCGGCCTGCAGCAGCAAAACCGTCGAACCGCAGAAGTACACCGGATTCCTGCACGATTACAGCGTGCTCAGCGAGCACCAGTCGCCATCGGGGCAGACGGTGTTGAGTTGGGTCAGCCCGGCATTGGCCCGGGGGCGTTACACCCAGGTCTATCTGGCGCCCAGCCAGTTCTACCCCAGCGCCGCGCCGAGCGAGCGGATCCCGCTGAGCACGCTGTCCGGCGTCACCGAGTACTACGACGCCGCGCTCAGGCTGGAACTGGGCAAGGTCATGCGCCTGGTGCCGCAACCCGGCCCGAACACCCTGACGGTCAGACCGGCGATCACCCGCGTCGCCGCCAGCACCCAGGGCCTGCGCTTTTATGAATGGCTACCGGTGACGCTGGTCGCTGCAGGTGTGAGCACCGCCACCGGCATCCGCGATCAGGACAGCGAAATCACCACCGAAGTCTCGTTCGAGGACGGCTCCACCGGCGAAGTGGTCGCCGAAGTCGTGCGCAAGGGCACCGGGCTGCCGCTGGAAAACGACAAACAGGTGCTGACCGCCGATGACGTCAAAGCGGTGCTGGACAGTTGGGCCAGCGATCTTGGGCAGTCCTACCTGGCGACCCGTCGTTAGCCATATCTACTGATGAACAAGTCTGTTGTGGCGAGGGAGCTTGCTGAACAGAAGTAGCCTGTGGCGAGGGAGCTTGCTCCCGCTGGAGCGCGAAGCGGTCCCGCTTCTCAGAGAAGGCTGCTGCGCACCCAGCGGGAGCAAGCTCCCTCGCCACAGTCATTCGTTGAGTTGGGAGTATTTTTCAGTCGGTCGCAATCGCTGAATCCACTCATGCTCTGGGTGCAATCGAGCCAGATGTCGCGCCAGCGCTCATGCGCCCCGCTCCTTGTTCGCTGCCGATCTGTCTCGGCATTTTATTCAGCTAGCCTTGCTTTGTGTCACTGAAGGAATTCAGCAAGGAGCTGCCATGTTCAAGTTCATCAAAACCACCGTGATTGGCGGATTGCTGTTCATTCTGCCTTTGGTGCTGGTTTTCGTCCTGCTGGAAAAAGCCATCCACCTGTTGCGTGGCCCCGTGGAAAAGCTGCTGCCGATGTTTGCCGGGCACGACGTTGCCGGCGTGACCCTGATCACGCTGGCGACGTTGTTCGGTTTGATTGTGCTGTGTTTTCTCGCCGGGCTGCTGGCCCGCACTTCCACCGCCGCCCGAGCGATCGAAAACGGCGTAGACAAGGTCTTGAGCAATCTGCCGGGTTACCAGTTGCTCAAGGACACCACCACACGCTTTGCCGGGATGGAAAACCCTGACGGCTCGAAGGTTGGCCTGATTGCCGAGGAACAGGGCTGGCGCCTGTGTCTGGTGGTGGAAAGTCTCGGTGACTGGATGACCGTGTACATGCCCGATGGCGGAACGGCCGGTGGCACGGCGGGCGAAGTGCGCTTGCTGCACGCCCGCGAAGTGATCATTACCGAGCTGTCGTGGCTGGCCATGGCCGCCGGGCTCCGCCGAGGCGGACGCGGGATGCTGGAGTTGATGCAGCCGTGGTTGCCGAAAACCTGAAAACCACTACTCGCTGCTCAAAATGCCATGACAGATCAAACCCAGCACACCGCGCATGTGTTCGGCATGTGCCGCCCGGTCCGGCTCAGGCTCGGTCGCCAGACGGATAAACGCCATGTTCGCGTACTGATTGAACAACGTCGCCGCCACGTCCAGATCTACCGTCGCCCGCACCTTTCCCTGCGCCTGAAAATGCCCGAGCAGGGCCTTGGTCTCTTCGATCACCGCCGCATTCCACGGACTCAACGCCAGCGCCAACTCACCGGTCAGTAGAAACGGTGCCAATTCACGCCACAGCGAGGCCGGCATGGCTTGCAGTTGATAGTCGGTCATCAAGCCTTCGAACTCGCACAACGCCTCCAGCGGATCGCTGTCGTCATCCAGATTGGCCCGCGCCTCGCGCATGGCCTGCTCGTCCGGTTGCTTGAGCAAGGCCAGCAAGATCTCCTGCTTGCCGCCAAAGTAATTGACCACCGTCGGCGCAGACACCCCGGCCTGGACCGCGATCTGGTCCAGCGTGGTGGCCGCAAAACCGTTGGTCTTGAACAGCTCCAGCGCTGCCTGCGCGATGACTTCCCTGCGCTGTTCCTTCTGCCGCTCTCTGAGCCCGCTCATGGTGCCTTTGTCCTGACTTGCTGATGGTCGTCAGCCTACGGATTTATTTTTTCACCGACAAATATTTTCTTTACAAAAATATTTTTAAGTGACAAATATAAACCGTGCACCGCTGGAATGAACGCGCACCCACTTGCCCCGTTTCTCTGGAGAACCGCCATGTCCGCCGAATTCGATCCGACCCGCAGCACCCGCGATTACCAGGCTGCCGACGCCGCCCACCACATTCACGCGTTCGTCGATCAGAAAGCCCTCAACGAAGAAGGCCCGCGGGTAATGGTCAGCGGTGACCGCCTGGCGTTGTGGGACAACGACGGCAATCGCTACCTGGACGGCATGTCCGGCCTGTGGTGCACCAACCTCGGTTATGGGCGCAAGGACCTGGCCGCTGCCGCCACCGCGCAGCTGCAACAACTGCCCTACTACAACATGTTCTTCCACACCACTCACCCGCAAGTGATCGAGCTGTCGGAGCTGCTGTTCAGCCTGCTACCGAAGCACTACAGCCACGCGATCTACACCAACTCCGGCTCCGAAGCTAACGAGGTGTTGATCCGCACCGTGCGCAAGTTCTGGCAGGTGATGGGCCAGCCCGAGAAGAAAATCATGATCGGCCGCTGGAACGGCTACCACGGCTCGACCCTGGCCGCCACGGCGCTGGGCGGCATGAAATTCATGCACGAAATGGGCGGTACCATCCCGGACGTCGCGCACATCGACGAACCGTACTGGTTCGCCCACGAAGGCAACCTCAGCCCCGAAGAATTCGGCCTGCGGGCGGCGCGGCAACTGGAAGACAAGATCCTCGAACTGGGTGCCGACAAGGTTGCCGCGTTCGTCGCCGAACCGTTCCAGGGCGCCGGCGGCATGATCATCCCGCCCGCCACCTACTGGCCGGAAATCCAGCGCATCTGCCGCCAATACGACGTGCTGCTGTGTGCTGACGAAGTCATCGGCGGATTTGGCCGCACCGGCGAATGGTTCGCGCATCAGGCCTTCGGTTTCGAGCCGGACACCCTGTCCATCGCCAAGGGCCTGACCTCCGGCTACATCCCCATGGGCGGCTTGATCCTGTCGCGGCGCATGGCCGAGGCACTGGTGGAAAAAGGCGGCGTGTTCGCTCACGGCCTGACCTACTCCGGCCACCCGGTGGCGGCTGCGGTGGCGATTGCCAACCTCAAGGCGTTGCGCGATGAAGGCGTGGTCACTCAGGTGAAAACCGACACCGGCCCGTACCTGCAGAACTGCCTGCGCGAGGTGTTCGGCAACCACCCGCTGGTGGGTGAGATTCAGGGCGTGGGGCTGGTGGCGGCATTGCAGTTCGCCGAAGACAAAGCCACCCGCAAGCGTTTCGCCAACGAGAACGACATCGCCTGGCGCTGCCGCACCATTGGCTTTGAAGAAGGCCTGATCATTCGTTCGACGCTGGGCCGGATGATCATGGCTCCCGCGCTGATCGCCACGCGGGCGGAGCTGGATGAACTGGTGGACAAGACGCGCATCGCCGTGGATCGCACAGCCCGCGAATACGGCCGCCTCTAACCCATAACCCACTGTGGGAGCGAGCTTGCTCGCGAAAGCGGTCGATCCGTCGACATAGATGTTGAATGACGTACCGCATTCGCGAGCAGGCTCGCCCCCCACAGGGAATTCAGTGCGTCGAGGATGCTGTAGTAATTGGCGGAAGGCAGCCGGAGTCGAACCTGCCCGGGAACGGATGCCGTCCCCAACCGGGTTTGAAGCCCGGCCGCGCCACCGGGCGCGATTGCCTTCCTTTGAACTCAGGGTGCGTCGGCACTGGCCAGCGCGTTGTCATGGCGGATCACCCGGGATTCGCCGATGCGTCGGGTCAGGCCGAGGCGGTCGAAGTATTCCAAGTACTGAATACAGCGTTTGCGTCCCAAGCCTAGCGCATCACGGAAGGTTGTCACCTGGATCGACGGATTTTCCTGCTCCAGCTGCAACAGAATGTCGGCCATGCGCCGTAGTTGCACATCGCTCAGAAACAGGTCGCGCACCACCTGATGCATCAACCCCAGGCGCGCCAGTTTGCGCAGCAACAGGCGCACCACGGCATCGTCCACGCCCAACACTTTGGCGACATCGCGCACCCACGGCGGATCAAACCCGGCCTGTTCGAGCAGCGGCTGTATACGCTGCCACAGGGTTTCGTCTTCAGCATTCAAGCGCACCTGATGATCCGGCAGATGTAACCACGGCCCGCTGGCGTTGATCGATCCGGCGGCGCGCAGTTCTTCCAGCAGGCTGCCGAAGGTCGAACGCTCCAGCGCCAGACCACTGAAGCGGCGCAGGCGATCGCGATCCGGTCCCATCTGGTCCGGTTCCAGTTCATGCAACTTGGCCAACTGCTCCAACAGGGTGAACTTCAGCTGCGCCCAGCGCTGCACGTTGAACAGCACCGGGCCCTGGCGGGTGTCGATCAGGCGCACGTTGGCCGGTAACGCCCAGTCTTCACGCGGGCGATTGAACTGACGCTCCAGCCGTTGCGGATCGAGGCCGCCAGCGCTGTGGTCGAGCAACAGCGGCAGCGCCTGTTCAAGACTGTCGCTGCCGGCCAGCGCTTGCAGTTGCGCCAGCCGTTCCGGGCTGCGGCGTTGTCGGGCCGGGGCGAACGGGTCAAGCACCTGACCGCCGCCAAGGGTACGTTGCGCGCTCTGATCCCGCAGGATCAAGCGATCGCCCTTTACCGCATGCACCGGCGCATTGATTAGCAGTTGCGCAAACATCCGTTCGCCGGGACGCAAACGCGGACCTTCGAGCAACGCCACGCGGGCGATGACGTCTTGCGTACCGAGGTGCACGTGCACCGGGTGAAAGTGTTCGAACGTGCGCTCACCGGGCAACAACTGAAACTCGATATCGACCCGTTGCGTCGGTGCGTGCAGCCACTCCGCCAACAGCCATTGACCGCGATGGATCTGTTCCAGCGCCAGTCGATCGCCACTGATATTCAGCGCCACCCGCTGCCCGGCGAAGGCCTGTTCGGCGGGCTGGTTTTGCGCGTGCAAGCCTCGCACCCGCACCGATTTGCCGGACGCTGCGAGGGTCAGTTTGTCCCCGATACACACCGTGCCCGACAACGCCGTGCCAGTGACCACAATCCCGGCGCCCGCCACGCTGAAGGCGCGGTCGATGGCAAGGCGAAAACCACCCTCGCGACTGCGTTCATGTATTTCGCGTTGAAACTGCAGCAAGCTCTGGCGCAGCTCATCGACACCCTGCCCGCTCACGCTCGATACGGCGAGGATCGGCGCGTCGGCATACGGCCCGGCCTCGAGCAGGTCGACAATCTGCCGCTGAACCTGCGCCACCCTGCCCGCTTCAACCCGATCGCACTTGGTGATCGCCACCAGCGCCCGGGGAATGCCCAGCAACTGGACAATCGCCAAATGCTCGCGGGTCTGCGGCATCACCCCGTCGTCCGCCGCCACCACCAGCAACACCAGATCGATGCCCTGCGCCCCGGCGAGCATGTTGTGAGTGAATTTCTCGTGGCCCGGCACATCGATGAACCCGGTCAGCCCGGCGCCGGGTTCCAGCTCCGCGTAGAGATAACCGAGGTCGATGGTCATTCCGCGCTCGCGCTCCTGCGGGCGGCGGTCGCCGGTTTGCCCGGTCAGGGCTTGCAGCAGCGAGGTCTTGCCGTGGTCGATGTGCCCGGCGGTGCCAACGATCACGACTCGACCTGCAACTGCGGCAACTGCGCCAGCCACGCCGGCTCGTCGTCGAGTTGCCGCAGATCGAGCCACAGCGCATCGTCGTCAATGCGCCCGAGCACCGGGATCGGCAACGCACGCAACGCGGTCTCCAGATTGAGCAGAAAGCGTCCGCGCAGTCGCTTGGACACTTGCGGGCGCAGGCACAGCGCTGCACTCGGCAAACGCGCCACCGGTTGGCTGCCGCTGCCGATCATGCCCAAGGCCTGCACGGCGCTGACCTGCCACGGTTCGCCCAAGACTTCCGCCATCGCCGGTTGCAGGCGAGAAGCCTGGGCGAGGATCTCCGCTTGCGGGCGAGTCAGCAGGCGCAAACTCGGCAGACGTTCGGCGAGGCGATCGGGATCGCGATACAGGCCGAGCACCGCTTCCAGTGCGGCCAGGGTCAACTTGTCCACCCGCAAGGCGCGCTTCAACGGGTTCTTCTTGATCTTCGCGATCAAATCTTTGCGCCCGACAATCAACCCGGCCTGTGGCCCGCCGAGCAATTTGTCGCCGCTGAAGGTGACGATGTCCGCGCCATCAAGCAGCGCCTGCCTTACCGTCGGTTCCGCCGGCAGACCCCAGCGGGTCAAGTCCAGCAGACTGCCGCTGCCCAGATCCTCCAGCAGCGGCAAGCCGTGTTGATGAGCCAGCTCGGCCAGTTCGGCGGTGGGCACCCGCGCGGTAAAACCTTCGATGCTGTAGTTACTCGCATGCACGCGCATGATCAAACCGCTGCGCGGGCTGATCGCCGCTTCGTAGTCGCGGGCGTGGGTGCGGTTGGTGGTGCCGACTTCGTGCAGACGCACGCCGGCGCGGGCCATGATGTCGGGGATGCGGAACGCGCCGCCGATTTCGATCAACTCGCCGCGCGAGATGATGCCTTCCTTGCGTGCGCCGAGGCTGTTCAGCGTCAGCAACACCGCAGCTGCATTATTGTTGACCACGGTAACGGCTTCGGCACCGGTCAGTTCGCGGATCAGGCCTTCGATCAGGTCATCGCGATCACCGCGTTTGCCACTGGCCAGATCGAATTCCAGATTGAGCGGATAACGGGCGGCCATCTGCACCGCATCGATGGCTTCATCCGGCAACAGCGCCCGGCCAAGATTGGTGTGCAGCACCGTGCCGGTCAGGTTGAACACCCGCCGCACGTTGCTGCGCTGCTGCTGGGCCAGACGCTCGCCAACCCGCCCGGCGAGCACGTCAGGGCTGATTTCGACGGCTGACAATTGCCCGTTCAACACGCTGGAACGCAACTCATCAAGCAACTGGCGCAAGCTGGCCAGCAACGACTCGCGGCCATAACGCTCGGCCAACGGCACACAGGCCGGGTGACGCAACAACCCATCAATGGAAGGCAACCGCAGGGCAACGCTCGAAGACATCAGCCACTCCCGAAAAAACAAGACTGTCCGGCGAGTGTAGACGCTCTGGTCATTCGTCTCCCGGCGCCAGCAACAGATTCGGTGCCAGGCGCTGATAACCGTCCTGCGCCAGACGCATGTCGAGCAGCAGGCTGGTGAGGTCAGCCGACAGCGCTTCGCCTTCGGCATCGTTCTCCAGATAGACCAGTTTCAGGTAGCTGTTGCAGCTGGGGCAGACCTCCGCCCGAATCGGCGCCTGATTGGCCGCATGCCGATCATCCTCAAGGCTCAGGTAATCCAGGCCCTTGCTCGACTCGCAATACACGCACTTGACCCGCACCACATGCCATTCGCAGGCGCATAACGAACACACCAGATAGCGCAGGCCGTTGTGTTTGCCGCGATGACGAATGACCCCGGCCATCGCCGGCGACCCGCAGCCCGGGCACTGGCTGAGGCTGTCGCCGGGTTTCAGTTGCAGGTTGGGTGCGCTGAGCAGCCAGTGACTCCACGCCGCTTGCAACCCGGCACCGAGAAACGGCACCAACTGCGCCGGCACCATCGAATACTGGCCGCTGACCAGCGCCACGGCCCACGCACGCAACTGCCCGGCACTGGCGCCACGCAGTGTAGCGAGCGCGTCGACTACGGCGGGTTGATCGGGCGCCACGTAACGTTGCAATAAAGCATCCAGATAAGCCTGCCAGGCATCTTCGCGCACCAATGTGTCGGCAGCAAACGGCGGTAAACCATGTTGCTGACAGGCTTCGATCCTTTGCTGATCAAACGGTGCCGTCAGCGGTGGATCGTCGAAAACCTGCTGCTGAGCCCGGCACAATCCGCCGATCAGCCGCAGGTAATCGGCCAGCGGATGCCCCTGAGCCAATTGCTCCAGACGCTGGGCGCGCAAGGTGAACAGGTTGTGCGGTGGCAGGTGCAGAAACGGCGGCGAACTGGCCGCCGCTTCGATTTCCCCGGGTTCAAGAATGGTTGCCAAAGGTCAGCCCTTTTTGGTGATCGGTCGCTCCGGCACGTCCGGATTGCGTTCATCGCGGGTGATGTCGCGATACCAGAGTTCGTGGTGTTTCCTCGCCCAGGCGCGGCTGACCCAACCATGCAGCATCGCGTCCACCGAGCCCTTGATCCACAGGCCGGCGTAGATGTGAATGATGATGCTGAGGATCAGCACAAACCCGGCCAGCGCATGCAGGAGCATGGCCCAGCGGATCACGGTGATGCCGAAGTACGCACTGAAATACGCGCGCCAGATCACCAGCCCGGTGAACAGCAAGCCAAGCATGCACAGCAGTAAAGTCCAGAACAGCATCTTCTGCCCGGCGTTGTACTTGCCCACCGGCGGCACGCTTTCTTCATCGTTGACCAGCACCCGATCGATGCGGCGCATCCACTTCCAGTCGTTGTCGATGAAGAAGTTCGAACGCCAGAAACGGAACACCAGACCGAGGAACAACACGAACATCAGCACGCCCATGAACGGGTGCAGAATCCGTGTCCACGGCCCGCCGCCGAACAGGTGGGTCAGCCAGAACATCGACGGATGAAACAACGCCAGCCCGGACAGCCCGGCCATGAAGAACAGAATCGCCACCAGCCAGTGATTGGTGCGCTGGTTGGCGGTGTAACGCAGGATCGTCTTGTTGCTCATGGCCGGTTCTCCCCGCGTGGATCGAAGGTGTGCACCGCCGGATCAACGACATGCACTGAGGTATCGGGTGGCGCCGGATGTTCATCTTCCTCGACGCGATTCGGCCCGATACGCACATAGTGGAAGAACCCGGCCAGCACCGCCGCGCCCATTGCCAGCAGACCCAGCGGTTTGCTGATGCCTTTCCACAGACCCACCAGCGGGCTGATGGCTGGTGCATCCGGCAACCCGGCGTAGATCTTCGGCGTGTCGGCGTGGTGCAGCACGTACATCACATGAGTGCCGCCGACGCCTTCCGGGTCATACAGCCCGGCGTTGTCGAAGCCCCGGCTTTTCAGGTCGACGATGCGTTCGGCGGCGTGTTCCTTCATGTCTTCCTTGCTGCCGAAGACGATGGCCCCGGTCGGGCAGGTTTTCACGCAGGCCGGCTCCAACCCTACCGCGACGCGGTCGGAACACAATGTGCATTTGTAGGCCTTGTGATCCTTCTGCGAAATCCGCGGAATGTTGAACGGGCAACCGGTGATGCAATAGCCGCAGCCGATGCAATGATCCTGATCGAAATCGACGATGCCGTTGGCGTGTTTGATGATCGCCCCGGGACTCGGGCAAGCCGCGAGGCACCCCGGCTCGGCGCAATGCATGCAGCCGTCCTTGCGGATCAGCCACTCCAGGTTGCCGGCGTCGGTTTCGTGTTCGGTGAAGCGCATCAGGGTCCAGGTTTCTGCGCTCAGGTCCTGCGGGTTGTCGTAGGTGCCGTGGTTGTGGCCGACCTCGTCGCGCAGCTCGTTCCATTCCGAGCAGGCGACCTGGCAGGCCTTGCAGCCGATGCATTTGGTGGTGTCGATCAGCTTGGCGACTGCCTGCTGATTCCGCACCGAGGGCGGCACCGTGGTGGTGGCCGAGCGGGCAATGATGTCTTGGCTGGCCATTTACAGTTTCTCCACGTTGACCAGGAATGACTTGGATTCCGGGGTCTGTGTGTTGCCATCGCCGAGGAACGGCACCAGGGTGTTGGTCAGGTAACCGTGGCGCGTCTGGCCGGTGAACCCCCAATGCAGCGGGATGCCGATCTGATGCACCACTTGGCCGTTGACCTGCAGCGGCCGGATGCGTTTGGTCACCACCGCCACCGCCTCGATGAACCCGCGCTTGCAGCTGACCCGCACCCGATCTCCAGCCGCGATGCCCTTCTCCTTCGCCAGCACTTCGCCGATTTCGACGAACTGCTCGGGCTGGGCAATCGCATTCAACTTGCAATGCTTGCTCCAGAAGTGAAAGTGCTCGGTCAGCCGGTAACTGGTGCCGGCGTAGGGGAAATCCTTGGCTTCGCCGAGGCTTTCCCAGACCGAATCGAAGATCCGCGCCGCCGGGTTGCTGGTGGCTTTCTTGTTTTGCGGGTGCAGCGGGTTGATGCCGATCGGCGTTTCGAACGGTTCGTAGTGCTCGGGAAATGGCCCTTCGTTCATCTTGTCGACGGCGAAGAACCGCGCCACGCCCTCGGGGTTCATGATGAACGGGTTCATCCCGGCTTCCGGCGGCACATCGGCCTTGTAGTCCGGCACATCGGTGCCGCCCCAGGCCTTGCCGTTCCACCATACGAGGCGTTTTTTCGGATCCCACGGTTTGCCCGCGACATCCGCCGAGGCGCGGTTGTAGAGGATCCGCCGGTTGGCCGGCCACGCCCAGGCCCAGCCCTGATGCTGGTGCATGCCATACGGGTCGGCGTTGTCGCGCCGGGCCATCTGGTTGCCGGCCTCGGTCCAGCTGCCGGCGAAGATCCAGCAACCGGACGCGGTGCTGCCGTCATCCTTGAGCAGGCCGAACCCGGCCAGTTGCGAGCCGGCCTTGACCGCCACGCCGCTGGCATCGGTGAAATCGACCATGGCGCTGCCGTTGATCTCTTTGGCCAGCTCCTCCGGCGATGGCTCGTCGGGAATCTTGTACGGCCACGACAGGTTCAGCAGCGGATCGGCGAACTTGCCGCCCTCGGCCTGATAACGCTTGCGCAGGCGCAGGAACAGTTCGCTCATGATGCGAATGTCGGTCTGCGCTTCGCCCGGGCCGTCGGCACCTTTCCAGTGCCATTGCAGCCAGCGGCTGCTGTTGACCAGCGAGCCGTCCTCCTCGGCAAAGCAGGTGGTCGGCAGGCGAATCACTTCGGTCTGGATCTCGGCGCTTTTCACGTCGTTGTACGGCCCGACGTTTTGCCAGAATTCCGAAGTCTCGGTAGCCAGCGGATCCATCACCACCAGCCATTTGAGCTTGGCCAGCGCGCCCATCACCCGGTTCTTGTCCGGCAGCGCAGCGATCGGATTGAAACCCTGGCACATGTAGCCGTTGACCTTGCCCTGGCTCATCAGATCGAACATTTTCAGGACGTCGTAGTTGGGGATGTCCAGTTTCGGCAGGTAATCGTAATTCCAGTTGTTCTCCAGCGTCGCGTTGGCGCCGTACCACGACTTCATCAGGCTGACGTGGAATTTGCTGTAGTTCTGCCAGTAGGACAATTGCCCCGGACGCAGCGGCACCTGTGTGCGTTTTTTGATGAAGGCGTTGTAGTCCTGCTCGCCATCGCTGCCCAGGGTCAGATAGCCCGGCAGCGAGTTGGACAACAACCCGAGGTCGGTCAGGCCCTGAATGTTCGAGTGGCCGCGCAAGGCATTCACGCCACCACCCGGCATGCCGACGTTGCCCAGCAGCAGTTGCACCATCGCCGCACTGCGGATGATCTGCGCGCCGATCGAGTGCTGCGTCCAGCCGAGTGCATACAGGATGGTCATGGTCTTGCCCGGCGTGGAGCACGTGGCAATCTCATCCCAGATTTTTTGCATGGCATCGACCGGCATCCCGCAGATCTGGCTCGCCAGCTCAATGTTGTAGCGGCTGTAATGCTGCTTCATCAATTGATAGACGCACTGCGGATCCTGCAGGGTCGGGTCGACTTTGACGAAGCCATCCTCGCCCAGCTCGTAACCCCAGCCGGATTTGTCGGTGTAACTGCGTTTGGCCGCGTCATAGCCGCTGAAAATGCCATCCTCAAAGCCATAGCCGGCTTTGACGATGAACGAGACGTCGGTGTAATTGCGCACGTATTCGTGCTGGATCTTGTCCTGAGTCAGCAGGTAATTGATCAGCCCGCCCATGAAGGCGATGTCGGTACCGGTGCGGATCGGCGCGTAATAGTCGGCCACCGAAGCGGTCCGGGTAAAACGCGGGTCGACCACGATCAGCCGGGCAGCGTTGTGCGCCTTGGCCTCGGTCACCCATTTGAAGCCGCACGGATGCGCTTCTGCTGCGTTGCCGCCCATTACCAGGATCAGATTCGCGTTGGCGATATCGGTCCAGGTATTGGTCATGGCACCACGGCCGTACGTCGGGGCAAGACTTGCCACCGTCGGGCCGTGTCAGACACGCGCCTGGTTATCGAACCCCAGCATGCCGAGACTGCGAATCACCTTCTGGGTGATGTAACCGGCTTCGTTGGACGCTGCCGACGCGGCGAGAAACCCGGTGGTCAGCCAGCGATTCACCGTCTGCCCGGTGGCGTTCTTCTCGATGAAGTTGGCGTCGCGGTCGGCCTTCATCAGGTCGGCGATACGGTCCAGCGCTTCGTCCCAACTGATCCGGGTCCATTCGCTGCTGCCGGGTTTGCGCACCTGCGGATATTGCAGGCGGCCCGGGCTGTGAATGAAGTCCAGCAGGCCCGCGCCTTTTGGACACAGGGTGCCGCGGTTGACCGGGTGGTCGGCGTCGCCCTCGATGTGAATGATGTTTTGCGCGACGTTCTTCGCGGCATCGCCCTGGCTGTACATGATCAAGCCGCAACCGACCGAGCAATACGGACAGGTGTTGCGGGTTTCATGAGTGTGGGCAAGCTTGAAGTGACGCACCTGCTCGGCGAAGGCCAGCGTCGGGGCCATGCCCAACGCGCCCAGGCTAGAGCCTGCAAGGCCGATACCGGCGACCTTGAAGAATTGACGACGGCTGAGATCCATCGTGCACTCCTGATCAGGTGGAACCCGGTACTTGAGCCGGGCTTTTTCTGGACAAACACGGTTACGGCAGAATGGCTGCCGACTTTTTCACTGTAGACAATGACCACACACTCTGTGTGAAAACCGACCGTCGGCCGTTTGTCGGTCTATTCGCCAACGAACACAAAACCCTGTGGGAGCTGGCTTGCCAGCGAATGCGGTGGATCAGTCAACACCAATAGCGACAGTGACGACGCCATCGCTGGCAAGCCAGCTCCCACATGGGTCGCGTTGGGCTTAGAATGGCGCCCAGGACCCATCCCGCCTTCACGAGACCGCGCATGACTTTCGATTTTGATCAGCTATTCGACCGCCACAACACCGGCAGCACCAAGTGGAGCCGCTACCCGGCCGACGTGTTGCCGATGTGGGTCGCTGACATGGATTTCGCCGCGCCGCCGGTCGTCATCGAGGCATTGCAGCAGCGCCTGCTGCATCCGTTGGTGGGTTACAGCGTGGCGCAGGACAACCTGCGTGAAGCCATCGTCACTGATCTGTGGAACAAGTTCGCCTGGAAGGTCAAACCGCAGGAGTTGATCTTCCTGCCGGGCGTCGAATCCGGTTTCAACATGGCCCTCAAGGCGCTGGTCAAACCGCAGCAGAACGTCGTGGTGCAGGTGCCGAACTACCCGCCGCTGCGTCACGCGCCGGGGCATTGGGGGTTGAACAAGGTCGAGCTGGAATTCGTCGCCCAGGCCGATGGCACCTACGCCACCCCGCTGGAGACCCTGCGCGAGTCGCTGAACGGTGGCGGTGCGCTGCTCCTGAGCAATCCGCACAACCCGATCGGCAAAGTGTTCGATCGTGAAGAACTGCAAGCCGTAGCGGATATCTGCGCGGCACAGGACGCCTGGATCATCTCCGACGAGATCCACGCCGAGCTGTGCTTCGACGGCCGCGTGCACATTCCGACCGCCTCGCTGAGCCCGGAAATCGCCAGGCGCACGATCACCCTGATGTCGGCGAGCAAGGCCTACAACATCGCTGGCCTCAAGACCTCGTTCATGATCATCCAGGACGCCGCCCTGCGCGAGCGCGTCAACCACGCCCGTTGCGGCATGGTCGACAGCGTCAACCCGCTGGGCATGGAAGCCACCCGCGTTGCCTACAGCGAAGGTGCGCCATGGCTGGCCGAACTGAAAACCTATCTGCAAGCCAACCGCGACTGGCTGGTGGACGCGGTGCGCAGTCGCCTGCCGGGCGTCACGATCAATGTGCCGCAGGGAACCTATCTGGCGTGGCTCGATTGCTCGGCGCTGGAGCTGGACAATCCGCAGCAGTTCTTCCTCGAACAGGCCAAAGTCGGCCTGAGCCCCGGTCTGGACTTCGGTGACCAGCACCAACAGTTCGTGCGCCTGAACTTCGGCTGCCCGCGCTCGCTGCTCGAAGAAGGCATCAGCCGCATGGAGCGCGCCCTGACCAACCGCAAATCCTGAAAACACCACCAATCTGTAGGAGTGAGCCTGCTCGCGATAGCTGACTGACATACAACATCAATGTCGGCTGATACACCGCCATCGCGAGCAGGCTCACTCCTACAATGGTTTTGTGGTCATCCAAAATCCGATCGAACTCACAGCAAACCGTCCGGGTCAACCACCCATACCTGCCCTGAGAACCTCGGAGATTGATGATGACCGACTATCCAAAACCACCCTTCCCCGCACAAGCCCAAGCCGTCCCCGGTGCGCAAAGCAAAATGCAGCCGTACCCCGACTGTGGCGAGCAAAGCTATGTCGGCTCCGGGCGGCTGGCCGGCAAGATTGCGCTGATCACCGGCGCCGACAGCGGCATTGGCCGCGCCGTGGCGATTGCCTTCGCCCGTGAAGGCGCAGACGTGGTCGTGGCCTATCTGAATGAACATGACGACGCCAAAGAGACCGCACGCTGGGTCGAACAGGCAGGCCGCCAGTGCCTGTTGCTGTCAGGCGATCTGGCGCAAAAGGCCCATTGCCAGGAACTGGTGGACAAGACCGTCGCACGCTTCGGGCGCATCGACATTCTGGTCAACAATGCGGCGTTCCAGATGACCCACGAAACTTTCGAAGAAATCCCCGACGAAGAATGGGTGATGACCTTCGACGTCAACATCACGGCGATTTTCCGGCTGTGTCAGGCGGCGATCAAGCACATGCGCCCCGGCGCCTCGATCATTAACACCAGCTCGGTCAACTCGGACATGCCCAAACCGACCCTGCTGGCCTATGCCACCACCAAGGGCGCGATCGCCAACTTCACCGGCGGTCTGGCGCAGATACTCGGGCCGAAAGAGATCCGCGTGAACTGCGTGGCCCCCGGGCCGATCTGGACACCGTTGATCGTCTCGACCATGCCGGATGAAGAAGTGCAGAACTTCGGCAGCGAAACCCCGCTCGGTCGCCCCGGACAACCAGTGGAAGTGGCGCCGATTTACGTGCTGCTGGCCTCCGATGAAGCCAGTTACATCACCGGGCAGCGCTATGGCGTGACCGGCGGCAAGCCGATGCTCTGAGCAGCGCGATAAAAACTGAACCTGGCGGCATGACGTCCCTCCATACCTTTAAGAGTCCCAACCGGTCCGCAGGATCAGGAGGTCGTCATGTCCGCCCCTCTCATTAAACTCTTCACCCAGCCCAACTTCGCCTGGACCGACATCCGCCGCGAGGAAGAGGCCCATCCCCGTCACTACCTTGCGCATCTGCTGCTATTGGCGCTGATTCCCGCCGTGTGCCTGTTCTTCGGTACCACGTATGTCGGCTGGAGTCTGGCAGCCGGCGAGATCGTGCGCTTGAGCACGGCCAGTGCGCTGCAACTGAGCATCATGTTGTATGTGGCCATTGTCGCCGGGGTCGCGGTCATCGGCGGGTTCATCCGCTGGATGTCGCGTACGTTCGACGCGCGCCCCACGCTTAACCAGTGCATCGGCTTTGCCGCCTATACCGTGACGCCGTTTTTCGTCGCTGGCATCGCCGGGCTTTATCCAAGTCGCTGGCTGGCGATTCTGGTACTGGGTGCCGCTTCGGTGTATTCGACGTTCCTGTTGTTCGTTGGTCTGCCGACGTTCATGCATGAACGCAAGGAACAGGGCCTGCTGTACTCGGCCTGCGTTTGGGGCGTCGGCCTGCTGGTGATGGTGACCATTCTGGTGTCGATGATTCTGCTGTGGTTCAACGTGCTCGCGCCCGAGTACCTGCGTACTACCGTTGCTTAACCCGGTGCCGACGCTGTCGTCGATGGGCGACCGAACATGAGCTTCGTCATCTGGGTCGCGGTGCTTGGCGCCGTCTTGCTGACCCTGGCGCTCACCTCGTCGTACCTGCGCTGGATGCCGGTCACCACTTCGGCCGTGTGCCTGTTGCTGGGGATCGGCATCGGTCCGAGCGGTCTGGATCTGCTGAAGCTGCCCCTGGAAAACGCCTCGGTGTGGATGGAACACCTCACGGAAGTCGCGGTGCTGTTTTCGCTGTTTGTCTGCGGGCTGAAGCTGCGTCTGCCACTGCGCGACAAGCGCTGGCGGATTGCGTTCGGGCTGGCTGGCCCGGTGATGGTCTTGACCATCGCCGGGGTCAGCGTATTGCTGCACTGGGGCCTGCAACTGTCGTGGGGGCCGTCGCTGCTGATCGGGGCGATGCTGGCGCCCACCGACCCGGTACTGGCCGCGCTGGTGCAGGTCAATGATGCGCGGGATGTCGACAGCGTGCGCTTCGGTCTTTCCGGTGAAGCCGGGCTCAATGACGGCATCGCGTTCCCGTTCGTGATTCTCGGCTTGCTGCTGTTGCAGGCCGACGCGCAACCCGGCGCCTTGACCGATTGGGTGCTGCACGGTTTGCTCTGGGCGGTGCCGGTCGGTCTGCTCACCGGTTACTGGATGGGACGCGGCATTGGCCGGCTGACCCTGTCGCTGCGCATCCGCAACGACGACAGCACCCTGAGCCCGAATGATTATCTGGCGCTGTCGCTGATTGCCCTGGCTTACGTCGGCGCGGATGCGATTGGCGGTTATGGTTTTCTGTCAGTATTCGCCGCCGGCCTCGGCTTGCGCCAGGAAGAAGTCAAATCCACCGGCGCCAGCCAGCCACCCGCCGAACATCTGGTGCAACCGGTGGTGGGCCATCAGAACATCGAACCGCAGCACGCGGTGCACGGTGATACCGAACGACTGGAAAGCAGCCAGGTTGCGGCCGGGATCATGATGGGCGACATGCTCTCGTTCGGCAGTCTGGTGGAACGCGCCATGGAAGTGTTTCTGGTGACCCTGCTCGGCGTGGTGCTGGTGCCGCATTGGGACTGGCGCGCATTGGTCATTGGCGCGGTGCTGTTCTGCGTGGTGCGTCCGCTCTGCGTGGCGTTGATGCCTTGGGGCACCTTGCTTGACCGCGGTCAGCGCCTGTTGATCGGCTGGTTCGGCATTCGCGGGATCGGCAGCCTGTTCTATCTGTTTTATGCCTTGAACCACGGCCTGAGTCCTTCAGTCGCGACGTTGTGCACCAACATCACCCTGTCGGTGGTGGCATTGAGCATTTTGCTGCATGGCATCAGCACGCAACCGCTGCTGGCGCGCTACGAACAACGGCAAAAACGAAAAAACTGATTTTTCCAGCGGCAATATCTCCGGAAATCCATCGAAGTTTTTTCTGAAAATAAATGGATCCCTCGGCCAATACCGGCAGTCACAACCATAACCCTCGCTGTAAGCACTCGGCGGGTCCGGCAGGTTCGGTTCCCCTGCGGCTTGCAGCCCATGAATAGGAATCTTTGGATAACAAGGTCACGGTCATGAAAGAATGCTCGACTCCTGCACAAATCAAGGCTTGCAGGGCTTTGGCCCTGGAACGCAATCGTCAACTGTTCGAAGATGCCCACGCCCTCAACCGAGCGGCTTACGAGCTGCTGGAAGCGGACAATCTGGACCTCGAACAGTTTGAGCACTATCGAGCACTGCGCCGCAAAGCCGATGCGAAGTTCGAGGAAGCAATCGATCATCTGTGCGTCCTCAACGAAGACTTCCCGCCGATTCCAATGTCACCGCATCACTCGCAGGAATTGCGTCGACAGCTTGAAACCGTCGAATAACGCGCACAAGAAAAAGCCCGGCTGCAAAGTCCGGGCTTTTTCTTGTGCGGCGTTCAGCCCCCGGGGTTGGTCACCTGAATGAACACCGCATAAGCCCCGAGCAAGATCCAGAACGTGGCGAAAATCCATGGCGTGCGCACCGAAAACAACAACGACTTGCGATAGCCCTTGTGGCTCGACTCCATTTCACTGAACAGCGGCGACTCGTCGTAAGCCATGCCCATGATCGGCTCGCTGCGCAACAACTCGCTCTGCTTGTAGTGCCAGTGATCAATGATGTCGTACGCCGCCCGTATCCCCGGCCAGGCGTTGAGCGAGCTGAGCAACCCAAGCAGCGCGAGAAACGGCGGCACCACCAGCGTGAACAACTTGCCCCACTCGGGGTTGAGGTTGGCCATGCACGAAGCAAAGGCAATCACCAAGAACGACTGCGCCGCCAGATAGGCATCGGTGCGGTTGGCGAGGATGCTGGTTTCGTACTGGATTTCCTTGCGATAGAAATCCAGCCGTTCCTTGGGTGAGCCGAACATCTTGGCGTCGTGTTCAGTCAGGTGCTCTTCAGCGCTGGGCTCAGTCAGTATGCGTGGCAAGGGGCGCGCGCTCCGTGGCGGGGGAAACCCTTTAGAAGGCCCTCGCCACGGACAAGTTCAGGCGGATTCACTTCATCGACTGCGCGATGATTTCCACCAGGTTGAGCTGGGTGAACGGCTTGGGCAGACGCGGCAATTGCGCGGCAAAGCCTTCCAGGCGTTCGGCGTAACCGGTGGCCAGAATGATCGGCAGATCCGGCTTGAGCAGGCGCACCGCATGCGCCAGTTGCGCGCCGCTCATCTGCGGCATGGCCATGTCGGTGATCATCAGATCAATGACTTCACCCTGCTCGAACAACGCCAGCGCACTGGCGCCGGAGGTGGCGCTGATCACACGATGGCCTAGGTCTTCGAGCAGCAGCGTGGTGCTGGTCATCACCAGCGAATCGTCGTCCACCACCAGCACGCTGAGGCGTGGCACCAACACCGGTTTGACCGCCGGGTAAAGGTTTTTTGCCGTCTCCCCGGCCAGCGCCACCGGTATCCACATTTCAGCGCGGGTGCCATGGCCTTTTTCGCTCTTGAGAATGAAACGGCCACCCAGTTGCTCGATAAAGCCATGCACCATCGACAAGCCCAGCCCGGTGCCCTTGCCCACGCCCTTGGTGGTGAAAAACGGATCCCTGGCCGAACCCAGTGTGGCTTCGTCCATGCCTTCCCCCGTGTCGATCACGCTCAGGCACACATAGCGTCCCGCCGCCATTGACGAATGGCTTTGCTCAAGCACGACTTCCGGCTGCGCAGTAATGCACAGGCTGCCGCCGTCGACCATGGCGTCGCGGGCATTGGTCGCCAGATTGAGCAGCGCCAGTTCCAGTTGGTTGCTGTCGGCCAGCACCGGTTGCAGATCCTCGGGAAAGCGTGTCTCGATGCGAATCCCCGGGCCTATCGAGCTGCGCAACAGTCCGGTGATGCCTTGCACCAGTTGCGGGATATCGACCGGCTCGGTCTTGAGTTCCTGACGGCGGGCGAAGGCCAGCATGCGTTGGGTCAGCGATACGCCACGCAATGCACCCTGCGTGGCGTTCTCCAGCAGACGACTGTTTTTCGGATCGTCACCGATGCGCTTTTGCAGAATCTCCAGATTGCCCAGAATCACCGTCAGCAGATTGTTGAAGTCATGGGCGATGCCGCCGCTGAGCTGACCGATGGCCTGCATCTTCTGCGCCTGGAACAGCGCTTCACGGGTCTTTTCCAGCGCCACTTGCGACTCATGGGCTTCGGTGACATCGCGGGTGATCTTGGCAAATCCGAGCAGCGTGCCGGTTTCGCCGCGAATGGCATCGACCACCACGTGGGCCAGAAACCGCGTGCCATCCTTGCGCATGCGCCAGCTCTTGTTCTCGAAACGGCCCTCGCGGGTGGCAATCTCCAGTGCCCGTTGCGGTTCGCCGGCCACACGGTCTTCAGGGGTGTAGAAAATCGAAAAATGCTGGCCGATGATTTCTTCCGGCTGGTACCCCTTGATCCGCTGGGCGCCCTGATTCCAGTTGCTCACACGACCTTCGGGGCTGAGCATGTAGATCGCATAATCGGTGACACCCTGCACCAGCAGGCGAAACTGCTGTTCGCTTTGCTTGAGGGTTTCCTCGGCCATCTTGCGATCAGTGAGGTCGCGGGTGATCTTGGCATAGCCGAGCACTTTGCCGTTGGGATCAATGATCGGATCGATGACCACATGGCACCAGAAGCTGGTGCCATCCTTGCGCACCCGCCAGCCTTCACCTTCGAACCGTCCTTCGTGCAGCGCCGTGTCGAGCGCACGTTGCGGCAGGCCAGCCGCACGATCATCGGCGGTATAGAAGCGCGAGAAATGCTCGCCGAGAATCTCCGCCTCTTCGTAGCCCTTGAAGCGTTTGGCGCCGGAGTTCCAGCTGGTGATGATGCCGTGCGGATCGATCATGTAAATCGCATAATCGACCACCGCATCGATCAGCAGACGGAAACGCATCTCCTCGATCGCGGCAGTTTTGCTCGGTTTGTCACTCATCAGGTTCACCGCTGGTTTTCATTAGCGCAAGTATGCGGCAATCCGGCGCCATGGGAAGGTGCAAACGCGCTTCTATTCACGGCGTGATCAACGGGTTGATTGAGGGCGAGTCGGTACCGAGCGACCACCAGCGCGGCAACAGTTGCTGAATGCGCGGTTCGGCGAAGCGGTCATCGATCAGCATCACCACACCGCGATCCTGCCGCGTACGGATCACCCGCCCGGCGGCCTGCACCACTTTCTGCACGCCCGGATACAGGTAGGTGTAATCGTAGCCGGCGCCGAAAATCGCTGCCATGCGCCGTTTCAACTGTTCGTTGACCGGGTTGAGCTGGGCCAGCCCCAGAGTCGCAATGAATGCGCCGATCAGCCGTGCTCCGGGCAAGTCAATGCCTTCGCCGAACGCACCGCCCAACACGGCGAAGCCGATGCCCTGGCTGTCGGCGGTGAACTGATCGAGAAAGGCCTGTCGCTGCCCTTCGGCCATGCCCCGGGACTGTTGCCACAGATTGATCTGCGGATGGCGTTCGGCGAGCAGCGTCAGCACTTGTTGCAGGTAATCGAAACTGCTGAAGAACGCCAGGTAATTGCCCGGACGCTCGCTGAACTGACGGGCGATCAGCTCGACGATCGGCTCCAGCGACGCCTGCCGATGATTGAAGCGCGTGGAGATACGGCTGACGATCTGCACTTGCAGCTGTTCGGCGCTGAAGGGTGATTCGACGTCTATGCATACCGTGTCGGCGGGCGTGCCGAGCAGGTCGGCGTAATAGCGCCGCGGGCTCAGCGTTGCCGAGAACAGCACGCTGCTGCGCGCCGCTTTCAGGCGCGGGCCGATGAACGCCGCCGGCACCACGTTGCGCAGGCACAGCTGCGACAGCGGTCGCTTGCGCTCGAGGTCACGCTTGCTGATGTCGAACAGATAATGCTCGTCGAACAGCTCCGCCACCCGGCCGAACTGCAGCATGTCGAAATAGAAGGTTTGCAGCGCGCTGTCGAGCCCCTGCGGATGATCATTGAGGTAATCGCCAATCGCCGAGCTGCACAGGGAAACGGCTTGCAGCAGTTTCTCCGGGGGCTTGTCGTAGGCCTGATATGGCGCCAGTTGCGGCTGGTGCAGCGCGTTCCACTCGCGGTTGACCCGTTGCAGGGATTTTTTCAGCACTTCTGGAGCGCTCTTGCGCACGCTGGCCAGCGCGGCCTGATCAAGACTGGCGCTGTACATCGAGCGCCCGCGTTCGACCAGGTTGTGCGCTTCATCCGCCAGCACCGCGACTTTCCACTGGTTGAGCTGGGCCAGACCGAACAGCAGCGCACTGAAATCGAAGTAATAGTTGTAGTCAGCCACCACCACGTCGGCCCAACGGGCCATTTCCTGGCTCAGGTAATACGGGCAAACCGTGTGCTGACGGGCCACTTCGCGCATCGCCGCCTGATCCAGCAGATTGATCCGGCTGGCCGCTTGCCGAGCGGCGGGCAGTCGATCATAAAAGCCCTGGGCCAACGGGCAGGATTCACCGTGACAGGCTTTGTCCAGGTGTTCGCAGGCCTTGTCGCGGGCGACCATCTCCAGCACCCGCAACGGCAGGTTTTGCGATCGATCGAACAACACCTGACTGGCATCCAGCGCCAGTTTGCGCCCCGGAGTCTTGGCGGTCAGGAAGAACACCTTGTCCAGTTGCTGCGGCGCCAAAGCCTTGAGCATGGGGAACAGCGTGCCGAGGGTCTTGCCGATCCCGGTGGGCGCCTGGGCCATCAGGCAACGGCCGGTGCTGACCGCCTTGAACACCGATTCGGCCAGATGTCGCTGCCCGGGGCGAAAGTCGGCGTGGGGAAAGCTCAATTGCTGCGCCGCCAGATTGCGTGCCTCGCGATGGGCCATTTCCTGCTCGGCCCAGTCGAGAAACAAGTGGCATTGCTGCTCGAAAAAAAACTGCAAGGCCTGCGCGCTGAACGCTTCGACCAGACAGGTTTCCTTCTCGCTGACGATGTCGAAATACACCAGCGCCAGATTGATCTGCGCCAGTTCCAGCTTGCGGCACATCAGCCAGCCGTAGATTTTCGCCTGCGCCCAATGCAACTGGCGATGGTTGGCCGGTTGCTTGCTGAGGTCCCCGCGATAGGTTTTGACTTCTTCCAGACAGTTCTGCGCTGGGTCGTAGCCGTCCGCCCTGCCCCTGACCTTCAGTTGCAGAAACTCGCCTTCCAGCGCCACTTCGCTCTGGTATTTGTCGTTGCGCCGCGAGGCCACGGTGCGATGGCCGAGCATGCCTTCGAGGGCTGTCGGCGAGGGCGTGAATCGCAGGTCGAGGTCGCCGGTCTTGGCGGTGAACTCGCACAGCGCGCGGACTGCAATGCTGTAGCTCAAGCGCTTTGCTCCGCCCATTGCACGTAACACACGGCGACCGGCATCTGGTGCTGATGGCAGAACTCCAGCCAGCGCAGCTGGTTGTCCTGCAAGCGGTCACCGGGACCTTTGACCTCGATCATCCGGTAGGTCTTGTGCTGCGGCCAGAACTGGATCAGGTCGGGCATGCCGGCGCGGTTGGCCTTGATGTCGAGCAGCAGGCGATTGAACCAGTGCTTGAGGTGTTCCGCCGGCAAGCACGCCAACGCCTGCTCCAGCAGTTGCTCATTCAACGCGCCCCAGAACACGAACGGCGACTGCACGCCCCACTTGGCGGCGAAGCATTCACGAATGGTTGCGACGTAACGGCCATCGTCGAGCTGGTCGAGGCAAGCCTGGAACAGTTCGGCGCGGCGTTGCTGGAAGTCTTCGTTGAGCAGATCCACCGGCCCGCGCTGGAACGGATGAAAGAATGCTCCCGGCAACGGCGCGAAAATCGCCGGCCAGCACAACAGGCCGAACAGCGAGTTGATCAGGCTGTTCTCGACGTAATGCACCGGGCCGCTGTCTTCGTGCAAATGCGCTTGCACGTAGAACTCCACCGACAGCGCCGGATCAGTGCGCGGCAATTGCAGATCGAGGCGCTCGACCGGACGTGGCGTTGCGCGTTTGAGCGGTGGCCCGCCGAGTTTGCGTCGCAGCCGTGGCAGCATCCGTTGCAGGCTCTGCTGCTCGGCGGCGCTTTCCGGCGCCTGTTCGGCGAGCGTCGCGAGCTCCAGCGCCAGTGCGTATTCGCTGCAGCGCTCGAGCACGCGGATCATGCGCTGGCGGGCGCCGGGGTAGGCGCAATCGCGGTAGATGCTCAGGGCCAGGGCAAACTCAGTGATGCGCTCGCAATACTGGCCGATCTGGAACAGCACCTTGCCGCGCCGCCGTTGCAGCCACGGGTTGTCGAACTGCAGCGCGCTGACCTGCTCGACAATGGTTTCCAACGGTTCACCGGCCTCGAAGCGTTGCTGGCAGTGATGCAGGAACAGGCAGGCGTCAACGTCTTCACGGCTGCGCAGGCCACGGGAGTCGGCGCAGAACTCGACTTTTTCGTAGGTAAAGATCCCGAGGTCGGCGAGCACGAATTCCGACCAGTCCTGATACAGGTTGCCGAAGAACATCAGGCGCAGGCGGTCGCAAAGTTCCATGATGGTCAGGCTGAGCAAGCGCTCGCCGAGCGTCGGCGCCCAGTCGCAGAGGCTGCGCGATTCGCTGAATTGCTCGGCCAGCACCGGCAGCCAGTCGTCCTTGCGGCCCTTGGGCTGTTCGATAAAGCTGCCGAGTGCCTGCAGCAGTTCAGCCTTGAGCAACACGTCGAACACTTCGGCCACGCTCAACAGAGCCTGATCGTCGAGCCAGCCGTGACTCAGCAACGGCTGCGCGGCGTCGCTGATGTCCCCAATTTCCGGGTAGTTGAGTTTGCCAAGGCGGAAATGCACGCCCTTACGCATTACCATGCGCACCAGCAGACCCTGCGAAGCGTGCGGCAAGGCCTTGAAGTCGCGGATAAAGCCGTGCTCGGATTCGCTCATCACATCGGCATAGCGAAGCTCAAGCCAATCAAGCACTTGCCGGAAGTTGTTGAGGTAATAGAACGGATCGTCGAGCGGGTTGGCAGTCACGGGAATTCAGGGCCATGGCGAGCAAATACTGGTTATGCGTACAGATACCAGCTCTGCCCTGTCGGGTGCAAACGGAAAAAGATCAATGGCAGCGGCAATCGGGATTTTTTCAGGGGGCCATCGAACTTTTCCCGGTTCGACGGCACCAACCGCGTTAGAGACCGGATACGGTCAATTGATATGGAATGAGGTATTTGAGGTGGCTATGAAGATCAAGACTCTGGGTATTCCTCTGGCGGTAGCGGCCCTGCTGGCATTGGCCGGCTGCTCGACGCCGACCGTGGTCACCTTGCAGAACGGCACCCAGTATTTGACCAAGGACATGCCGAAAACCAAGACCAAGGACGGGTTCTATGAGTTCGAGGATATTTCCGGGACCAAAGTGAAAGTCCGCTCTGACGAAGTGGCGACGGTGCGCAAGGAAGACTGACCCCCCAACCCCTGTAGGAGCTGCCGAAGGCTGCGATCTTTTGATCTTAAAAACAAAATCAAAAGATCGCAGCCTTCGGCAGCTCCTACAGGGGGAACGTTGGAGAATTACTCGAAAGCCGGCAGGCCCACAATGCTGTGATCGCAGCTGAAATACTGCTCACCGCGCCGCGCCAGCTCGGCTTGCAGACGTCGGCAACGCTCCAGATCCTGCTGGGTCATGCGGTCGATGCTCAGGTTGCCGGTGGCTTGTGCCTGTTTGTCGTCCCCGCGGCGGAACGTGACGAAGGGCTGTTCGGGCTGGATCTGAAACAGGCTTTTCTCTTCGACCGGCTCGATCGTTTCGGTCTTTTGCGCTTTCGGCAGTTGATCGGTACTGATCCCGTAACGGCTGAGAATCGAGGTTGGCGGCAGATCGGCCCAGGCATTGGCCGATAACAGCGCCAGTCCGAAAATCCCGACATACCCCTTGAACCTTCTCACGTGTGCATCTCCTGTACTCAATGGCGGCTAGCTGTAGAACGTGTGTGCACGTGCTGGCTTTAGGCCGCTTCTGCTGTTTGCAGAGCTTTTGAGTCAGGGTGTGGCTGTTGAGTCACTTTCGATACCGAGTTGTGGCGAGGAAGCTTGCTCCCGCTTGAGCGCGTAGCGCTCACAAAGTCTTCAGGGCCGCTTCGCGACCCAGCGGGAGCAAGCTCCCTCGCCACAGGTTACGGATGCATCAGGCGATCACAATTCCATCGGCACTGAGGCTATTAAGCGCCACCCCAACCAGCGTCACCGAGTCAGCGCCAAACTTCAGCACCGTGTCCTGCCCCACCATCGAGGCATGCGCGCGGAAGTCGTCATTGGGCAACACCCCTTGCACGCCAAGGAACACCAGTTTGTCGTTCGATGTAAAACCCACCACCCGATCCTGACCGAACGCGCCGTTGAACAGGAACGTATCCGCCCCGCCCCCCGATTCCATCAGGTCATTGCCGGCGCCACCGACAAACACGTCGTTGCCGGCACCGCCGATCAAGTGGTCGTTGCCGTCCAGACCGAACAGCCAGTCGCCGCCGGCATGCGCCTTCAGCGTATCGGCGCCGCTGGTGCCCTTAACGCTGGACTCGTACTGGGTAACGTTGTTGCCAACCTTCAAACCGCTGGCCGTGACGCTGTGGGTCACATCGTCCTTGAACAGACCCCAGAGGAAACCCGGCTCCTTGCTGACGATGCTGCCGATGTCGCGGGTGATGCTGATCCCGCCACTGGCGTCGCGGATGTACAGGTTGCCGGCGCCGTCGTTGGCGAAGTCGAAGCTGTTCACCGATTTCTGCAACTCGAGGGTGTTGTTGCCAGCGCCGCCGAGGATGACGTTATAACCGCCAGCGTCGCGGAAGGTGTCGTTGCCGGCGCGACCTTCGAGGTAGTCGTTGCCGCTGCCGCCCTGAATCAGGTCGTTGCTGTCGCTGCCGATGATGAAGGTGCTGCCCTTGTGGGTTTCGGCGTTGCGGTTGAGGTCCTGCACCCACGTGTTGGCCCGCGCCGGGTCCGACAGGTTGGCGACGATGATCGTGGAATCCTTGCTGGTCAGGTCGTAGAACTTCGACTCGATGATCCGGTTCATGCCGTCGCCGTAAGCGGTCGGCAGGTGCGAGATCCAGGTCGGGATGTTGAGAATCGAGAAAGGCAGCAGATTCCACGCGGTCGAGGCGTAGTGATCGTTGAAGCTGACGATGTTGTCGGTGGCCGACTCCTTGGGCGCGTCGTGCACGCCCACCGAGGCGCCGGTGAAGGTCGAGCCGTCGAGGGCGCGGAACACCGGATCATTTTCGTAACCGACGTTGAGCACCTTGTCGGTGCCGCTCTGAGTCGGCGAGGCGTAGGCGATGTAGTTGGAATCGGCGAAGAATCCGCCCCACTTGCCGCCACTCAGGTCAGCCATGCTGTTGACCGCCAGCCCGCCGAGGCTGTGGCCGCTGACCAGCACGTCCTTGCCGCTGAGGCCGTTGGCCTTGGCGAACGCCACCACATCGTTGAGCAGATTGCCGAACGCTTCGCCGACGTAATTTTTGGCGTAGTCCTTGGGACCGAAGGCGGCCAGCAGGTCGTTGATCACGTCGCCGATGGAGTCGAGGATCAGGTTTTCCCGCGGACCACTGGTGCCGCGAAAGGCAACGCCGATTTCCGTGAGATGGCCCTGGGCGTCGTACTTGCCGAGGATTTCCACTTGAGCGGTGGTGTAACCGGCCTTCTCGCCGAAGAAGGTTCCGCGGGCGTCGGTCTTGCCGTCGTAGCCCAGTTGCGAGGCGCTGATCGGTGTCCAGCCAGCCTTTTTCACGGCGTCGAGGGCGAGTTTTTCCGAGTCGGGGTTCCACGGAATACCAGGAATCACCCCTTGCGAATCGGTACCGCCGAGCAGCGCGGTGACCAACGTGGCAGGCAGGCCGAGACCGAAGCCGTTGTGCTGATAACCGGCGGCAAAGCCGTTATCGAGGTTGTGATAGGAATACAGCGTGATCGCCATGGCATCGCTGAACAGCGCCTTGGAATCGGCTGTACCGAAGTTCTTGTAGTCATACACACCCATTGCTATTGCCTCTCTTTTGTTGGAATTGTCAGAGATAGCTCACAGCCAGGGCGCCCCTCGCGGGCACGCCCCGGAGCATTTTCACTACTTACACATCAAATCTGTGGGAGCGAGCTTGCTCGCGAAGAGGGAGTGTCAGCTGCCATTTGCTTGGCTGGCACACCGCTTTCGCGAGCAAGCTCGCTCCCACATTAGAGCTAGGCGAAGACGAAAGACGAGTCCGACAGGTTAGCCACTCCCACCCCGATCAGGGTCACGGCATACTCGCCAATCTTCAGCACAGTGTCAGCGCCGGACTGTGCAGCATGCTGCTTGTAGTCGTAGCCCTGCCCCGCGCCTTCGACGCCCATGAACACCAGTTTGTCGCTGCCCTGGTAGCCGTTGATCGCATCAAAACCGAACGCGCCGCTGAACAGGAAGGTGTTGTTGCCACCCACCGCCGTCATCACGTCGTTGCCGGCGCCACCGACGAAGGTCACGTGGCCCTTGTCGCTGATCAGCTTGTCATCGCCGCCCAGACCGAACAGCCAGTCACCGTCCGCCGTGGCGTGCAGCGCATTGCCGTACGCATCGCCGTTGAGCGAACGGGTGTACTGAGTCAGTTCATTGCCATTGGTCATACCCTTGGCCGTGACGCCCCAGGTGATTTCCTTGCTGCCCCACCACGAACCCGACTCCTTGCTCACCAGCGCGCCGATGTCGCGGGTCATGCTGATGCCGCCGTAGGCATCGCGCACATACAGCGTGCCGTCACCGTCGTTGGCGAAGCTGAAGTTCTGCAGCGGTTTCTGCAACTCGAAGGTGTTATGACCCTGGCCACCGAGGAGGATGTTGAAACCACCGTCATCACGGAACCGGTCATCACCGCCCAGGCCTTCGAGGAAATCGTTACCCGCCCCGCCCTTGAGCCAGTCGTTGCTGTTGGTACCGATGATGAAGGTGCTGCCGGTGTGCGGCTCGCCGCTGCGCCCCAGATCTTCGACCCAGGTCTTGCCCCGGGACGCTTCTTCAAGGTTGGAGACGATGAGGGTCGAGTCCTTGTGCGTGAGGTTGTAGAACTTCGAATCGATCACCCGGTTCAGGCCATCGGCATAGCCCAGCGAGCCATGGGCCGACCAGCTCAGCGGATTGACGATGCTGAACGGCACCAGGTTCTGCGCGGTGGACGCGTAGTTGTCGGTGAAATTGACGATGTTGTCGGTGGTCGACTCATGCGGCCCGTCGTGCTTGCCCAGCGAACCGCTGCTGAACGTGGTGCCGTCCAGCGCACGGAACACCGGATCGTTTTCGTAACCGATGTTCAGCACGTTGTTGCCGGTACTGCTCTGAGTCGGCGAAGCGAACGCGATGTAGTTGGCGTCCTTGAAGAACCCGCCCCAATTGCTGCCGCTCAACTCGGCCACGCTGTTGACCCCGAGGCCACCGAGGCTGTGGCCGCTGAACAGCACGTCCTTGGCGGCAATGCCGTTGGCCATGGCAAACGCGGCAACGGACTTGAGCAGGTTGTCGAAGGCGTTTTTCGCGTAGTTGCTCGCATAATCCGACGGCCCGATGGCGGCCAGCAGGTTGTTCTTCATGTCGCCGAAGGTGTCGCTGTAACCCAGCCCGCCGGTACCGCGAAAGGCCACGCCGAGGCCGATCAGCTTGCCGCCGGCGTCGTACTTGCCGAGCACTTCGGCCTCGGCGCTGGTGAAGCCATCCTTCTCGCCGAAGAACGTGCCTTGCGCGCCGACCTTGCCCTGATAACCCAGCGCCGTGGCGCTGAGCGGTTTCCAGGCGGTGGCCGGCAACGGCTGGCCGGTCGGCGTGTAGGCATACAGCGTCAGCGCGATGGCGTCGCTGTACAGCGCTTTGCCATCGGCATTTTTGTAATCGAACAATCCCATGTTGTGCTCTCTCTTCCTTCAATCAGGACTGGCAGCCTCCCGCGAGACTGCCAGTACTCCATCAGAACTGCCAGTCGAGGGTCAGACCCACACCGTGGTCTTTCTCGTTGTTACCGATCAGTCCGTTGTAGTCCAGGTTGACCCGGACATCGCGATTGAGCGCCAGCCCGGCGCGTACGCCGACCACTGCCGCATCACGATCCATCGACACACTCTGCACGGTGAACGCACTGTTGCCATTGGCGAAGGCCAGGTGGCTGTCAGCATCGACACTGCTCAGGTTGTGCTGCCAGCCGAGGGTTGCGCCCAGTTCAAGCTGATGTTTTTCCGACAGCGCGAAGCTGCGCTTGGCGCGTACGCCAAGGGTCGACAGCACCACGTCGCGGTTGTCTTCGCCGCTCTTGAGCGCCGCGGCATCACCTTTCTCGGTGAAGCTGTCGGTGTTCAGATGCACGTACGACAGATTGGCGAACGGCTCCAGGTTCATCGGTTGCAGGCGCAGATCGTAAGCCGCTTCGGTGAACACCTGAGTGGTCGCCGCATCGTGCTTGGTTTTCTCTTTGCCGCTGACGCCCGCGAACTGCAGATCACGCTTCACGTCCACGCGATGCCAGCTATACGCCGCACCGGCGGTCAGACGCAGCGCATCGATCTGATGCCCCAGGTACGCACCGAGGTGGTAGCTGTCGACCGAGGCCGACGAATGCGTGTCGCTGCCCATGTTCAACGAGCTGTCGCTATAACCGGTAACGAAACCCAGACGGGTATCTTCAGCAATCAAACCGTCGACCCCGGCCAGCAGCCCGCCAATGGAGCTGTTGGAGTCGGCGTTTTCATGGCCGCCATCGCTCTTGCCCCACGAACCGAGCACCTTGACCCAGGCGTTGCTGCGGTCGTCGGTCGGTGCGTTGGCATTGAACAGATCACGCTCACGCAGACGCTCGCCCACCGCTTCACGCAGGTAGCGGCTGTCGTTGATCAGCATCGTACCGATGGCCGGGTGAATTTCGCCGGACAGTTGCTGGAAGGCTTGTTGCGCCGACGCCGCGTTCGGCGACAACAGCAGGGTTTCGAACAGCGCATTGCCCGCGCCCAGGCCCTCGGCAGCCGCGCCGACCGCACGCTGGTTCGGCGTCAGACCAACACTGGCGAACGACGCGCCATTGCGCCCGACGTCCAGTTGCACACCGTTTGCCGTGTACGCCAGGGTGCCGCCGAGGAACGCGTAGTTCGGCAGCACTTGCCCGAACTGCCCCTGAATGCCGCCGGCCGCTTGCAGGATGTTGAATTGAGCACCCTGCAGGCTTTTCAATTCAGCAGTCGTCAGCAAGGTCGGGCTGTTTTCCAGCGACAGACTGACCGTGGCGCCATCGATCAGCGCTTTGCCACCGGCAACGATCTTGTCGCTGCTGGTCGGCGAGACTTCCACCGCGTAGGTCGAACCGCGCTCGAAGGTCACGTCACCGGCGACGTTCAGCGTGCCAATCGAGTTGCCCGGCGCCACCGTACCGCCGCTTTTCGCAGTCAGCGCACCGATGCGGCCGTTACCGCCGAGGATGCCGCTGTCGTTGACTGTGACCGCCGAAGCCAGTGAGCCATTGATCGCCAGACGCCCCTGATTGACCAGGGTCGGGCCGCTGTAAGTGTTGTTACCGGTCAGCACCAGTGTGCCGATGCCCTGTTTGGTCAGGCCGCCGTGACCGGAAATGTCGTTGCGCCAGGTGTCGAGGCCGCAAGTGATGTCAGTGCAGACGCGCTCGGTCGGTTTGCCCTTGTCGATGATTGCGCCGATGCCCGGCAGGTCCGCGACGAACTGCCCGGAACCGTAGGCGCCCTGAATGCGGAATTCTTCCGGGATGTCCTGCTCGGTGACAAACATCGCCGGGCCATCGATGCCCTTGCGCAGGTTGATCATGCCCCAGCCGTACAAGGCGTCGATGCCCGGTGCGCCGAGGTCGGTGGCGGTGGTGCGCAGTACCGTGGCGACCTGATCGCCCGTCATGTACGGGAAGCGCTCCATCAGCACCGCCATCGAGCCGGCCACGTGCGGCGCCGCCATCGAGGTGCCGTTGTAGTTTTTGTAGCCGGTGGTCAGGTTGTCGGCGTTGGTGCCGCTGATGATCGAGCTGTAGATCTGCGTGCCCGGCGCCGAGACGCAGAAGCTCGCGGTGTAGCCGCAGCGCGAGGAAAACGTACTCATGATGTACGGATTGGCGCTGGCCTGGTCCGGGTTTCTTTGCAATGCGGCGACGGTGATCCAGTTCGGCGCGATGTCCGGCACGAAGTAGCCGAGGCCGGCGATGGCGTCCGGGTTGTTCAGGTTGTAATCGTTGCCGGCGGCGAAGATCGTCACGATACCGCTGCGGGCGGCGGCGATGGCACCGTCGTAGGCACCGCCGGGCTTGGTGCCGAGCAGCGTGCGGATTTCGTTGAACTGCAATTGCGCGTCGTTGACGGTGAAGTGCGGATACGCGGGGTCGCGGCCGCCGAGGTCGAAACGGTCAGTGATGCCGATGCCCCAGCTGTTGTTGATGATCCGCGCGCCACTGGCGATCAGCGCATCCCAACCGGCCTTGTACACCGCGCCATCGTTGCCACGGACGATGCCGTCTTCCGGGCCCGGGTCGCCGTTGTCGGCGCTGATGATCTGCGCACCGAACGCCACCCCGTGCATCGGCCCACCGTCACGGCTACCGGCAGCGATGCCACCGACGTGGGTGCCGTGGGCACCGAGCTTGCCGTCGGAACCGACCGAAGGCGAACCGTCATAGCGGAACGCATCGCCGGCTTTGACCGGGATGTAGGGGTCGGTGTATTCGCGGATCCCGCTGGTGACCAGGGTGATGACTTTGTTGGCGCCGGAAAACTCCGGGTGCGCGGCATACACCGGCTGGTCGAAGATCCCCAGTTTCACACCTTTGCCGGTGTAACCGGCGGCGTAGGCGTAATCCGCGCCAATGGCGCCCAGCCCCCATTCCGCCTGGAACTCGGCGCTGCGCCAACTGGCGGGATCACCGCTGCGGCCGTTTTCCACATACGGCGCCGCGTGCGCGGTGCCCCAAGTGGTCAGCGCGCAGAGCACCGCGCAATTGAGGGTTTTCATGGCGAAGCGACCACCCGTTTGCGCGGGGGTATTGTTGTTATTCATCCAGCGACCTTCCTTAGTGATGTTGCGAAAAATCCGTGTACTTCAATCTCATGAATACTGCTTTTTGTGGCGAGGGAGCTTGCTCCCGCTGGGGCGCGAAGCGGCCCTTTGCATTTTCCAGTCGAACCCGGCTTGGCGGATTTGCGACTGCTGCGCAGCCGAGCGGGAGCAAGCTCCCTCGCCACAGGTGTGTGCTCACTGAATCTGTAGGAGCTGCCGCAGGCTGAGATCTTGGCTTTTCAAGATCAAAAGATCGCAGCCTTCGGCAGCTCCTACAGGGGACGTATTCACCCTCCGTCAGAACTGCCAATTCAGGCTCAGCCCCACGCCGTGGCTCTTCTCGCGGTTGGCCAGTTGTCCGTTGTAATCCAGGTTGACCCGCACGTCCTTGCTCAACGCCAGGCTGGCTTGTACGCCGACCAGTGCCGCATCACGCACCAATGCCGAACTCTCGACCGCGTACGGCGTGCTGCCGCTGGCAAAACGCAGATGCTGTTCGGCGTCGATGTCGCTCAGGCTGTGCTGCCAGCCGAGGTGGCCGCTGACGTCCAGTGCCTGTTGCGTCGACAAATTGAAGCGCTTGACCGCCCGTACACCGAGGGTGCTGAGGACTGCATCACGCTGCTCGCCGGAGCTCTTCAGCGCCGCCGCGTCGCCCTTTTCGGTGAAGCCGTCAGTATCCAGATGCACATAGGCCAGATTGGCGAACGGCTCCAGTGCCAGCGGTTGCAGGTTCAGCCGGTAAGCCGCTTCGCCGAAGACTTGCGTGGTCGCCGCATCGACCTTGGCTTTCTGTTTGGCGCTGACGTCGCCGTATTGCAGATCGCGCTTCACATCGGCGCGGTGCCAGCTGTAGGCCGCGCCGGTGCTCAGGCGCCAGGCGCCGATGTCATGACCGGCGTAAGCGCCGAGGTGATAGCTGTCGACCTTGGCCGACGAGTGCGTGTCCGAGCCCATGTTCAGCGAGCTGTCGCTGTAACCGGTGACCAGACCGATGCGGGTCTGCTCGTCGAGCGCGCCGTCGACACCGGCGAGCAAGCCGCCGATCGAGGTGCTGTAGCGCGAGGTGTCGTTACCGGAATCGGTCGAGCCCCAGGCGCCGAGGGCCTTGATCCAGCCATTGCTTTGCGTGGCATTTACATCGTGCAGACGCTCGCCGACCGCGTCGCGCAACTGGCGGCTGTCATTGATCAGCATCGAGCCGAGCGCCGGATAGATCTCCCCGCTCAATTGCTGGAAGGCCTGTTGCGCCGAGGTAGCATCTGCCGACAGCAGCAGGCTTTCGTACACCGAGTTGCCGGCGCCAAGGCCTTCGACGGCAGCCGCTACCGCACGCTGATTCGGAGTTTGCCCGACACTGGCGAACGAGGTCGCGTTGCGCTGGATGTCGAGCTGAATGGCGTTGCCCGTGTAGTCGAGGTTGCCGCCGATGAACAGGTAATCCGGCAGCACCGCGCCGAACCGGCCCTGAATGCCGCCGGCCGCTTGCAGAATGTCGTACGAATGCCCAAGCAGGCTGCGCGCTTGCGTGGTGCTGAGCAGGGTCGGACTGTTTTCCAGCGACAGGCTGACCGTGGCGCCGCTGATGCTTGCGATGCCGCCGGCAACAATGCGGTCGCTGCTGGTCGGCGACAGCTCGACCGCGTAGGTCGAACCCGGCGTGAAGGTCACGTCACCCGCCACGTTCAAAGTGCCGATGGAATTGCCCGGTGCCACGCGGCCACCGCTGTTGGCGAGCAACGAGGCGATCCGCCCGGAACCGCCAAGGGTGCCGCTGTCATTGACGGTCACCGCCGAGGCCAGCGAGCCGTTGACGCTGAGCAAGCCGCCATTGACCGTGGTCGGGCCACGGAAGGTGTTGTCGCCGGTCAGCAGCAAGCGCCCTGCCCCGGACTTGATCAGGCTGCCCTGATAGACCCGCGTCGCCGCTGCAGCATCGCGCGCCATACCGACCGCGTAGTCGGTCTGATCTTGCTGACTGGCGCCGGCCGGAATACCGTTCTGCCAGCCCTTGTCCTGCAGGGTCTGCTGCCAGGCGCCGTGTTCGGCGAGGTCTTCGCGCTGGCGCTGAATCAATGCCTTGTCGGAGATGTCATTGCTCCACACATCGCTCTGCCCGGCGGCCAGATTGGCATCGAACGCGCCGAGCAATTGCCCCGGCCCGTGCATCGCCCGGTTGAGGTTGGCCACGCCCCAGCCAACCCGTTCGGTCGGTGCATCGGTGACCGAACCGTCGAGCTGCGTGGCGGTGGTCAGCAGCACTTCGAGTGCCTGCTGGTTGTTCATGTACGGATAGCGTTCCATCACCAGCGCCAGTGCCCCGGTGGCGTGCGGCGCGGCCATCGAGGTGCCGGACTTGATGGCGTAATCGCCACCCGGAATGGTGCTGTCGATCTTCGCCCCCGGCGTGGTGATGCACCAGTATTTGGCGATGCCGCACTGGTTGTACTTTTGCTGATTGCTCTGATCCAGCCCGGAGACTGCCAGCCAGTGACCTTCAAGATCCGGCTGAAAGTACGGCAGCGCCGAGCGCACGCTGGCGTTCGGGTAGCCGCTGTTACCGGCGCTGAACACGTTGATCACGCCACGGCGCGAGACGTCCGCCGCCGCGTCGAGCCAGGTGCCCTGATTCCAGTGCTGGGCGTAAGCGGCATGCAGATCGGCCAGGGTGCGATAGCTGACATCCGGCGGCTGGCTGCCCCAACTGTTGTTGATCGCGCGCACGCCGGCAGCGGCCAGAGCGTCATACGCGGCTTTGAAATAGCGCGGGTCGGGTTTCGGGCCGAAGAGGAAGCTGTCGTTGTTGTTGGTGTTGCCGACGTAGATTTGCGCGCTGTACGCCACGCCGTGCATGCCGGTGCCGTCACGGCTGGCGCCCATGGTGCCGACCACGTGGGTACCGTGGGAATCGTTGTTGGCGTTAAGGGTGCCATTGACGCTGAACAGCGAACCATCGACGTAACTGCCGGAGGCCATTACCGGGTGATAGCGCTCGCTGGCGAACTCGGGGTGGGCGGCATCGAAGCCGGAGTCGAGGGCGCCGATCTTCACGCCTTTGCCGGTGATCCCGGCCGCATAGGCCTGATCGGCCTGCATCCGCGCCAGGCCCCAGTCACGCTGGAATTCGGCGCTGCGCCAACTGGCGGGATCGCCGGGCTTGCCGGTTTCAAGGTATTGCGCGTTGGCCTGCGCGATGGAAACTGCGAGCAACAGGCTGCCGACCGCTGCCGGCTTGATGCGTACGTCCATGTTCACCACTCACTTTTCTTATGTTTTTGTTATGACCCGTTTCGCCGGGCGAGCACTTCTTGAACTATCGAGCGAGTCTATTTGTGGCGAGGGAGCTTGCTCCCGCTGGCTGCGCAGCAGCCCAAAATCTTGTGAGCGCTACGCACTCAAGCGGGAGCAAGCTCCCTCGCCACAGGTTCGGTGCCAAGCATTAACGCGAGTTGCTTTTCGGGCCTTGTCCGAACGCCTCATCCACCCGTGCCAGATCCTGTTCGTTCAAGGTCCCCGCGTAGTAATGCAGCTTGGTCCAGGCCATCAAGTAGTCGTAGCGCGCCTGGGCCAGATCGCGGCGGGTGGTAAACAGTTGCTGTTCGGCGTTCAACGCATCGAGATTGGTCCGTTCACCACCGAGAATGCTTTGCTTGGTCGACACCACCAATGCCTCAGCCGAGGCCAGGGCCTTCTGGTAGGCGCGCAGTTTGTTGACGCCCGACAGGCAGGCGCTGAACTGGCGGCGCAGTTCGATCAGCGTCTCGCGGGTCTTGCCGTCGAGCTCGTATTCCGCCTGCTCCATGGTGCGGCTGGCCTGACGGGTCGAGGCCGACACCCCGCCACCGGCATACAGCGGCACGTTGACTTCAAAGCCGATGGTGTTGGTGTCGTAACGCTGGTTATAGGTGTTGCCGCTGTCCGATTCAGTCTTGCGAATCGACGCATAGGCACTGACTTTCGGCAGGTGCCCGGCGCGGTTGCGCTCGACTTCGTACTTGGCCACTTCCACCGCCTGGCGTTGCGACGCCAGGTTGGGGTTGTTGCTGATCGCCAGCTCATGCCAGGTGTCGTAGTTGGCCGGCATCAGCGCGAAGGTCTGAAAATTCTGATCCAGTGGCGCCAGTTCGCTGATGTCCACCGTCTGCACGCCGACCAGCGCGCCCAGTTCACGTAGCGCGGCGTCCTGCTCGTTGCGCGCCTCGATCTCTTCGGCGGTCGCCAGTTCGTAGCGCGACTCGGCTTCCAGAATGTCGGTGCGCGTGCCCTCGCCCTGTTTGAACATGTGTTCGTTCTGCTGGAACTGCTGCTCGTAAGCCTTCTTCTTGGCCTGGGCGATGTCAATCTGATCCTGAGCGAACAAGGCTTTGGTGTAGTTGTCCAGCACCCGTACCAGCAGCTCCTGACTCTTGCCGCGAAACGCCTCGTCGGCGAACAGCGACTGCGCCACGCCTTTGCGATACGCCGCGTAGGCTTCGTAGTCGAGCAACGGTTGCTGCAAGGTCAGGGTCGAGCCATAGCTGTTGTAGTTGCGGTCTTCGGTGAGGTTGCCGCGAGCGGTCAGTTGCGTGGCCTTCGAGGTGTTGTGACCGCGGTTGTAGTTGTAGCCCAGTCTCGGCAACAGCCCGGCACGGCCGATGAGGCGGTTTTCCAGGCCCGCGTCGCGCTCCTTGATCGCGCCGAGGAACACCGGATCGTTGCGCAATGCCTGTTCGTAGACTTCGAATGGCCCCATGGCCGCCAGCGCGCTGTTTCCTGCGAGCAGCGCGAACGCTGCTCCCAACATCGAAAGCTTATTCATACAGCCGAACATCCTTATTCTTCGGTCAACGCGGAGCCGGCCCGATCGAGCAGCGGTTTGAACAGGTAGTTGAGCAGTGAACGTTCGCCCGTGCGCACGAACATTTCCGCCGGCATACCGGGCTTGATCACCAGGCCGTGGAGTTTTTCCATCGCCTGATCACTGACGCTGCTGCGCAACACGTAGTATGGCACGCCGGTTTTTTCGTCGACCATCTGGTCGGCGGAAATCAGGCTGACCTCACCCGGTACACGCGGGGTCTTGCTCTGGTTGAACGCGGTGAACAGGATATCGACCGGCAGATGCGTGCCGACCTTGTCGATCAGGTTGATCGGCAAGTGCCCTTCGACTTCCAGGGTGGTGCCTTGCGGGACGATCTCCAGCAGGGTTTCGCCCTGACGCACCACGGCGCCTTCGGTGTGCACGCCGAGGTTGACCGCCACGCCGTCGGCGGTGGCGAGGATCTCGCTGTGTTGCAGGTCGAAACCGGCCGAAGTCAGTTGCTCCGACAGGGTCACGCTTTTGAGCTGCGCGTCGGCCAGTTGGGTGCGCACTTCCTTCTGGTATTCCTCGCCATGCTGTTGCAGCTTCAGGCGCGACTCGAGGATGCCCTGCTCCACCCGGCCGCTTTCACCGGTGTTTTCCGCCAGTTGCTGCTGCACTTGCGACAGCTGACGCTGGTACTCCATCAAACGGTTGCGCGGAATGTAGCCGTTGTCCGCCAGCGGCTGCAGGTTGCTCAGTTGCTGTTGCAGCGAGTCGGCCTGGGCGTTGAGGTCGGTGCGGGCGCGGCGCATGCCCGCCAGTTGCGCGGTGGCACCTTCGATGCTGGCACGCAGACCGGCCTGCTCGCGGTAGAACGCTTCGCGACGGCTGCTGAACAGTTGACGCTGGCCTTCAAGGACCAGCGCCAGACGCGGATCCGGGTCGTTGCTCAACTCGGCCGGAAAGGTCACCTGCTTGAGGTTATCGCGCTCCGCCTGCCAGCGCGCGAGGCTGGCCCAGGCCATGCGGTACTGGGCTTGCAGCGACTGCACGTCGGCCGCGACCTGGGTCTGGTCGAGGCGGAACAGCGGCTGGCCCTGCTTCACAATCTCGCCTTCGCGCACCAGAATCCGGCTGACCACGCCGGCGCTCATTGACTGCACAGCCTTGCGCTTGCCCGACACCACCACGGTGCCCTGCACCGGGATGCCTTGATCCAGAGGCGCCAGTGCGGCCCAGGTGAAGAAACTGCCGGCGCCGACGATGGCCAGAATCCAGCCCATGCGGGCGAAGAATTTCGCATCGCGCTCAGGGCGCTCGGTGACGTACGCGTGTTCCATGGAGGCTTCGTTTTCAGTGTTCATGCTGGCGCTGCTCATACACCCGAATTCCTTGTCGTGGGCTGGTACTGCCGGCTCATGCTGAGCCCGCCCGGTGCCTGCGCAGATTTTTCCCGTTGTTGTTCCTGGGCGCCGGACAGCGCCTTGAGTACGTCCTGACTGTTGCCGAAGGCCTGCAAGCGTCCGTCGTTGAGCACCAGCAACTTGTCGGCCTGGGCCAGCACCGAAGACCGGTGCGTCACCAGAACCACGGTGGTGCCCTTGGCCTTGAGCTGGGCGATGGCGCTGGCCAGCGCGGCTTCACCGACGGTGTCGAGGTTGGAGTTCGGCTCATCGAGCACCACCAGGCTCGGATCGCCATACATCGCGCGCGCCAGAGCGACGCGTTGTTTCTGGCCGCCGGACAAGCCACTGCCGTCCTCGCCCAGTTGCGTGTCGTAGCCTTGTGGCATCCGCAGAATCATCTCGTGCACGCCGGCCTGTTGCGCGGCAGCCACGACTTTCTCCGGGTTGGCCTCGCTGAAACGGGCGATGTTCTCGGCGATGCTGCCGCTGAACAGTTCGATATCTTGTGGCAGGTAGCCGATATACGGGCCGAGCTCGTCGCGGTTCCAGCGATGGATGTCCGCACCGTCCAGACGCACGGTGCCACCAAGGGTTGGCCACACGCCGACCAGCACCCGGGCCAGGGTCGACTTGCCGGAACCGGAGGCACCGAGCACACCCAGTACTTCGCCCGCGCCAATCGCGAAATTGACCATGTGCAGGGTCGCCGCGCGTTGCCCCGGAGGGCCGGCACTGACTTGCTCAAAGGCAATCTGGCCCTTTGGCGCCGGCAGCGCCATGGCGTCGTCACTCGGCGGGAACGCCTGCAGCAAGGAGTCCAGACGACGATAGGCCAGCTTCGCCCCGCTCCACTGTTTCCACACGGCGATCAACTGGTCGATCGGGCTCAGCACGCGGCCCATCAGGATCGAACCGGCGATCATCATCCCGGCGGTCATGTCACCCTTGATCACCAGCAACGCGCCGAGGCCCAGCACCAGCGATTGCAGGCACAGACGCAGGGTTTTACTGATCGAGCTGATCACCGCGCCGGTGTCGCTGGCCTGATTCTGCAGGCCGAGGAACCGCGAGTGCACACCGAACCAGCGCTTGCGCAGCGCGCCGAGCATGCCCATGGCCTGAATGGTTTCGGCATTGTGCAGGTGACTGGTCGCCAGTTGGCTGGACTTCTGCGAGTAACCGGCAGCTTCGCCCAGTGGTTTCTTGGTCATGTATTCGTTGAGGCATGCCAGAGCGATCAGCAGCAGCGCCCCTGCCGTGGCGAGCACGCCCAGCCAGACGTTGAACAGGTAGATGACAAACAGATAGACCGGGAACCACGGTGCGTCGAAAAACGCGAACAGGGCCGGCCCGGTGACGAATTGCCGAATGTGGGTCAGGTCGCCCAGCGATTGCCCGGCGTTGCCCTCGCCCTTGAACAGGTTGCGTTCGAACGCCGCCTGATACACCCGCAGGTTGAAGCGGCGCTCCAGTTGGCTGCCGATGCGGATCACGATGAAACTGCGCACCACTTCCAGCATGCCGATGAACGCGAAGAACCCGACGACCATCAACGACAACATGGCCAGGGTGGTTTCGTTCTGCGAAGACAGCACGCGGTCGTAGACCTGCAGCATATAAATCGAGGGCACCAGCATCAGCACGTTAATCAGTGCGGTAAAGCACCCGACGCTGATCAGAATGCTTTTATAGTCACCCAAAGCCTTGAATAAGGGAGCGGTGGCTGGGGCCTTCGCCATCTTCATTGATTATTCCTGCAATAATTTCCCCGCCATTCTTTGGCGAGACGCTTCCAATAATTATCCGTGCGCAGATCGGACGGGTTCTTGCAACTTGCATTTACACTTCAATAACAACTTTCAACATTTCAAACGCCATTCGTTGCATTGAACTGTTGCTTATAACTGCAACATCAAACCTTATATTCAACTGCTCAGTCGGTCCCGCTGTTCACGGTTGTGGCGTATGGCGCGTGAGCGTTATCACCAGCCCCGACTTCAAAGTGCTCAGATAAAGCCCATCACGTTGTCGGCTGAAGAACTGGATTCTTGAACCTTCCTTGCCGGTAATTGACAGGCCGTCCGGATCAGGGAACCAGCCAATCGGCGCTTGCTCAAGCCATGCCCCCAGGCATTCGGTGCCCTTGCCCAGCGTCTGGTTCGGTTCAAGATCAATCAGGCAGGTGTTCGACGGCTTGTCCTGTAATGCCTGCGCCTGCGGGGCGTCGTCCGTCGCAGTCAATACGGCCTGCCATTGCCCGGCAAACACCGATGGATCTTCAAGTCTGAGGCTGCTTGCCATGGTTGTTTCTCCAGAAATCATGATCAGCGCCGCCGAAAGCCACGCCATTGCCTTGTAGGTAAAAGCTTTATAGATCATCAGAAAATTCGCTCCGGCCCGTAGCCTTGCCCAGCGGCCAACACGATGCAAGTAAAGAAAGCGGCGCATCAAGCGCCGCTTTCCTGTTTCACATCACGCCACGATGTCGCTGGTCGCTGCCTGGCCCACGGTGCTGACCTGGAAGTCCGCCACGCCGTGCCCGGAGAAGTCCACCGACAACAGGCTGTTGCCGCCCGACGAGGTCAGAATCGCGTCGCCGGCCGAACCGGTGAAGCTGCTGACAAAGTGCAGGCCGGAACCATTGGTGATGGCGCTCAGGTCGATTTTGTCCAGGCCGCTGACGAAATCGAGGATCTGATCGACTGCACCCGGCTTGGAGTCGGAGCTGGACGCGAACACGAAGGTGTCCGAACCCGCACCGCCCCACAGTTTGTCCGCACCACCGGCGCCGTAGATGATGTCGTTGCCGGCACCGCCCTTCAGCTCGTTGGACGCACTGTTACCGATCAGCAGGTCGTTGCCCGAACCGCCGATGGCGTTCTCGATGGTCACGCCCTTGGCGATGGACACGTTACCGATCATGCCGCCAACGTCGGAGAACGAGGCTTCGTTAAGGTTGATCTTCTGATTCTGGGTGAAACCCGAGAAGTCGAAGGTGTCCTTGCCGCCCGCATCCCACACCGAGAACACCAGCTTGTCGCTCGACGACGAGGCGCTGAGGAAATCGCGCCCGGCGTTGGAGTTGAAGCCGTAGGTGGTGTCACCGGCACGGGTGTTCAGGTTGGCGCCGTACAGCTTCTGGATCGCTGCGATGTCATCCATCAGCGGGCCGGAGGCATAGGCTTCCACACCGCCCTTGCTGAAGTTCTGGGCAGTGTTGCTTTCGCTCCAGTAACTCATGAGGCTGTAACCGCGGGTGTCTTGCCCGTAGGAAGCATCCTTGTAAGTCGGGTTGCCTTCGCCGGCGTTGTAGTCGCCAGGGTGAGACAGGCCCAGGGTGTGGCCGATTTCATGGGTCAGGGTTTGACGCCCGTAATTGTTCAGACCCGGGGTTTTGTTGACGTCGTAGCCACTGCCGGTCAGGTACCAGGACTGACCGTCATAGCCTGGCTCGGTACCTGGCAGGAACGCAAACGCCGCCGCGCCTTCCTGGCCGCCGCTGTAGTTGCCGAAGGTCATGTGACCGTCGCCACCGCGGGATGCTTCGGTGAACGTAACGTTGGCGACATCCGCCCAGGATTGCATGGCGAGCACGGCCTGGGCCTTCTGCAGGGCACTGAACTGACTGAAACCGGTGACGCCGAGGCCGCTGAAGTTAGCGGTTTTGGCGGTCAGAAAGGTGTAGGTCAGTTCGATCTTGCCGCTGTTGTCGAGGTCGTGCCAGGAGGCACCGTCGCGCAACAGTTGAGTGGCGGCTTGATCCACCGAGAAGGAGGGTTTGCCATTGACCGTGAGGTTGCCGCCACGATCGTATTGATGGCTGAAGCTGTTGATCTGGTTCCAGGCAGAGCTGGTCGCAGCCAGAGATTGCGCTGCGCCGACAGGCACGAATGTGTCTGCGGTGATATCAACAGCATTAGCTTTTACTTTCGACATAAACACACTTCCTTGTTTAGCAATGGAACAGTTTTTGTCAGATAGCGACAATCCCTGGCGAGATCGTCCTATCACTCGCCCAATGAAGGCGTAAGAAACCTGACACAATTTGAAATCTGTCGTCTAGCGTTTTTTTGAGATCAAATTGCACTGTTGCGCAAAACTGCCGTAAACAAAGCCTGCGGGGTCAAAAGATTGTTTTAACGGATTAGGCATCGCCCAATTGTCTGACGATTTTCTATTTAAATATTAAATATTGGTAAGTTGCTTTTTGATGGGTACGTCTCACTTTCCTGCACTCTATTAGTGCGATGCCAGTGTATTGATATCAACTATTTAATAAGGCCTGCCCCCCTATTCCTGTAGGAGCTGTCGAGTGGAACGAGGCTGCGATCTTTGGGGGTTCAAGATCAAAAGATCGCAGCCTTCGGCAGCTCCTACAAGGTTGGGGGTTGGCTCAGCTACCGGTGCGGATCTTGTTCCATACCCGCGTGCGGATCCGATCAATGTTCAGCGGCATGGCCTCCAGCGCAAACAGCTTGCCCATCATCTCCGGGCTCGGATAGACCTTGGTGTCATTCTTGATCGCCGGATCGATCAGGCTGTCGGCCTGTTGGTTGCCATTGGCGTAGTGCACGTAATTGCTGATGCCGGCCATCACCTCCGGGCGCAGCAGGTAGTTCATGAACGCATAACCGGCCTTCTCGTCCGGTGCATCGGCGGGCATGGCGACCATGTCGAACCAGATGGCGGCGCCTTCCTTGGGAATCGCATAGCCGATGTCGATACCGTTCTTCGCCTCCTTGGCGCGGTTTTCCGCTTGCAGGATGTCACCGGAAAAACCGACCGCCACGCAGATATCGCCATTGGCCAGGTCGCTGGTGTACTTCGAGGAATGGAAGTAACTGACATACGGCCGCACTTTCATCAGCAAGGCTTCGGCTTTCTTGTAGTCCTCGGGGTTCTTGCTGTGCGGCGGCAAGCCCAGGTAATTCAGCGCTGCCGGCAGCAGTTCCGGGCCGTTATCGAGAATCGCCACGCCGCACTTCTGCAGTTTTTCCATGTATTCGGGCTTGAAGATCAGGTCCCAGGAATCCACTGGCGCGTTGTCACCCAGCACCGCTTTGACCTTGGCGATGTTGTAGCCGATGCCGGTGCTGCCCCACAGATACGGAAAGCCGTGCTCGTTGTTCGGGTCGTTGACCTGCAAGGCCTTGAGCAATACCGGGTTGAGGTTCTTCCAGTTCGGTAACTGGCTCTTGTCGAGCTTCTTCAGCGCCCCGCCCTGGATCTGTCGGGCCATGAAGTGGTTGGACGGGAACACCACGTCGTACCCGGATTTGCCGGTCATCAACTTGCCGTCGAGGGTTTCGTTGCTGTCGTAGACGTCATAGGTGACGCCGATGCCGGTGTCTTTCTGGAAGTTTTTCGTGGTGTCCGGCGCGATGTAGTCGGACCAGTTGTAAATCTTCACCGTTTCGGCGGCATGACTGATAGAGGCGACCAGCAGCAGCGGCGCCAGAGCGAGGGTTTTCTGGATCATGAGGTGATTCCTGTAGTGGCTATTTTTGTTGGCAGGCAATCAAAGGATCAAACAATCAGAAAATAAGGACGTAGGTCTTGCGCACGGTCTCCTGGATATCCCAGATGCCGAGCGTGTTGGCCGGCAACATCAGTGCGTCGCCACCTTGTATGTGCAGGGTTTCGCTGCCGTCGTCCGGGGTGAACGTGCAACGCCCGGAAATGAAATGGCAGAACTCCTGCGCGGTGATCTGCCGGCGCCAGCGCCCCGGGGTGCATTCCCAGACGCCGGTTTCGACGCCGTCATCGCGCTCGACGCTGGTGGTCGAGGCAATCGCGACCGGCTCGCCGATTGGCACGGCGACCGGGTTGGATTCATCCAGTTGCAGGCTGGCGGTGTTCTTGAACTGCGTAATGCTCATGGTGAGACCTGTCTTGTGAAGAAAACGGCGGTTAGTGCATGAAACCTTCCATGAAGCCCGCGACCTGACTGGCCAGCTTGCGCCGCCACGGTGCGCTGGCCGGGTTGGCCAGGGTCTGGTCTTCGTGGACAAAACTTTTGATGATCGCGTTGTAACCGAGCCAGCGGCATGGCTCCGGCTCCCAGGCGCGCAGCGCATGGACCCCACCGTCCGGCAGCACCCACGGCTGGTGCACCAGTTCGGTATCACGCTCAAGAATCAGATCGGCCAGGGTGCGGCCGCCGAGATTGCTGGCCCCCACACCCTCCCCGCCATATCCGCCGGACAGCGCGATGCCATTGGCGCGATCACAGAGCATGTGCGGCTTGAAGTGCCGCGACATGCCGAGGTTGCCGCCCCAGGCGTGAGTGATCTGCACGTTTTTCAGTTGCGGGAACAGTTCGCCGAACAGATAACGCCGCAGCTCGACTTCATCACGGGTCAGATCGAAGTTATGGCGCAACTTGCCGGCGAACTGATAACCGCCGCGGGCGCCGAAGATCAGGCGATTGTCGGCACTGCGCTGGCCATAGGTGACCTGACGGCTGAACTCGCTGAACGCCTGGCCACGGTTGAGGCCGATTTCATCCCAGGTCGCTGCCGACAACGGTTCGGTGGCGACAATCAGGCTTTGCACCGGCAACTGATAGCGACCTAACGGTGGCAGCGTGACCGAATAGCCTTCGACCGCCGGCACGATCCAGCGACTGCGCACACTGGCCCTGGCCGTGCGCAAACTGCCGGACTGCCAATGCGTTACGGGGCTGTTTTCGTAGATCTTCACGCCCATGTTCTGCACGGTACGCGCCAGACCGCGCACCAACTTCGCCGGGTGAATGGTCGCCACGTGCGGCGCATAGATGCCGCCGTAGGGTTTCGCCACGCGAATCTGTTGCGCCAGTTGCTCGGGATTCAGCCAGCGGTAATCGTTGTCGGTCAGGCCCTGGGCGTGCAGTTTGTCGAGGTATTCGCGCAGGCTGGCTTCCTGCTCCGGGTAACGGGCGGCGCAGTACAGCACCCCGCCCTTGCGGTAATCGCAGTTGATACCCTCACGTTCGAGGACAACTTCCACTTCATCCGGGATGCTGTGCAGCAGATCAAACGAGGCGCGGCGCTGTTCTGGAGAGAGCCCGGCGAGCAGTCGATCCTCGCCCAGCAGGTTGCCCATCAGCCAGCCGCCATTGCGCCCGGACGCACCGAATCCGGCGGTTTGCGCCTCGACGATGGCGATATCCAGACCCGGAGCGAGTTTTTTCAGGTAGTACGCGGTCCACAGCCCGGTGTAACCAGCGCCGATGATCGCCACGTCGACATCCAGATCCTGTTCCAACGCCGGCCGCGCAATCAACGGCTCGTCGAGTTGATCCATCCACAAACTGATAGTGCGCCACGCCGGCATGCAAGACTCCGCCACTGAAAACCTTCGATGGCGTCGATCCTAGTGCGTGACTTCAATGACTGTCTTGCGCGCGTGCCCGCAAAGAAATTTGTTTGGCGTAGGCCTTCGGCGACTGACCGGTGTGTTGGCGGAAACAACTGTAGAACGCTGACAGCGAGTTGAAACCGGCGGCAAACGCCAGTTCGTCGATACGCAGCGGTGGCGTGGCCTGATCCAGCGACTTGAGCAAGTGCTGCAGGCGCGCCTGATTGACGTAGCGGTAAAAGCTCTGACCCAGCACCTGATTGAGCAGGTAGGAAATCTGATTGCGGCTGTATCCGCACTCCTTTGCCACCCGTTGCAGGTCCAGTTCCGGGTCGAGATACGGTTGCTGGCGTTCGAAGTACTGCTGCAGGTCTTCGGCCATGAAACTGATCTGGCGCGGTGACAGCCCCAGGCGACTCACCGCCGGGCGCTCACTCGGTGCGGCGGCGCCATTGGTTTGTGCGCGAACCAGCGAAGCGTATTCGTTGACCCGCCAGATCAATCCGTCCTTGACCGTGATCGCTTCGCTGGAACGGAACGACACCAGCCCGTCGCCGCCGCGCAGGGTCACTTCGTACTGAATGAAGGCGGTGTTGCCATCCACGCGAATCCGGTCGCAATGCTCCAGCGCTTCGTCGGATTCTCGCGGCATGCTCACGCGCACGTACTCGCGCAATTCGTCGAGGCCGAGGATCCGGTTCTGGAAGAAATCGTTGTACTGGACGTCCGGGTGATACAGCGCCATGACGCTGTCCAGATCACGGTGTTTCCAGCTCAGGTGGTAACGCATGACTGTGGCAGCCGTGGCCGGGGTCTGTTCTGGGCCGTCATCGTCGGCGTGCATAAAGGGCTCTGAGCAAAAGAACCGAGCTTGCCCAACTTCATCCAAACGATCAACGAGCAAACCGTAGTGACCTTTTGGCGATGACTGTTCAAGGCGTGACTTACATCAAAAAATGCGAAGCAATCGCAAAATGAACTGAAAAATCTCACGGAAAATTCACATGCGGATGCTACTTTTAACCTCACTGACCGGTTGAGCCAATGAAGGCTCTTCCCACCTAACATGAGCAAACGGAAGCGCTCGATGAAGAAGGCGGGCAACACATGAACAAAGGTTCCAGTAAAGTCACGTTCCCTAACGCGTGCCAGCTGATGCGCTGGCATTTTCATCCCATGGGTTTCGAAGCGACGATGGATGCACCGGGCAGCATGATTGCTCGTCTGTTTGATCGTGCCAGCGGCGAAACCATGATCGCGATTGCCGGCATTCCGTGTGCCACGGTGATGAACGCGGCAGACGTCGAGCGCATTATCGAAGCGGTGGAAGATGAACTGGAGGCTTTCATTCCTCCCGAATCCTTCAGGAGTTACGCTTAACCTGCTGTTTTTAATAAAAAAGCCCGCCAATTCCGGCGGGCTTTTTTGCGCGTGCGTGTTACGCGGTTTGCGGCTGTTTTCGCTGATCGACGAAGAACGCCTTGCCTTGGGCTACGCGGTCAGACGCTCTGGGCATGTTGACTGCCTGGGTGTCCTGCGGCTCGACATACCAGTAGCAATGGCTGACCGCCCGGGTGATGCCAACGTAGGCCAGCCGCAGGATCTCGTCCTTCTGGGCCGAGTCATAAGGCTCGCTGTCGCCGGCCTTGCCCAGCCCGGCCATGCGATACACCTGATTCTTGTAGGGTGAACTGGTCAGATGCTGGCAGTCACCCAGCAGAAACACCGCATCGGCTTGCAGACCCTTGGCACTGTGGTACGTCAGTTGCTTTAGGCGCCGGGCTTCGTACGGCAAGCTCGAATCCACATTAACTACAGGCTGAATATGTTGTTCAATCAATGGCTTATCACTGCTTTTTCGATAAAGCATCAAGATTGAATCGCCGCGATTGTAATGTTCAGCCAAGCGCTGCCCCAAAGCCTGATCATCGCGTTCCAGCACATTGACTGGCTGCAATGCCTTGGGGGCCCCGCTGGCCTTGGCCTTCTTGCCAGGAATTGCCGGCGCTGCGCGGACGATGTGTTCGGCGGCATCAATGATGTGCTGGTGACTGCGATAGTTGTCACTGAGCATCACTCGCGTGGTGGCTGGTGACGGGAATTCCTTGTTGAACTCCATGAAGTAACTCGGCGAACTGCCGCGCCAGCCGTAGATTGATTGCCAGTCGTCACCGACGCACAGCAACGACGAACGTTGCGCACCCCGCCCGACATGCATGGCCGGACCACGACTGCGGATTTCCGCCAGGCTGGCGCGGACCCACGAGACGATCTGCGGCGATACGTCCTGAAATTCGTCGATCATCAGGTGCGACATCGGTCGCAGCAGCTCATTGCTGAGCAGCTTGAGATTCTCCGGCGAATGTTCGCTGAACAGCGCAAACATGCGGTTGTAGGTCATCACTGGCGGCTTCTGATCGAGCAGATGATCTTCAAGGGCACGCCAGAACAGGCTCAGCGCTTCGAAGAAAAACCGGTCGGGATCGTCTTTGGCAAAACTCATGCGGCCGACGGCATCCGGCACGTCCAGCCCAAGGTTTTCGATGAAGCCGGCCGCCGCGACAAAACAGTCCAGTAGCGGCGCCGAGACCAGTTCACCTTTGACCTTGTAATCGAAGCCTGGACCTGCGCTCGCGTCGCCGGCCAATGTCGACAAAACCCGTTTCGATGCTTCGTAACTGTCCAGCCAAATCAATGGCTTACGACAGAAAGCTTGAAACAGAGTGCGCTTCACAGCCCATTCAGCGCGCACACTGAGTTTGGAATGGGGGCGACAGATTTGCGGGTTTTCCCGGGGATCGAAACCGAGCACCACCCAGGCATCAAGGCTGGGAATGTAGCCATGGCAGTGAAAGGTCGACCCATTGATCTCGAAGGTCTGACGGCTGGGTTCGATGCCTTTGATCGGCCAGGCACCGGCACGAAACCACAGGTCTTCGATGGCGTCGCACAGTTCTTCGTCGCGTTTGGCTGCCAGTTCGGTCACCGCCATGCGCTTTTGCACGTCCGGGTGATCGCGCTCCAGCTCCTTGAGCTGCAAGGCAGCTTTGGCCAGCGGTTGAATCAACTGGCGGAAACGTTCATCTTGATTGAATAACCTGTGGTAGCACGCGTTGAGCTGCTGGCGCTGGGCATCATTGATTCGCAGATCGAACGGGTTGCTGTCGACCTCCTCGTCAGCGCCTTGTGGCCGATTGCTGAGGTTTTCAAAAGCCTGCAAGCGTTCGAACCCCGGCAGGCTGCGTACCATCGGCAGAATGCGTGAGTGAAAGGTGCGCACCAGTTCCCGCGCCTGTTGCAGGCTCAATGGCTGGTCCCAGAGCGCGAACATCTCGATCAGCTTATTGATGAAATCCTTGCGCGACTCACGGGTGAAGGTCACCACGGTCATCGAATCCAGCTCAAAGCCCAGATAATGCGTGAGCAACAGGATTCGCAGCACCAGCGTGGTCGACTTGCCTGCCCCGGCCCCGGCGATCACCGAAGTCGAGGGAGTGTCGCTGAAGATCATCTTCCATTGTGCGAGGCTTGGCTGGGCATGCGCGGGCAGCAGGCGCGCTACGTCGGCTTTCATGCGTTTCTTCAGCTCGGCGCTGAGTGGCAAACGCCAGTCGTCGAACAAATGGTTGTCGACGTTCGGCGGACGATGCTCGGTGCTGCGACTGTCACGAATCAATAGAACCTGGCGACCTTCCTCCAGCCCTTCAAGTTTTCCCTCCTTGAAACCGTACTCCACACCCGCAGTGTGGCCGCTGCGAAAACCGTCAGCCTGGCCGTGTAGCCAAGAGGCACGGTGCTGGGCGCGCAAACGCGTCAGGCCATGGCCGAAGAAGCGCGCGGCCAGCCGCTTGAACCAAGGCATTTCGGCCAATGGACGAAGTTCGGGTGGAAGATCGGGAGTGTGTTGCGCCACGCTGAGGAGCTCCAGTGTGTAAGGCTGTTGCGGCTATGGTGGCCGTATTTGCCCGTGAGTTCTAGCGAAATGCTTACAGGTCATTGGTTTAGGCGATGAACTGAAAGTTGGGTGAGATCGTTCCGAGCCGGTTTCCCATCAACGAATTCGATGAGAATGCCGCACTTTTTACGCTTTTTCTCGATGGTTGACTGATGGATGATGCCCGTCATTAACCGACGGTCTCGCTTCGTGGCTCTGGCGTTACGCCCCATGACGAACCTTTTGAGGAGACGATCATGCTTGAACTCAGACCTTTCAACTCGCTGGGCGGCGCTCATCACGGCTGGTTGGATGCCCATCACCACTTTTCGTTCGCCGAATACTACGACCCGCAGCGCATGAACTGGGGCAATCTGCGGGTGTGGAACGATGACGTGATCGCCGCCGGCACCGGATTCCCGCTGCACCCGCACCGCGACATGGAAATCATCACCTACGTGCGTGAAGGTGCGATTACCCACCAGGACAACCTTGGCAACAAGGGACGCACTGAAGCCGGCGACGTGCAGGTCATGAGCGCCGGTACCGGCATCGCTCACAGCGAGTACAACCTGGAAGACAAAGAGACCCGAATTTTCCAGATCTGGATTCTGCCAACCGAAACCGGCGCGCCGCCCTCATGGGGTGCCAAACCATTCCCCAAAGGTCAGCGCGAAGGCTTCGTGACCCTGGCCAGCGGCAAGGATGGGGACGACCAAAGCCTGCGCATTCGCGGCGATGCGCGGTTGGTCGCGGCCAACCTCAAGGCTGGCGAAACTGCTGAATATCAGCTGGATACGGGACGCCGAGCCTATCTGGTGCCCGCTACGGGCGTGATTGAAGTCAATGGCTTGCGCGCACAAGCTCGCGATGGCGTTGCCGTCGAGCATGAGTCGGTGCTCACGGTGACGGCGCTGGAAGACAGCGAAATCGTCTTGGTGGATCTGGCTTAGATTGCGGGTATGAAAAAGGGTGACCAATTGGGTCACCCTTTTTACACGTGATTTAACGGCCGCCAACCTTGTGGCAAGGGAGCTTGCTCCCGCCGGGGCGCGAAGCGTCCCTGTTTTTGCGACTGCTTCGCAGCCGAGCGGGAGCAAGCTCCCTCGCCACAGTTTTTCGGTGATTAGTACTATTTCGTAGAAATAGCACCATCCACCAGGGTTTGCGCTTCAGCCACCAGTTGCTTGAGGTGGTCGTCGCCAATGAAGCTTTCGGCGTAGATCTTGTAGATGTCTTCGGTGCCCGAAGGACGCGCGGCGAACCAGCCGTTTTCGGTCATCACCTTCAGACCACCAATGGCCTGATCGTTGCCCGGCGCATGGCTGAGAATGCTCTGAATCTTCTCGCCTGCCAGCTCGGTCGACGTCACTTGCTCCGGCGACAGCTTGCTCAGCAGGGCTTTCTGCTCAGGGTTGGCTTTGGCATCGACGCGCACCGAGAAAGGTTCGCCGAGTTCATCGGTCAGGGCGCGATAGGCCTGGCTTGGATCACGGCCGGTACGCGCGGTCATTTCGGCCGCCAGCAACGCCGGAATCAGACCGTCCTTGTCGGTGCTCCAGACGCCGCCATCCTTGCGCAGGAACGAAGCGCCAGCACTCTCCTCGCCACCAAAACCCAGCGAGCCATCGAACAGGCCATCGGCAAACCATTTGAAACCGACCGGCACTTCGTACAGACGACGCCCCAGGCGCTTGGCCACGCGATCGATCAGGCCACTGCTGACCACGGTTTTACCCACAGCGGCGTCGGCGCGCCATTGCGGACGGTTCTGGAACAAATAGTCGATGGACACCGCCAGATAGTTGTTCGGTGCCAGCAGACCACCCGACGGGGTGACGATGCCATGACGATCGTGATCCGGGTCGCAGGCGAAGGCCACGTCGTAACGTTCCTTGAGGCCGATCAAACCTTGCATGGCATGGCTGGACGACGGGTCCATGCGAATCTGCCCATCCCAGTCGACCGTCATGAAGCGGAAAGTCGGATCGACCTGCTTGTTCACCACATCCAGATCGAGACGGTAATGCTCGGCAATCGCCGACCAGTAGCGCACCCCTGCTCCGCCCAACGGGTCTACGCCCAGACGCAGCTTGGCATCACGGATGGCATCGAAGTCGATCACATTGATCAGGTCAGCGACGTAAGTGTTCAGATAGTCATGACGGTGGGTGGTACTGGCCTTGAGCGCCTGCTCGTAGCTGATGCGTTTGACACCTGCCAGTTTGTTGGCCAGCAGTTCGTTGGCCTTGGCTTCGATCCACTTGGTGATGTGGGTATCGGCCGGGCCGCCGTTGGTAGGGTTGTATTTGTAACCCCCGCTTTGTGGCGGGTTGTGCGACGGCGTAATCACGATGCCATCGGCCAGGCCCGAGGTGCGGCCACGGTTGTAGCAGAGAATTGCATGTGAAACCGCAGGTGTCGGCGTGTATTCGTCACCTTCGGCGATCATCACGGTCACGCCATTGGCCGCAAGCACCTCCAGCGCACTGGCGCCGGCCGGGGTCGACAGCGCATGGGTGTCGATACCGACGAACAACGGGCCATCGATGCCCTGGGCTTCGCGGTACAGGCAGATCGCCTGGCTGATTGCCAGAACGTGCCATTCATTGAAACTCAGATCGAAAGAGCTGCCGCGGTGACCGGAAGTACCAAACGCCACACGCTGGGTGGAAATCGAAGCGTCCGGTTGGCCGGTGTAATAAGCCGTTACCAGTCGCGGGATATCGACCAACAATTCTGCCGGTGCCGGTTTGCCCGCAAAAGGACTGATAGTCATGCAAAACCTCTGAAATAGAGTGGTTCAGGAAATACAGCGCAGTTTACTGGCAGTTTGACCGCAGCGCGACGGGATCTATCCGACAGATTTCAACGTTCATTCAAGCGGTGCCAGCCGCAGTGCATCACCCAACAAGGCGATCGCTCCGGCCAACCCGGTTTCGCCATGATCCAGCAGGTTCAGGCGCAGATGACGACGGTGCAATCCCTGCAAGCTGAACAGTTCGCCCGGCGCGATCAATACCTGTTGCCTGAGCAGGCGCTGAAACACATCGCGCATCTCCACCGGACGCAGCGCCCGCACCCAGACCGTCGCACCGCCCTGCGGCTCGACAACCTGCAGCGCATCACCCAAGCGCTCGCGCAGCAAGTGGATCATCGGGGTTCGACGCTCCTTGAGCAGCCGGCGCAGCACATTCAGATGCTGATCAACCCGACCGTTTGCGTACAGTCGGGCAATCGCCTTCTGGCGGATGGGTGACAGTCGGAACGAGCGCATCAGAAAATGCCGCAACAGTTCGCTTTTCCATTGGCGCGACAGTACGAACCCGTAAGGCGCCTCGATGCCGATGGTTTTCTCGAATGTAGAGAAGATCAACAGCCGGTCGGGATCCAGCCGATCACGCAAACGCTCGCCGTCCAAGGCCTCAACCAGCTCGCCGTAGCAATCGTTTTCCAGCACCCAGGTGCCACGTTCGGCAAGCATGCTGGCGATGATGTTGCGGTTTTCCGCAGGAGCCTGTGTACCGCGCGGCATGGACAAGCCCGAAGACAGCAGAATCAACCGTACGTTTTCAGTGTTGAGCAGTGCTTCCAGGCGTTGCGGTTCCAGCCCTCCACAGGCCTGCAACGGCAGTTCGATCACCCGCACCTCTGCCGCCTGCAGCAATCGCAATATCACCCAGTCACAGGGCGACTCGACCAGAATGGTGGCGTGTTTGAGCTGCAGAACAGCCACCAGGATCTCCAGTACTCCGCGCAAATCCGCACCGATATAGACATCCTCGGCGTGCCAGCACTGTCTCGGCGAGGTGGTGTAGCGAGCCGCGAGGACGGCGCGCAGCTCCAGCTCACCGCAGGGCTGATCGAGCAACGGCGGCTTGCGGGGGTACTGACGCAGCAGTTCGCGCTCCAGCAACAGCAATGGACTGTCCAGCGATTGCACTGAAACCGGATCTTCTGCGCTCAACAAGCGCATCCCCGGGCGTCGCGCATTGACGTAAAGCGCCTCAAGCAGATCGTTGCCAACGGCCTGAGGTGTCAGCCCGACAACCGCTTGGGCGTAGTACCCGGACTTGGCGACGGAATAGACCCGCCCTTCTTTCTCCAGCAGCGAATACGCGTATTGAATGGTCGAGATCGATACGTTCAGGCGATCTGCCAACTGCCGCAGTGACGGCAGCCTGAGGTTGCCTGCTTCGGCCGAATCCGCGATCAGTCGTATCAAGTAGCGATAGACGGCCTGATAAGCGAAACCCGACTCCCGTGCTGCTTTCATGAGCCCAATACCATTGACACCGATGCGGCGAAAAGTTGATCACTCACCTCAACGTTCCGCTGACCGGTCACCCATACTGGCGTCGATGCCATCGTGTCCTGCAGTTTGCAGTGCGGTATCCGTTGCGTGCAGACCTGCCCCGCGCACCGGCAATGACTCCATGGCGTAGAGACGACAGATCAGCCTGACCGGCAATCCGCTGACATCCGTCATCCACTGCAGCACTTGCTCCGGGCCGTGCAGCCCCTGCATGGCCCGATGCAGATCGGGCATCGCCACCAACATGCCGGGATGACAGCTGCGCAGGAACCGTTCGAGGCTGGCTCCACGGTTGATAAAAGGCGAGAACAACAGGCAGACCCATTGGGTTTCATTCAAGCCGTACGTCGTTTGAATGCAGTTCGCCGCCGACTCGCGCAACTCATCAAGCGCTGGTGGCTGCCCCAATCGGGCAATCATCTGCTCGCATACCGCTTCCGGAACCCGTTGCTGCTGCATCGTCACCAGCATGTGCTGAACATGTTGCGAAAACCCGGCTTCATAGCTGCGGCCATCGACGAACTCGGCCTCCAGCCCGCGCAAATGGGCCTCGATCAACGGGTCGGCGTATTCGCCCCCACCCTGGTGGAACACCCATTCCTCGGCCTGGAACCCGAGAAACTCGCTGAGCAGCGGCCAGCGCTCTTCCAGGTTGCCCACCGCCATGTCGTGAATGTCGACAAACGTGGTGCGGCGGCAGGACTCGAAACTGTCCTCGGGACGCCAGCACAACCGTTCGGCTTCGGCGTAAAAACCGCGGTACAAGTCCCCTCCCAGCCCGTCGAGCAGGGCGAACAATTCATCGAATGTCCCAGTATTTGGCGGTAGCGCACCGATGCCTGCCTTTTGCACCGCACGATCGAGGTTGTCGATGAATTGTTTCTGGCGTCGCAACGACTCACTCGCCACCCAGGCATCAACACCGTTGCCCCAGCGAGCGATCTGCCCGCAAAACTCCGCCCAGGCCAGGCAGGCGTCGTCCCACAACTCGAGCTTCTCGTCCCTGGCCCGTCGATGCCCCATCATCAGCAGGTTGGTGCGATTGGCTTGCGTACTGTCCTTGTCAGGTGGCGCCAGGTGATCGAATGGCAACACGTGACGATGATCCACCATCAGCAACTCGACACGCGGGTCGTCATACAGGAACAGGGCAGCGAAACTGCGGTGCATATTGCTGGATGCCGCCCCCGATTCGCTCCTGCGCAACATGGCCACACGCAACTGAAAAGTGGCCGGTGCGCGGCCGGCGATACTCAGCTGCGCGGCGCGCAGCAGCGCCAGGGTGTAGCAACTGTCACGGGTACCGGACGGTGTCACCATGACCTTGTAGTCACCCATGCGCTCCATTCCTCCGGCGGCGACCACCAGCCGTTGAATCAGCAATTGCAGCGCTGTCCGTTCGGCTCTGGAAAAGAAACTCAACAGACGCTGCAATACCTGCTGGTAGACATAGTTCATTGCCTGATCATGGATCGTGCTCATCAGTACTTTACCCGGCGTAAAAAATTCATATCGCGCATCAGCGATGACGCTGGCGCAATAAATTCATCAATAAGTAATAGACGATCAAATACTAACACTTATGGTTTTGTAGTTATTTGAAACACTTGACGCGAAGAAGTCGGTAGAGCCACCACCCTAGGTGACGCAAACCCCCGCCACCATTGAGTTTTTCCGGGCACAAAAATATCTGAGGAAACTTCTTACAGCGTCCCACGAATATTGAGTACAAGAAAAGCAGAACGACAATAGGAAATAACCTACGGCCATTAAACAGAAATCGGTATATCGCCCACGAGAGAACATATTAAACGCGCAACGGAAAACAGAATGCACAGACATGGCTCATTCCTTGAGATGAAAGTAATCATTCAATTATCAGGGCTTATATGACGATTAGAAGATACAGATGGCAGACAAAAACCGGTTCAGATGTACAACCGGCCACGCACCATGCTCGGTATGTCTGATTATTTGCGAGGGGTAAAACGCAAGAGTCCGTGGGGGTCACGGACTCTGTTCGGAGGGAATTACGCGGGTTCGACCTGCAGGGCGACCCGTTCACGGCATGGGCATTCGTCCATGTAGCGATGTGCTTCGACGAAATCGTTGAACGGGAAGACCCGAGTCTTGAGTGGCAGCAGCACGCGGTCAGCCGTCAACTGATTGATATCACGCAGGGCACGTTGCAAGGCGACGTGATCCTGAACAATGCCCAACTCGGGTTTACCGGTGAAATTACCGATACAGTGCACGAAGAACTGGATGTTCTTCTGGAACGCCGCGCAGGCCGGGAAAGGTGTCTGGTTCCCGCCTTGCAGGCCATACAGAACGAGGCTGCCACGCGGTGCGAGCACATCGCCGAGCAACGACATCTGCGGACCACCAAGACCGTCGAACACCACATCGACACCACGGTTGTCAGTGATCTTGTTGATTCGCATCAACAGATCTTCTTCCTCGGTAACAATGACTTTCTCGGCGCCCAGGGACAGCAGGTATTCACGTTCCTCTGAGGTTTTCGTCGCGGCAATCACCCGTACACCCATGGCCTTGCCCAGCTGGACAAAGGAAGGACCGGCGCAATGGCTGGCATCAGTGACCAGGGCAAACTGCCCGGGTTTGACCCGCGCCAGATCGGCATAGGCGAAATAGGCGATCAACAGCGGTGTGTAATGCACGCTGGCTTCGACCGGGCTGAGCACATCCGGATAGCGGGTCAGCGCGGTGCGTGGCAGCACGATCTGCTCGCCATACACCGGGTAGTCGTTCGGGCTTTCGGCCGGAAAACTGGCCACCTTGTCGCCCACCGACAGATCATCCACACCGTCACCGACGGCGGTCACCACACCGGCCATTTCATGGCCGAGACCGGACGGCAGGCGTGCCTGGGACGAGGCCAGGTTCTGACGCCAGAGAATGTCGTACCAGCTGATGCCGATCGCCTCGACACGCACCTGCACTTCGCCAGGACCTGGCTGAGCGGCCGCATGCTCTTCGCATTTGAGCACCTCGGCCGGACCAAACTTGTGAAAACGGATCGTGCGGGACATCGCAAACCTCGTCAAAGTAACCTCTAATGCCCTGAACTCTATCTGGGCTTTTGACCCAAGACTATCAGTGGCTATTAATAGTCGACATGCCTGTCATTGATTCCGCAGTATGAACGGCATTGGCAAAATCGATGAAAAAATACCGCAACCGGCCCGGTAAAGCTGAATTTAGCGGTGCAGAGTACCAGCCTTTCCCCGTAATATTCATGCCGGCCATTGTTCTCATATGGTCGCTCTCGTCAAGCTTGATGACTCTGCCAGGACTCCAGATGAATCGTAATGACCTGCGTCGTGTCGACCTGAACCTGTTGATCGTATTCGAAACATTGATGCACGAACGCAGCGTGACCCGCGCCGCCGAGAAGCTGTTTCTTGGCCAGCCGGCGATCAGTGCGGCGCTCTCGCGCCTGCGCAGCCTGTTCGATGACCCGTTGTTCGTGCGCACCGGACGCAGCATGGAACCGTCCGCCCGCGCGGTGGAAATCTTCGCCCTGCTCTCCCCGGCGCTCGACTCGATTTCAACAGCTGTCAGCCGCGCGGCGGAATTCGACCCGGCCACCAGCACTTCGGTGTTTCGCATCGGCCTGTCCGACGACGTCGAATTCGCCCTGCTGCCGATGCTGCTCAAACGCCTGCGCGCCGAAGCACCGGGCATTGTCCTCGTCGTGCGTCGGGTCAACTACATATTGATGCCGGGCCTGCTGGCCTCCGGCGAAATCTCCATCGGCGTCAGCTACACCACCGACCTGCCGGCCAACGCCAAGCGCAAGGTGCTGCGGCGCAGCCAGCCGAAACTGCTGCGCGCCGACTCCGTGCCAGGGCCGCTGAGTCTGGATGACTACTGCGCACGTCCGCATGCGCTGGTGTCGTTCGCCGGTGACCTCAGTGGCTTTATTGATGAAGAGCTGGAGAAACTCGGGCGTAAGCGCCACGTGGTGCTGGCCGTGCCGCAGTTCAATGGGTTGAGCACGTTACTCGCGGGCACTGACATTGTTGCGACCGTGCCGGATTACACCGCTGATGCACTGACGGCTGCCGGCGGCGTGCGGGCGGAGGATCCGCCGCTACCGACGCGTACGTTTGAGCTGCATATGGCTTGGCGTGGATCACAGGATAACGATCCGGGGGAGCGTTGGTTGCGGTCGCGGATTCAGATGTTTTTTGGCGACCCGGACAGCCTCTAAGGCTTGACTGGCAGGTGGTTTATCTAATCCATTCGGCATTTGTAATGCCCGCTGGGCGGCGCCGCAGTTGTCGGACGGTATCCTGCGCTACCCGTTGTCGATGGCAGAGCCGCGGGCGAGCGCAGGAACCGCCACGCTCGGACAAATGCACAAGCGTAAAAATTGTAATAGCACAATGCCTCATTAACCGGCAAAATCCACACGTTTCCAACGGATTTTAAGGACCGGTTCCGATGACATGGCCAGTCACGCTGAAAGTTGACAGCGCAGCCTACCCTCTCAGTGTGGTGCAACGTGCCGCTTACTCCTTGGCCGATATCGTCGCGATCCAAGTAGCTATCGAAGCCAGTCAGATTCATCTGACGGCCTTCCCGGCAGAGACAACGCTGACGCTTTCTTCGGAGCAGGCAAACTCGCTGATTCTCCAACATCTAAACGACTTCGCCCTGCGCGATCACATCAACCGCGAAACAGTTGGGTTGCGCGAAGTTCTGGCCCGAGCCGCGCTCGCTGGATCTGGGAATTTGCAGTGACACTGATTGCATCCGACGCCAAGCACTACCGCTTGCTGCCTTTTCGATTCATGCGCATGAACACGGGGCATGACCGTGACATTCTGCTCACTTCCGATACGGGTGAGTACATGCACGTGAGCGACGAGCAGTTGCGAGCCCTCAGTTACTTCAACGTTGAAGCAGGCACGCCTTTTTACAAAGACCTGCTGGCTCGCCACTTCATCTACGAACAAGGCCGTCACGACCCTTTACCCGAAATGGCCGCGCAGTATCGCAGCCGCAAGGACTTCCTTTTTCAGGGCCCTGCCCTGCACTTGTTCGTGGTTACATTGCGCTGTAACCATACCTGTCAGTACTGTCAGGTGTCGCGGGCCCCTCTGGGCGGATCCGGCCACGACATGTCGGAAGCGGATGCACACGCTGCGGTCGATCGCCTGTTCGAATCGAATGCTCGCGCCCTGACCGTGGAATTTCAAGGTGGCGAACCACTTCTGGGCTTCGAACGCGTGCGCCAGATTGTCGAATGGGTAGTAGAACGGAACGTGGTCGAGCAGCGAGATATCCAGTTCGTCATCACCACCACGCTGCACCACCTCACGGAAGAAATACTCAACTTCGCAGAACAGCATCACATCCAGTTTTCTACCTCTCTCGATGGACCGGCGCTCTTACATAATGTCAACCGTCCTACCCCGACGCGGGACTCCCACGAGCGCACTGTAAAAGGCATCCAGTGGATCCGTGAACGTCTTGGCCATGATGCGGTTTCAGCGCTAACCACACTCACCTCGAGAAGCCTCGAACACCCTGAAGCGATAATTGATGAGTATGTAAACCAAGGCTTCTCCAGCATCTCGCTTCGGCCGCTCAGCCCTTATGGGTTCGCCACTAAGAGTACCCGCCGCCTTGATTACTCGATTGAGCGATACCTTGCCTTCTACCAGAAAGCATTGGCTTACTTGCTGGATATCAACAAGCAAGGCGTGTACCTGTCGGAGAGTTATACGAGCCTGTTGTTGAAGAACGTACTCACGCCTTTCTCCTCCGGTTACGTAGACTTGCGCTCCCCCGCCGGTGCCGGTACCGCTGCGCTTGTTTACAACTATGACGGTTACGTCTATCCCTCGGACGAAGCCCGAATGTTGTTGGAGATGGGCGAAAGCGGCTTGAGACTCGGCACCGTCCAGCAACCCTTGCCTGAATTGCTGGCATCGCCCGTCATGGAGGCATTGCTTGCAAGTGGTGTTGCAGAGTCACTGCCTGGTTGTTCGGACTGCGCATTGGTTCCCTACTGCGGAGCAGACCCGATTGAACACTATGCGCGCCAAGGCGATCCGATCGGACACCGGGTGTTCAGCAGCTTCTGCAAGAAGAACATGGGGCTGCTGAAGCATTTATTCGGCCTGTTGCGCGATGGTGACGACGACGTCCAGAGGGTGCTGCTGTCCTGGTTGAACAGGCGTTCCTACAGCGATGTTCGATTCCCGGGTTACAGGGGTTGATGGTGATGCTACGCAAAGATACCCACTTCGAAATCAACCATCTGAATGAGTCGAGACTGCTCAAAGTCATCTCTGTGGATGAGTTTATCGAACAAGGCCTGGCTGTTTGTGCCGGAAGTGCTGAGTTCGGTGACCTGCTGCTTTGGCTGCCAAACGAAGAGCGGCTACGGAACCCGCATCTGCTCTCATTACCAGTCGCTGGATTTTTGACCCCGGAGCCATTGATCGGCTACTTCGATAGCGCGCGACCACACCTGCACACCCCTAAAGATGCGGATGTCGTGCAGCCCGGCGATATCATTGCCATTACACCAGGCAACGCGTTGGTGCGAGTGCTCTATCGGCGAGGCTCAGACAGCAACCTGCTGTTCATGACCGATCGTTGCAACAGCCTCTGCCTGATGTGCTCGCAGCCGCCCAAAAATATCGATGACCACTGGCACATCGAAGAGAACCTACGGCTGATTGACCTGATGGACCCGGGCGAAGAAAATCTGGGAATCAGCGGTGGAGAACCAACGCTTTATCGCGACGGGCTGCTGGAAATCCTGGCCAAGTGCAAAGCCGTTTTGCCACAGAAATCCATTCATGTACTCAGCAACGGGCGTCTGTTCCAGGACCCGAGCTGGATCGCAGCGCTCTCTGCCATCGGCCACCCTCAGTTGAGCTGGGGCATCCCGCTGTATGCCGACAATGCCGAAGACCATGACCATGTGGTCCAAGCTCCAGGCGCGTTCAGCGAAACCCTGCAAGGTCTTTACAACCTGGCGCGCGCCAACCAGATCATCGAAATTCGCGTTGTGCTCAATCGTCTGACCACACCACGCTTGCCAGAGCTCGCCCACTATGTATTCAGAAACCTGCCCTTCGTGCGGCATGTTGCGCTGATGGGTATCGAAAGTACCGGCCTGGCGAGGAAGAACTACGAAGAACTGTGGATTGACCCGCTGGACTATCAGGAGTTGTTGAGCCAGGCCGTGTATTTCCTGTTCAACCGCGGAGTGCCGGTTTCGATCTACAACTTGCCCCTGTGCCTGATCCCCGCCCACCTCTCGCGTTTCGCCCGTCAGAGCATCTCGGACTGGAAGAGCCTGTTCATCGATACCTGCCAGCAATGCGCTGCCGTCAAACATTGCTCTGGCTTCTTCAAATCCCACACCGACCGCTGGCAGAGCCGCGGCGTACAACTATTATCGACCGAGGCCTTTAGCGCCTATGCAAGGAGTGCACAGTGAAATTGCTCGATCGCTGGAAAGTCCTGATCAGTGGGATCAGTTTGCTGCCAATGGCAGGTACCACCCTGGCACAGGCGGGCCATTTCTCGCTCGCCGATGCGAACTGGCAACCCAACGACAAACTACAGCCCCCAGTATTTGCCGATACGCTCAATGCGCCAGGCACCGTCAACATCTATGCGGCACATCGTTCGCATAGTTCACACCGATCCCACAGTTCGCATAGTTCTCACTACAGCGGCTCGGGTGGTTATAGCGCACCTCGCTACTACAGCCCACCCGCCCTCAATACCCGGAGTTACAGCGCGCCGAGTGCTTCGAGCAGCACCTCAAACAGCAATAGCTTTTATCAGTCGTCTGGCACTACCAGCGGGACAAGCTCGAGTACTTCAAAGGGCCGCGCGACCAATGAGCAGAAAAGCAATCTGGTTGCACGTGTGCAGACTGCGCTGATGGTGCGCCAGTATTATCAAGGCAACATTGATGGGGTGATGGGTAAGGCGACACGTGGTGCGTTGATGGCCTTTCAGATGGACAGTGGGCTGACCGTGAATGGCCGGATGGATACGCCATCGTTGAATGCGTTGGGTATCAAGATTCCATAAGTCGCTTCACGTTAAAGCTAGCGTCCGTTCAGCAACGAAGGAATTATCCCATGCAGCACATCATTCAAGTCGACAACACTTTCTGGGCATTGATCAGCCGCCCGCAAGGCAAGGAACTGCAAACACCGTCGCGTAGCGCCCGTTTCCGTATCACGACCGTTGATGCAAATCGCGTTGTGATTGAGACCGGATCGGAAGACTCGCAGTTGATGCTGACTCTAGCAGCTTTCCAGCAAACGTTGGACTACCTCGCCGGAAACAATCATTTCGGCCAGGCCCGCCATTGACAAGCCAGAACCGGATAGATCGGCTGCACTGGTGTCGTACAGGACCAGATTACCGTCGGGAGAACCATGGCCAGCAAATGTGATGACCACGACGTCTTCCTGACCTGCGGCCGACAGCGTTCCAAGGATGGCCTGCGACACCTCTGCATGCGTGGCAGCCTCATCGACAAGAAGTCGACCAACCAGGCCTTGAACGGTGTCGGTGAACAAGGCCCACAACGCCGTCGCGTCGCGCCGGGCCCCGCTCAGCTCCGGGATTGAGGGGGCGAGGTGTTAGTTGATACCCACAAAAACTGCTTTGATAGCCACGTCGCCTCCTATGTAATTCGCGCCGGCTGTCCGGCGAATATATCGCTCGCCGCTGACCCCATGCCCCAAAAGAACTAAAGCAGGTGCAGGCCCAAGCATCATGCCGCCGCTCGGCTAGATTGTAGGCATTAAAGAAGAGCTAGGTGTTTAGTCCGAGAAACCACACGCAGAGAAGCCTTCACCGGGGAGACTTGCGGTGCCATGTGAGGAGGCGGTGGATTTGGCACCTCGAAGCGCCGTCTTTGGCACCTCCAGGAAAGATGCGGGGTAGAGACGATTTTGAGTGCCAAGGAGCCCGCAAAAATGGGTGGGCATGACGAAAATCCGCAATTTTCCTTAGCGCGCTCTTTGGCATCGAATAATAGCTCAACATTTTGATTTAGCTATAATTTATCTCAAGTACCAAATACAGCGCAGGTGCCAAATCCGGCGTCGACTCACAGACACCTTCTTGGGTTTCTGCGCAACTCCCGCGTCTCTCATCAGCTCGTAAAGCGACAAGTGCTGGATGAACGGCAAGAGTACATTTGCACCCCTCTCTGATTCACGCATCACTATTCACGCCGCGAGCTTCAGCCAGCAACTTCAGCCAGTGGCGGAAAAATTCAAAGCGCGATCAGCCGCTGCTCGCCCGCCTCGATCATCTTGGGAATGAAGTCCGGATCGTCGGATGTCTTGGGAACATGCGAGGGGCTGTTGATGCGATCCAGATGGGCCTTGATCTCGTGAGCAATGCGCATCGCGTCCTTCTCCGACCACCACTGCGTGAGCTGCCCTGCAATCTGGTCGACCCCGTAACCAAGCTTGGAGATCTCAAGCAGCAGCTTGGTCGCCAGCCTGAGGTGGGTGTCGAAGCTCGCGAACAGATACTGTGCTTCTGTGCGGTGTGGGTCTTTATTGACCAGGCGAATGAAGTCGCTCAGGTGGGTGATGTCCCAAGCCGCGTTCTTCACGCCCGCTATCGCAGCAGCACGGTCTTTTGAGTTCTTGTCCTTGAACACGTTCTTACGCGACGGCGAGTGTGTTCCAAGGTAGACGCAGGCGAGCATGACTGCAGGCCCGGCGAAGATGAGGCTGCTGCCCATCCAATCCAGGAGGTGAAGCATTTTGTCGAGCGCTTTACCCTTGGCCACATCGAGCTCCAAGACTTTCAACGCAGCAATGTAGTTCCTGTTCCATCGTTTCAGTGCCTTGGCCATGTCGGGCATTTGCACCGCGCAAGACGCGTAGGTACGCGAAACTCCGTCGCATCGACCCAGTGCCACATTCAACATGTCCTGGGGCGGAGCATTGTCGGCAGCCCTGAACCAGCCGAGTTCTTGCTCAGCTTCGGCATTGCCGGCGCGATGGGCGAGCTCATGGAACGCTATACCCGGTTCGAACTGGATCCCAAGCAGATGTGCAAAGGACAGCAGTGCGGCACAGGGCCTGAGCTGCTTGTCGTTTACGGTCTTTTTGCCTTGGGCCAACTGAGCGATGCGGGACGCGACATTGCGATCCGGCAAGATGATCGTACTCACGCCCTCCCCTGGGCCCAGACGTAACCGACCGGATGGTACAGACCAAGCTACGGCGGCTTGAAGCTCGGCAGCAGAAAATCGGTTTCCTGAAGCATCGGGATGACCCGCTCCAAATCATCGATCGGATAGTCGACAGGTATTGCCCAATGGACTGTTTCTTGATGCGCTTTCATAGGTTCGAGGCCATCTGACAACTGTTCAATTTCCCCTCAGAAGCCCTTCAAGTGGCACCGAGCCGAGTCGCCGTGATAATCGACTTCCGTGTCCTTCGTATCGGAGAGCACGCCCTTCACCTGATGGATGGAAATCTCGCTACGAATGAGCTCAATCGCCGGCGGGTAGCGCTTGGGTTGTATGCCCCGGATTGAGGCCATCCACTGCCCCGTCGGGCTGATCTTTCCGTGGCCAGAACTCGGGGGGGTAAAGAAGGTGCCATCTTCGGTAGAGTCCCAGAGACTCACCAGACCTGCCGCATAGGCTTCTTCACACCGATGCATTCCTGACGCTTTGGTGAAGAGGATCACGTTGTGCCCTGCTGGGGGGTCGCCATGTTGGGACACCTGAATCGATGGAAACAGGATGCCGTCCAGGTTCAGCTTCGGGTGGGTAGACAAGAAATCAGCTATCGCTTGGGTAATGAGATAACCCTGGTCAACCATTTCAGGCATCACCGGCAACAACAACTGCTCGCGTAACGCTGCCGGAAAAGCACAGCGCTGCCCCTGCTCCATGCGCTCCGGCTGAAAATAGCTCAGTGCCTGATTCGGACAGATATCGTTCAAGGCGCCGAGGTTCAGCAGGCGAAGCTCACGGGTCGCCCTGAACGTGGCTGACACCACCAGGCTTCCCACCGGCGGGCGAACTTCAGCAATGGCCGTCTGGACATTGGTCGCGCCATAAAATACAGATACGCCCCTGGCATTCATCCGACCCGCACCACCTACTCCTGGAGGAGGAGCGCCCAGGGAACGCTCAGGATGCGACAGCGCGTCCGGCCACGGCATCATCGTTGGAGAAGACTCGGGCCCGCTTGAAGCGATCGGTCGAAAGCCCCGGGCCAATCGTCAAAATAGACGCCGAGCCTTCTATCTGGAGCTGCTCAATCCCGCCGAATACCTCCTCAAGCACGCGAGCCGCTGTGGGGTTCACGAACCTGGCTTCGTCGCGCAAACTGCGTTCCATCTCCGCCCAGGCTGAAGACATCTCGGAGGTTGGGGAAATGCCCTCGTTGAAAAAGGGATCATCGTCATCCCAGTCACTCCACGCCTCGGGACGTGCCTCGGCAATGGCCACCACCAGGTCATCGGAGCATTTCAGCATCTTGTCCAGGACTTGGTGTAGGTGCTCTCCGAAGGGCTCGCGATCATAGATCAGTACCGAGTCAGGCTGATGGACATAGCGGAAGCTGGCATGAAGCGCGGCCTCGCAGTGGTTAACCAATTCGTCCAGCTCTACAACGTCCAGTTCTCGTCCGCAAAAATTGCATTGGGCTTCCACTTGAAAATCCAGTGCGTCCTGCAAGTAACGCTCGGTCACACATTCGCGGCAAACGTAAACAGCCATAGCATTCCGTTCATTGACATACGTAAAGTGCAAACCCGGCCTGGCATCAGCAACGGTGTTGCAGCTGCCCACGATGTGCTTCAGTTCATTGCACGATAAAAACTGTATTTATAAACAGTATTAATAATCTGCTAAATCGAGCGCATGCTAGACCCTGTGCCAGCATTTTGATAGCGTCGAGTGCAATTTAGCGACACCGGGACGGCGCGCGACAGCTCAATCTCGGAATGGATTAACCGGTAAAAGGCGGGGCGGTCTAGTTTTGATTAACACATCGATTGGGGCATTCAACGGGCCGAGTTGGGAAGCACTGATGCAGCTCGTTCTTAAAAAAAAGTATACTGCTGAGGGTTATCAGCATGTTCCGGCCTCAGGTGGTGATTTCGGCATTGAGGGATTTACCCGAGAAACCGGTCATGCGTTTCAATGCTACTGCCCAGACTTTCACTATGAGCGCAAAGAGCTCTATGCTCATCAGCGCACAAAAATAACAAACGACCTGAACAGCTTGAGAAATTATGCAACCGGTCTTCAATCGATACTCGGCGATACACGAATAAAAAACTGGTATCTCATTACACCTGACGTCATTAACAAAGATCTCATCGTGCACGCGGTCAAAAAGCAAAACGAGGTGCGCGACTGGGGCCTGCCGCACTTGCACGAAGAATTCACCGTTTATGTGCACGACGCGGGCTACTACATGAACGAGATTAATGAGGTGCGCCAAATTGAGGGTGCGCCAATCACGATCGCCCGCGAAACACCGAAGATCCCGGAACTGAACGACGAAAAGACAGACTACGAAGGCAATTTGGAGCGCAAAACCAAGTTGCGCGCCGGGGATAAAGGTGAAACTGCTTTCGAGGGGCTACTCAAACTGACTCGACGTGCTTTTTTGGATCATGATCCATTCTTCCACCAGTTGTACAACTCCCACCCACATACCTACTGGCTAGTCGCGCGGACATTGCACGGGCTTGAGGAGAGAGTTGAGGAAATGAGTTATGAGCTCACCGGCGACCCTGACAATCTGGTCAGCACGATACGAACGAGCCTCACGCAACACCTCAAGGATGACAAGCTATTGAGTATTGATGCGACCATGGCGGACGACATCGCCAAGAGAACCGTGGCACGCTGGCTCGCTGTCTGCCAAATGGACTTCCGGTAAAAATGGCAACCTTAAAATTCACATCACGTCCAATGCCGGTACTTGTCGACCTCAGGCCGATGTACAAGATATGCCAAGCCTTACTCATACTCGACAGAACGGGCTATAAAGGAAAGTGCAGCTTAGTGAAGCTCCACTTGATGAACTGGGCGATCAAAGAACAGCGCCACGTGAACACCATGATTTTGGCAGCAGAGTTGGGTGAAATCACCTTGCCAATATGGGGATTTGACCCAGCACTCTCGATTGCCCTGAAGCTGGCCTGCGGCGACCAGTTGATCGAGCCCACCAAAACCGGTTTCATTCTCACGGACAAGGGGCGGGAGTTGGTTAAGAAGATAATGTCTGACGGCACCGTGATGACAGACGAAAAGGCTGCACTCATCGCTATCGGTAGAAAAATTACGGAAGATATGGTTAAGACCGTATCCAAGGAATGGGACTAAAACGTGTTCATCAAAGGCATCAGAATCTCTATCGAAACAGACGATGGCCCTTACGGCTTTCTCGCGTTTTTTAACCGGAACCTCAACATTATTCGTGGCCGGAACTCTGCGGGCAAAAGTACCATTGTGCAGAGCATTCTTTATGCGCTCGGCATGGAGCAGATCCTCGGGGCCCAAAACGACAAAGCGCTTACTTACGTACTGAAAGATTATGTCGACAATGATGGCCTGCGCTGCAATATCATCCGTTCCTGGGTCACCATGGAAATGGAGTCACTTGGAAAGACCATCACGGTAACGCGCAAAATCAAAGATGAGGGTTTCGACACTCGCCTCATCGAGGTGCAGGAATGTGCCGGTCTCACTGAAGACCAGACTGCTGAGGGTCGGTTTCTGTTTCTTCATGACCCCGGCAGCGCTATCTACAATGATGGGTACTACACCTACCTTGAAAAATTCCTTGGGCTTAATCTTCCTTCGGTTCCAGACAAAAATGGCAACCCGAGAAAGCTGTACCTGCAATACGTCTTTGCAGCGATGGCCATCGAGCAAAAACGGGGCTGGACAGACTACATTGCCAACCTGCCCTACTTCGGCATTCGGGATGCGCGCATAAAGGTCGTTGACTACCTGGTCGGTACCAATGTCTTCGAACTGGAGACCGAGAAAGCCAGACTCGATGTCGAAGCTCTGATGCTTCACAACCTTTGGGCCGACATTACCAAATCCATTCATAGCGACGCCCTCAAAAATCTTGTGAAGGTGGCTCACCTTCCCAAGTCTCCGGTCACGGAGTTTGCCCCCCGTAGCGTCCAGCTTTTCAAGGTGATGGCCAACGGTAACAACATTGCCCTGGGCGAACACAAGCACGCGCAACTGCAAACCCTAACCAAACTTCAAAAGGACGAAACTGCGTGGAAGGATACGACTCCTGCGGAAACACTCCGCGCTATCGATGCCGAAACTGAGCACCTGCAGCGGTTGACCGTGGCTTATGAGTCGTCGCTTGGAGACCTCACACTCCACCGGGCCTCAAAAAATGCAAATCTTCACCATATCAAGCAAGCCGAAGATGAGCTGATCAAGAACGAGGCCACTCATAAGCTGGTCAAGTACGGTGCCTCGCTCGACCTCAATATTTCGAAGAACGTTTGTCCGGCATGCTATCAAAGCGTGGGTGAATCCCTTATAGATCTATCCGAGCAAATGCCGCACATGGACATCGAAACAAACATTGACTACCTGAAGTCGCAAATCACTATGCTTGAGCGTGATAATGTTGCGATTGAACGTTCGATGCGGGAGGTAGCAGTTGCCAATGAACACTTCGCAAAGCAAATTTCCGATTCGAAGAGCAGGCTTCGTGCTCTGAGATCTGACCTGACAACGACATCCGTTGTCTCCAAGGCAAACATGCGCCTCCAGCTTCAGGTTGAAATCAATCTTGAAGATATCGGAAAGTTCTCGCAGCGCATTGATGAACACCTTGTCCAGCTGGAAGACATCGCTAAACAGTTCGCTATCAACCAGGACGCTCGAGCAAAACTACCAAGCGACATATATACCGATGATGACTTGAAAAAGTACAATCTGTTTGAAAAATTCTTCAGATCTTATGTGGGCGAATTCGACTACCAAAGTGCCCCAGTTAAGGACGTTAAGTTCAACATTGACAACCTGCTTCCGGAGCTTGAAAAAATCGAGCTGAGAGAGATTCAAAACAGCAAGTTTAGCGAACTTAAAAAGGCATCTACTCGCAGCACATCACGCGAAAGCACCAACATAGGATCCGAATCTAGTGCGAGCGATTTTGTCCGTCTGATCTGGAGTTACATCCTGTCAATTTATGAAACTTCTGCACATGAAACCGTCAAGGGCAATCACCCTGGCTTCCTGATGTTTGATGAGCCCGGGCAGCACTCCATGGCCACAAAGAGCCAGCGAGCCCTGTTCAAATGCCTTAACAAGCTGGAGGGGGTACAAAGTATCGTGGCTGCGTCGTTCGATGACAGCGAGCCCGCCTACCTTGAAGCCACCGCAGACGTGACGTTCAAGCTCATCAAGCTGGGGAAAAAAGCCATCGTGCCCGATGGAGACACTACCCCGGTAGGCGATGACTAGCAGCCACTGATGTCAGCCCTGCTCCTGGCATCTGTAATCAGTGAGGTCAGGAAACACGCCCATAGGGCTATTCCACAGCCCAAGTTCCTAAGTGGCGTAGCGAAATTCCACCTAATCGTAATGAAAGCTCTCCCCTGCCCCAGGAAACCATATCTTGGGAAGGAATAATGAAAAGGAATTAATTTATGCAACGGGACGATGCTGAGAAGCTGTTAAAAGTCGCCATCAATAATCAAACTGCTACGTTCAGGGACGGCCAGTGGGAGGCGATCAATGCCTTGGTCAACCAACGCCAGAAAATGTTGGTCGTTCAACGTACCGGCTGGGGCAAGAGCTCTGTTTACTTCATCAGTACCCGGATACTGCGGGATCGAGGACAAGGTCCAACCATCATCATCTCGCCATTGCTGGCTTTAATGCGCAACCAGATTGAGGCCGCTCGGCGGATCGGCATAAATGCCGTGACCATCAACTCCACCAATACTCAGCAATGGGAACAGGCCCGCCAGGACGTACTAGCCAACCGGGTGGATTGCTTGTTGATCTCGCCAGAACGACTGGCAAACGACGATTTTATGGAAGCAATTCTGCAGCCCATTGCGGATCGTATCGGTTTGATGGTCATCGACGAGGCGCACTGTATTTCTGACTGGGGGCATGATTTCCGGCCCGATTACCGCCGTATCGTCAATATTCTTCGCTTCCTGCCGGACAACACGCCTCTTTTGGGCACTACTGCGACTGCAAACACGCGGGTGGTAAACGATATCCGGGCCCAGTTTGGAGATATCCAGATCGTCCGTGGCCCTCTGACACGTGAAAGTCTGTCGTTACAAAATTTGGTCATGCCGGATCAAGCTAGCCGCTTGGCTTGGCTAGCCCAAACCATCCCGACCTTACAGGGTACGGGCATCATTTATGCGCTCACCCAACGCGACAGTGAGCAAGTCGCCCGCTGGCTTCGTGCTAATGGAATCAATGCTGCAGCCTATCACAGTGAGGTAGCCCACCCTAACTTTGGCACTAGCGATCAATATCGACAGCATCTGGAAGACGAACTGCTTGCAAACAACCTCACGGTGCTGGTGGCGACCACTGCCCTAGGTATGGGCTACGACAAGCCCGATCTGGGCTTCGTCATTCACTATCAAGCACCGAGCTCAATTGTTGCGTACTACCAGCAGGTCGGCCGGGCAGGACGGGCCATCGATTACTCTCTGGGCCTGCTCATGTCGGGGGAGGAAGACGAGCAAATTCATGCGTTTTTCCGACGTGCAGCTTTCCCGCCTGCTAAGCAAGTCAATCATTTACTCCGGGTCTTGGATAAGTCCAATGGGCTAACGATTCGTGAGCTGGAAGAGCACAGCAACCTTTCCCATGGTCAGATAGAAAAAATCCTCAAGTTTCTGAGTGTCGAAAGCCCAGCGCCGCTCATCAAACACGAAAGTAAGTGGCTACGCACTCCAATCCATTACGAATTGGATGAAAACCGTATCAACAGGCTTACCGAGCTGCGCGAGCATGAATGGCAACAGGTTCAAGCATACTTGAATGAACCAAGTTGCCTGATGGCGTTCCTACGACACGCATTGGATGATCCGGAAAATGATGCTTGCGGGAAATGCGAGCGCTGCCTGACCAGAGAGCTGGTATCAAGTAAGGTAGACCCCAGATTGGTACATCAAGCGGCGACCTTTATTCGCCAGGCCGAATTTCCGATAAAGCCCAGAAAGCAGATCGCCAAGGGAGGCTTTGAGCTCTACGGTTTCCCAACCAACCTCCCTCCCAACCTTCAGGCGGCCGAAGGTCGAGTACTGTCGCAGTGGCGTGATGGAGGCTGGGGAGAACTAGCGGCTGACGGTAAGGAGCGTGGCTACTTTGACGATGCTCTGGTTACAGCCATGGCGGAAATGATCCGGTCGCGCTGGCAGCCAAATCCCGGTCCTACCTGGTTGTGCTGCGTGCCGTCCCTAGGGCATCCAATGTTGGTACCTGACTTTGCTCAGCGCTTGGCGAATGCATTAGGAATTCCCTTCGTCAACTGTGTAATTAAGGTGAGAGAAAACGAGCCACAGAAGTGGCAGAACAATCGCTTCCACCAGTGCCGTAACCTAGACGGTGTGTTCGCCGTCAACGCGAACATTCCCGCTGGGCCGGTGCTGCTGGTTGATGACATGATCGACTCAGGCTGGACGATGACCGTCATTGCTGCACTGCTCAAACAAGCGGGCAGCGACCACGTCTTTCCGCTGGCAATCTCATCTACGGCAAGCAACGCATGATAAATACCAATACTCAGTCAATCCTCCTGTTGACGTCTTACTTCTCAAAATCTGCAGGTGGTGCCAAACCGCTCTCCCCAACGGAATGGGGCCGATTTGCCCAATGGCTCAATGCTCAGGGGAAGACGCCAGCAGACTTGGTGACGGCTGAGCCACACGCGGTGCTTGAGGGGTGGCAGGATGACAAGATATCCCTGCACCGCGTTGAGCAATTGCTTGAGCGCGGCCATGCTCTGGCCCTGGCGCTGGAGAAGTGGACCCGGGCTGGATTGTGGGTGCTGACTCGGTCTGACGCTGACTATCCCAAGGCGCTCAAGCATCACCTACGCAACAGTGCGCCACCGGTACTTTTCGGTTGCGGAAATCCGTTACTGCTGAATCAACGTGGAATTGGTGTCGTCGGTGCACGCAAGGCGGATGATGCCGACCTTGCTTACGCCTCCTCTCTCGGAGAGCGCATCGCAATGGCCGGCATGTCCGTGGTATCAGGTGGCGCACGGGGCGTTGATGAGGCTGCGATGCAGGGCGGATTGAAACAGGAAGGAACAGTCATCGGCATTATGGCTGATAGCCTTCTGACAGCAACGTTAGCCAGCAAATGGCGCAATGGGTTGATGAACAACAAGCTAGTGCTGGTCTCACCATTTTTTCCCGAGGCAGGATTCAACGCCGGCAACGCAATGGCCCGGAACAAGTACATTTACTGTCTGAGCCAGGCTGCAGTGGTAGTTCGCTCTGAAACCAAAGGCGGAACTTGGAACGGTGCCATCGAAAACCTGAAAAAAGCGTGGGTACCCTTGTGGGTTAAGCAGGATGTAAACCCGGACTCTGGGAATTACGCGTTGGTGTCGGAAGGCGCGCAATGGCTGGAATCAGCAGCGGCCAATGTGGACGTGCATAGCCTGAGTGCTCAAGTCAAGCCTGAACCTGAACCAGATCAGGTTTCCGGGTTAGCACTTGCTGGCCATGAAGTTTTGAACTCGAAAAAAGCCCCCCTCAGACCAGATACCACTGGAGAAGACGCGCCAAAGCAACTCTCCAAGATTAAAGTTACGAGCAGTCAGAATTTGAACTCGACTTCACCTCAAGCAACCGCCCTTGGCGAGCTGAGTTTTTATCAATTCTTCCTGAAAAAAATGGCATACCTTGATAGCCCAGCAACTGCAGAAGAGCTGAACGAGCGCTGGGGCATATCCAAGAAACAGATCATTGATTGGCTCAAGCAATCAGTTGCTGAGGGTCGGATTCAAAAGCTGACGAACCCTGTGCGCTTCCAGTCGCTAGAACATTGGGAATCTGAGATCAGCACCGGTGAGAACTCATACCAGGTAACCGATGGACAGATGGGATTCAACCTGGATTGATCGGGTGCTTACCACCAGATCGCAAAACAAGCCATTCTATTATGTGGCTGTCGTGTTAATCCGGCAGCTTGTTGGGCGATCCATAATTCCCACCTGCTCAACAGTGGGTTAACGGTTTACCGTGACATCTCCGGCGAGCAGTTCCACGGCAGCAAGACTTCATAATCTTCAACCGACGAAGTCTGCGACAGTCGCCCAAGTACATGGCGCAACCACGTATAGGGCTCCTGGCCGTTGACCTTGACGGTGCCACTTGCCGGTGCACTGATAAGCGATGCGCAGGTACTTCGGATCATCCGTGGTGAAGGATTTCGACAGTACCATCTTGAGCTATTTACGCTGTAGATGGGCTTAGGAATTTTCACACGTGTGCCACGATGCTGATGTGTGTCGCGCCTGTTAATTGGCCAGCGCTGATGCTACCGCTAATGCCTATCATCGCTGTGGCTTGGATTAGCAGAGCGTGGCGCCATTACTATCGCCGTAGCTAAGGTTGGCTAATAGAACACTTGAGGACTTCTTTGAAACGTCGGGACGCCGATTCGATTGGCGCCCCAACGCGCTGCTTACCAGCCCAGCGCTTTTTTCACCGCCGCATTAAGCTCTGTGCGTAACACGACTTTACTCAGCAAGGGTTTATGCAAAGCGTCTTCGGCAGCATGCACTTGAGCCAACGTAGTCTTAGAGTGGGCATTCATCAGGTTCTCGATAAACTCCAAAACCTCGTAACCTTCATCCTTGTCGACTTTGTTTCTATCGGCGGGGCCGATGTATTTGCCATCACCGTTGTCACGCTTCCAAGTATAGGTGTATTTTTCTTCTTGCAAATTACTGCGTTTGAGCTTAATAGCCACAAGCTAACTCCTTCTAAGTGGTCCAATATACCAAAAACCGATGTATGGAAAATCCTCAACTCTTGGTGAAGCATCTTGCCTGTTTGAAAGTAAGCCGCTTGTAGTCCGACTGCAACACTCCGAAAGTAGAAGATTGCCACTGCTAGCGTAAGAAAGCCTCGTTTCGTGTCGAACCAGCCCTAAATCTTGTATCCGCTTATGTCATGAGTAGGCAATAACTTCTGGTGACGGACAATTTCTGCATTTCGCAACCGTCCGCTTTGGGGGCGAATGCGGACGCTTGCATCTGGCCCCCATACCCAAGCCTACAGGCGCTCGTGTAAGAATACTGACAGCCGGAAATTCGCTCATTTAGTCCCGCGGCGGAGCGCTTCTGTAACTGAACCCTCGGGCGCTCAAACAGTGATTGGAAGCTTTCCTCCACGGGAAATCGGGGTAAAATCAAGGTTCGATCGGAGTCCGACCTACCCCGCCCGTAGTCTGCTCGAATTCGCTGACCGTTCGCTGACGGCGATCAAAATGCTGCTTGATTCGCGCGCGAGGCCAACGTACAGATCATTCGCTCAAAACCATCAATTTAGATTCGGCGTCCAGGATCATCTTTCTGATCAGCTTCACATCCATCCCAACGTTCCCATAGGTAAAGCTCGACTCGACGATCTTCTTCTTGGACTTTCTCAGGTCAGGATGGAGATGGTCTGGGCCGTAGGGCACCTTATGATGGTTCGCCGAGTCGACTCGCGACAAATTCGTTCCGTCAGGCGCTTGAACGTTGTAAGCGTAATTCATGGGCGATACGTACCTGACGATAACGGCCACCCCGGAAGGCCTTCGGGCCGTGATGGCTTGGTCCTGCACTTTCTCAACAGTGCAGTCGAGTTCCGTTTTGAGGACTTCGCACGCCAGTTCCAGTGCCTCACTCACGCTTACTTGCTGAAAATTGTCGAACATCACCATCCCACCCAGATGCTTAGCGACGTAGTTCAGCAACGTTGATTGCTCTTGCGCCTCTGCTTCATGTGTCGAGCAAAGTTGCAATCCGATCAACAGACCTGCGCCTCCCTGTACCGTGGTCGTTGACACCCGGTCTGTTTCTGCTCCGCACACCAAACACTTGCCATTGGACGAAAGCCAGATCGCTCCGTCCACCGCCGTATTTTTGCGACGACCCTTAAAAAGCCCTTCAAATGAGCTGGTCTCACTGTCGCGCTCCTGGCGCCAGTTGCTGAAGCGCTGAGGATAGTCACGATCTTCGATAACCTTGGAAAAACCAGCGTCGTTGATCGGTTTGAGGGTAAATCCGTTTCTCTCAAGAAATACCCCAATGATGCCGACGTCGAGCAAGTTTCCGGTCTTTAGGTAATAAATTCTCGCCGCAGGAAACCTGTCGGCCGGTTTGTAGAGGGCGTTGAAATGAAAGACTCCCGAGACCACGTAAATATGAACGTCGTCTGCCCCTTCCATCATCCACAACAGCGTTTCCTTGCTCCGAACCTCAATCGGCAATACCGGTTTTTGTTCGGAAAGGAAATTGCCACCGAAGACTTGTATCGCGCCATCAGTCGCGCGGCCATCGAGCTTTAGGGTTATACAGTCTTTAATTACATCGTTGAGCTTCAACGTTATATTCCACGCCTGTGATTGTCTTGCACTCAAGATGGGGGCAGCCAGACGACTTCACAAGCCATCTTCATCAACAGAGCTTCGTCGCACGACAGCGCATGAACCGCCTCTGGATTTTCTATACTTTCCCTAAGGATTGCTTCGGGTCGTTATCACCTACCCCAAGCCAGTTCGTGCACTTACCTAGCGCGTGCCTTAGGACGTCCGCCCTCCCCACTGCTAAGCTTTCAACTCTTTCATTGGAGTTGAAACAAAGCCTACTGAATATTATCTAGCTGATATCCTTGACCGCCTGTACCAAAACCAGCTCGCCTTAGATACGGCCGTAATGGAGTTGACCTTGAGGGCCGAGCGCCAGGGTGCGACGGAGACCGGCGACAACGTCCGCAGTGCGCTGCAAACGATCGGGGAGAACGCCGGACACATTAAACAAGGCTTGGCCAAACTGAAGGTCCAAGGTCCACACAAATCAAGCTGTCTACGACGTCCCCCCTGCGACAGCCTTTTTTGACTTTGTGCGCATGCAGTCGGGTCAGCACGCGGTTCGGAGCGAAGGATGACCCCATACGACGCAATTCGTCAGGTCCAACCTCACACCATGTGTTCACAAGCAAAATGGCATAATATGCCAATGATCGAAAGAAAGTGTTTACCGAAGGTTGGAGTTCACTATGGCAACGCGAAACGTTGTGCTCACCCCTCACCAGGAACAGGTTATCCATGACCTGGTGCAGTCTGGCCGCTATCAGAATGCCAGCGAAGTGATGCGGGAAGGTTTGCGGCTATTGGAACAGCGCATCGCCGAAGACGACGCCAAAATTGAGGCACTGCGTCAGGCCACCTCGATCGGCATCATGGATCTTGAGCACGGGCGCTTTACTCGGGTGAACGGAGGGGATCTGGAGCACTACCTCGAGGGCTTGAGCCTTGAGGCAACCCTCCCCGCGAGAGAGAAACACTGAGCATGCCGCAGTGTCGGATTTCCAACCCGGCGCGCACCGACATTGTCGACATCCTCCGGCACTCCCAGACGCAGTTCGGCGATCAAGCACGACAGCGCTACCAGGCGCTGATCCTCGCGGCGCTGCAAGCGCTTGCCGACACACCTAATCGCATTGGCAGCCACAAGCGCGATGAGCTTGCACCGGGTCTTCGCAGCTATCACCTCGTCTATTCACGCCAGCAAGCCAAACACCTTCATGGGACGGTCAAAAGCCCACGCCATATAGTGTTCTATCGTGTGGCAAACGACGGCGTGATCGAGGTCGTCCGACTCCTTCATGACGCCATGGAAGTGCAGTTGCACTTGCCGAACGACTGATCACCGACCGGGCCCAACAGTTTAACCAGCCATGAACAGCAAAGGTACGCGCCCCCTCTACATCGCAACCTGAGCCCCTCCCCCGCTGCCAGCCGATTCGGCGGCCAATTGAAGCACGATGCTCTGGCCCCGACCGGACTATCGAGATCCACGACAAGAAACACGATGTTCAATTTTGCCCACCGCTTTCAATGCTGAACAACCGCTTCATAGGCGTTTTCCGTGCCTAGGCGCCTCGCATTACGCTGCAACTGCCGATGGACACGCGGATCAATGCCCCTAGCATCCAGAGCCCTGGCAACATCACGCAGAGCACGAGCATCTCTGGAGTCAATTTCAGGATAGGTGCTGAGACAAAGACCCGACAACACCACTTAAGGATATCGACTCATTACCCATATCCGCTTCCGGACGAGCAAGGGTTTGCCAGATACGGGTTGCTAATCCAGTATACGGAGGCGCAATGAATACCAGCCAAAGCCACCCAAGTCCGTGTCAGAAATCGCTATTCGCGATATCTCGAACACTACGCGCAATTAGGGGCATAACTGGGGGCATAATTCGTTTTTTTCAGGCTGTAACTACCGCGCTAGAGCCCAGTCAAAATGCTCTTCGGCGACCCGGACAGCCTCGAGCTGCCTGCACATTAAGCAGGCAGCCAAACATCAAACCCCAGCCCGACCGTTGCGATAAATCGACAAACAGTAAAACGCCAACGCCGCTGCCGCCAGCATCCCGCCAACCACCCCGATGTAAGCAAAACCAAACTGACTGCCGACCCAACTCCCCACCAGTGCCCCGCCGCCGATACCGATGTTGTAGATGCCTGAAAACAGCGCCATCGCCACGTCGGTGGCGTCCGGCGCCAACACCAGGACTTTCGACTGCAACGCCAGACCGAAGCCCATGATCGCCATGCCCCAGAACACACTCAGCACGCCGAGGTATGAGACGTTTCCGCTCAACGGCAACAGCGAAGCCAGGCACAAGGCGAGCACCGATACGCAAATGATCAGAAAGCGCTGTGGGTTATAGCTGTGCAGGTAGCTGAACAGCAACGAGCCGAAAATACCGGCACCGCCGAATAGCAACAGCAGGAGCGTCACCACATCGCCGCTCATGTTGGCCACGGTCAGTACGAACGGTTCGATGTAGCTGTAGGCGGTGAACTGTGCCGTCACCACCAGCGCCGTCAGAACATAGACGGCCACCAGCGCAGGTCGCTTCAGCAATATGGGCAGGCTCTTGAGCGAGCCCGAGTTCTGGCTGGGCAGCAGCGGCAGCACCTTCGCCAGGCAGAACACCAGCGCCGCGGCAAAGCCTGCAATCACGATGAACGTGGTGCGCCAGCCCATGGCCTCGCCCAACAAGCGACCGAGGGGAATGCCCAGCACCATCGCCAGCGAAGTACCGGTTGCCAGCAAGCCCAAGGCTTGAACCTGTTTGCCCGGTGGCGCCAGACGCACGGCCAGAGACGCGGTGATCGACCAGAACAACGCATGCGACAACGCCACACCGATCCGGCTCACCAGCAGCACCCCGAAACTGGTCGCCAGACTCGACAGGATGTGACTGGCGATAAACATCCCGAACAGCACAATCAGCAATTTCCGTCGTTCGACGTTACGTGTCAGCAGCATGATCGGCAGCGATGTCAGAGACACCACCCACGCATAGATGGTCAACATCAGACCGACCTGAGCGGTCGACATGTCGAAGCTGCTGCCGATCGAACTCAACAGACCGACCGGGACAAATTCGGTGGTGTTGAACACGAAAGCCGCCAGTGCCAAGGCAATGACTGCGTACCAGTTGCCGGAGTTTGTCGCCGTAGATTCACTCATTTAAACGTCGTATTACTCTTCGATGATCATGCGTGAATGTACGCAAGCGATCTGTGCCCATCTGTCGGTGTCTTGATACCGATTGCCGAATGTGTCGACGTTCAGGGGACGCATCATCAGAGGGTCAAGCCACACTGATCTGCTCCAATGCGGTAGAAGCATACGAGGTATTGATCAATCAAGCTGCCTTGTTCACTGGCCCGAGTAACCTTAGACGCGCATGCAGTCATTGATCAGGCCGCAGAGTAATGATTGAGCCGCGCCATGTTGAAGTGAAGAAAATCGCAGTATCTTTCAGTGACGCTTAGAAATACTTAACCAGAGCGACGGCCATGCAACTCGATGCAAAACAGATGCAGGCGTTCCTCGCCGTGGTCGACAGCGGCAGTTTCGAGAAGGCTGCAGACCGTCTTAACGTGACACCGTCGGCGGTGTCGCAACGCATACACGCCCTTGAAGTTCGCCTCGGCAGCTCGGTTGTGGTGCGCGGGCGCCCTTGCGAGCCGACGCTGGCGGGTAGAAAACTGATGCTCTATCTGCGCCGTGCAACCGTGCTTGAAGCAGAACTGCTCAACGAGCTGAGCGGCGATGAACAGGATCACCTGCGTGTGGTGATTGCGGTCAATGGCGACACGCTGGCCACTTGGTTCTTTCCGGCACTGGCCGAGATCTTCGTCAGCGAGAATATTCTGCTCGACGTCGTGGTCGACGATCAGGATCACACCTATGCCTTGCTGGAAAGCGGCCAGGTCATTGGCTGCATCGGCACGCGATCACAGCCTATGCGGGGATGTTTTGCCGAGTTGCTGGGGTCGATGCGCTATCAGTTGGTCGCATCGCCCGCGTTTCAGCAGCGCTGGTTTGCCAAGGGCCTGACACGCGCGACTGCACGCAAGGCGCCGGTATTCGCCTATTCGCGCAAGGACACCTTGCAGTCGGAGTTCATGCAGTCGCGTTTTGGTCTTACCGCAGACGCCTATCCCACACACTACCTGTCACTTCCGGAGGCACGTCTGAAAGCCATACGCCGTGGCCTGGGTTATGGAATGGTGCCGCACATGCAGGTCAGCGACTTGCTGAAAAGTCGGGAGCTGGTGGATGTCGCGCCGAATCATTTCACCGATGTAGAGCTTTATTGGCACGCCTGGGAATTGCAATCGCCACGCATGGAAATGCTCTCCGGGCGGGCGGTGCATGCCGCGCGGCGTATCTTGAGCAGCAAGGAGCCAGTGAAGCGTTCGACCATGCCGAAGAAGTAAATGACCTCGTTGGCAGGGAATCCCGATTGCCTTCAGTCTTTTCGCAACCGCGTACCCACAGCAGCAATGATGGCAAAGTGCTAATGACAAATCCGGTAATAAAGTTTAACTTACCGCCGCCCCGACCGTTGGAGGGTCGGGCATTCGCACTCAGTTAAGGAAAACGATGGCAATGGTCTATTGTCGTGCTTGCGCCAAGGAGCTACACGAAACGGCGCTCACCTGCCCCCAATGCGGGGCGCCCCAACAGGCCTGCGTGCCGCAAACGCAAGCCGAAATGCCCTGGCTGGCCATCGTTTCATTGATCCTCGGGATTATCAGCGCACTCACCCTGTTCGATGATTCCGAATGGGACAGGGATGCGATTGTCGGTGTGGGCATCCTCAGCCTTGCGGGCCTCACTTGCGGCATCGTCTGTATCAACCAAAAACACCCAGGAAGAAACCTCGCGATCGCCGGCATCATTTTGTCTGGCCTTGCCGCGTTCGTTTTGTCCTGTCTATCGATTGAATAATTTTAGGGAAAAAATATGAGCTTGGTTTTCTGCCGTGGTTGCGCCAAGGAAATTAGTAGCCTGGCCGTGGCATGCCCACAGTGCGGCGCACCTCAGGCCGCTCAACCGTCGTATGCCAGCGGCCCCGCCATCACCACCGGCAATCCTTACGTGGAAGCGCTGAAGAATTACGCCGAATTCAAAGGCCGCGCCACCCGTCGCGAGTACTGGATGTTTGTGCTGATCAACCTGGGCATCTGCATTCTCATGGGCGTTCTCGACGCCATGCTCAACACCAAGGGTGTGCTCTACAACCTGTACAACCTGGCGATGTTTCTGCCGAGCATTGCCGTCGGTGCACGCCGCATGCACGACACCGACCGCAGCGGCTGGTGGTTGCTGCTGCCGATCGTCAACCTGGTATTTTTGGCGCAAGACAGCCAGCCGGGGCCAAACCGTTTCGGGCCGAACCGCAAAGGCAATAACTGAGCCACCCCGCAACACGTTGAACGAGACGGCCTTTACGGCCGTCTCTTTGTTTGTGCAATCGGTACCTGAAGCCGCCGCTGGATTTTTACGGGTGACGCAACACACATTTGTCATCAAACCAATTGATAGCACCCTAACGAAAGGTGCATGCTAGAGGGCTCGAATCGGTCTTATATCATTCCGAATGATAGTTACCTTTGCTTCATTCGATTCGTGCCATCACACCTCGCCGAGCATCATCCGCCCATCTTCAATACATTGGCGGATGATTCCATGGAACAGTCACTCAAACATTTGCGCTTCCCCTTGGCCATGTTGGCCGTGCTGGTGATGAGCGCTTGCGGCAAGACTCCGGAGACTGCCGCCACCCTGCCCGCTGCCAAAGTCAGCGTGGCCAAGGTGCTGGAACAACCGGTCAACGAGTGGGACGAATTCACCGGGCGCCTCGAAGCACCGGAAACCGTTGAAATCCGTCCTCGGGTCTCCGGCCAGATCGACGAGGTGGCCTTCACCGAAGGCGCACTGGTCAAGAAAGGCGACCTGTTGTTCCAGATCGACCCGCGTCCATTCCAGGCTGAGGTGCGCCGCCTCGAAGCGCTGGTTGCTCAATCCCGTGCCAACGCCACCCGCAGTGAAAACGAAGCCGGGCGTGGCGAACGCCTGCGTGCCAGCAACGCCATCTCCGCCGAGCTGGCCGACTCGCGCACCAGCGCCGCCCAGGAAGCCCGCGCCGCCGTCGGCGCCCTGCAAGCACAACTGGATCTGGCCAAGCTGAACCTGAGCTTCACCCGCGTTACCGCGCCGATCAGCGGCCGCGTCAGCCGTGCCGAGATCACCGCCGGTAACCTGGTGACCGCCGACACCACTCCGCTGACCAGCGTGGTTTCCACAGACAAGGTCTACGCCTACTTCGACGCCGACGAGCGTGTGTTCCTCAAATACACCCAACTCGCCCGCAACGGCCAACGTGGCGCCACCACCCCGGTGTACATGGGCCTGTCCAACGAGGACGGCAACCCGCACCTCGGTCAGATGAACTTCGTCGACAACCAGGTCAACCCGAAAACCGGCACCATCCGTGGTCGCGCGGTGTTCGACAACAGCGACGGCACCTACACCCCGGGCCTGTACGCACGGCTGAAACTGGTCGGCAGCGGCACCTACAACGCCATGCTGATCAACGACGAAGCCGTCGGCACCGATCTGGGCAAGAAGTTCGTGCTGGTGATGGATGCGGACAACAAGACCGCCTATCGCGCGGTTGAACTGGGGCCGAAGATCGAAGGCCTGCGCATCGTGCGCACCGGTCTGAACAAGGACGACACGATCATCGTCAAGGGTCTGCAACGGGTACGTCCGGGTTCGCCGGTGACGCCTGAAGTGATCCCGATGGCCAGCGAGCAGACCATTGCCGCTCTGGCTCAACAACGTCAAGCGCTGGAAGCCAGCAACCTGCCCAAAGTCGCACCTGCCAAAGGTGCACAGGGTACGGCTGTGAAGCTCGCCGCTGCGACCCCACGCGGTTAAGGGACGACAACTCCGATGAATTTTTCCCAATTCTTCATTTCACGGCCGATCTTCGCAGCGGTGCTGTCGCTGTTGATCCTGATCGCCGGTGCGATCTCGCTGTTCCAGCTGCCGATCAGCGAATACCCGGAAGTCGTGCCACCGACCGTGGTGGTACGTGCCAACTTCCCGGGCGCCAACCCCAAAGTCATCGGTGAAACCGTGGCCGCTCCGCTGGAGCAAGCCATCACCGGCGTCGAGAACATGCTGTACATGTCCTCGCAGTCCACCGCTGACGGCAAGATCACCCTGACCATCACCTTCGCCCTGGGCACTGACCTGGACAACGCGCAGGTGCAGGTGCAAAACCGGGTGACCCGGACCGAGCCGAAACTTCCCGAAGAAGTGACGCGCATCGGTATCACCGTCGACAAGGCCTCGCCCGACCTGACCATGGTTGTGCACTTGACCTCGCCGGACAAACGTTACGACATGCTCTACCTGTCCAACTACGCGATCCTCAACATCAAGGATGAGCTGGCGCGTCTGGGCGGTGTCGGTGACGTGCAGCTGTTCGGCATGGGCGACTACTCGCTGCGGGTCTGGCTCGATCCGAACAAGACCGCTTCGCGCAATCTGACCGCGACCGATGTGGTGACCGCGATTCGTGAGCAGAACCGTCAGGTCGCTGCCGGCCAACTCGGTGCACCCCCTGCCCCGAATGCCCAGAGCTTCCAGCTGTCGGTCAACACTCAGGGCCGTCTGGTTTCTGAAGAAGAGTTCGAGAACATCATCATTCGCTCCGGCGACAACGGTGAAATCACTCGCCTCAAGGACATCGCACGCGTTGAACTCGGTTCCAGCCAGTACGCCCTGCGTTCGCTGCTGAACAACCAGCCAGCGGTGGCGATCCCGATCTTCCAGCGTCCAGGCTCGAACGCCATCGATATCTCGAACGAAGTTCGCGGCAAGATGGAAGAGCTGAAGAAAGGCTTCCCGCAAGGCATGGACTACAGCATCGTCTATGACCCGACGATCTTCGTGCGCGGCTCGATCGAAGCGGTGGTTCACACCCTCTTCGAAGCGCTGATCCTCGTGGTGCTGGTGGTGATCCTGTTCCTGCAGACCTGGCGCGCCTCGATCATTCCGTTGGTGGCGGTGCCGGTATCGTTGATCGGTACGTTTGCGGTGATGCACCTGTTCGGCTTCTCGCTCAACGCGCTGTCGCTGTTCGGCCTGGTACTGGCGATCGGTATCGTGGTGGACGACGCCATCGTGGTGGTGGAGAACGTCGAGCGCAACATTGAACTGGGGCTCAACCCGTTCGATGCGACCAAAAAAGCCATGGGTGAAGTGACCGGCCCGATTATCGCAACAGCGCTGGTGCTGTGTGCGGTGTTTGTACCGGCGGCGTTCATCTCCGGCCTCACCGGGCAGTTCTACAAGCAGTTTGCATTGACCATTGCGATTTCGACCGTGATCTCCGCGTTCAACTCGCTGACCCTGTCGCCGGCACTGGCTGCCGTGTTGCTGAAAAGCCATGACGCGCCGAAAGACCGCTTCTCCAAAGTGCTCGACAAAATCTTTGGTGGCTGGCTGTTCCGTCCGTTCAACCGCTTCTTTGAAAAGGCCAGCCACGGTTACGTCGGTACTGTGCGCCGGGTCATCCGTGGCAGCGGCATCGCCCTGCTGTTGTATGCAGGCCTGATGGTGCTGACGTTCTTCGGCTTCTCCAGCACCCCGACCGGTTTCGTACCCGGCCAGGACAAGCAATACCTGGTGGCCTTCGCGCAATTGCCGGACGCCGCGAGCCTGGATCGCACCGAAGACGTGATCAAGCGTATGTCCGACCTGGCGCTGAAACAGCCGGGTGTGGAAAGTGCCGTAGCGTTCCCCGGTCTGTCGATCAACGGCTTCACCAACAGCCCGAACGCCGGCATCGTGTTCGTGACCCTGAAACCGTTCGACGAACGTAAAGACCCGAGCATGTCCGCCGGCGCCATCGCCGGGGCCTTGAACGGTCAGTACGCGAACATCCAGGAAGCGTACATGGCGATCTTCCCGCCACCGCCAGTACAAGGTCTGGGCACCATTGGCGGGTTCCGCCTGCAAATCGAAGACCGCGGCAACCTGGGCTACGACGAGCTGTACAAAGAGACGATGAACATCATCACCAAAAGCCACAGCGTGCCTGAGCTTGCGGGGCTTTTCACCAGCTACACCGTGAACGTGCCGCAGGTCGATGCCGCCATCGACCGCGAAAAAGCCAAGACCCACGGCGTGGCCGTCAGCGACATCTTCGACACCCTGCAGATTTATCTGGGTTCGCTGTATGCCAACGACTTCAACCGCTTCGGGCGTACCTATCAGGTCAACGTTCAGGCTGAGCAACAGTTCCGCCTCGAATCCGACCAGATCGGCCAGCTGAAAGTACGCAACAACAAGGGCGAAATGATCCCGCTGGCGACCTTCATCAAGGTCAGCGACACCTCGGGTCCGGATCGCGTGATGCACTACAACGGTTTCATCACTGCGGAAATCAACGGTGCGGCAGCCCCCGGCTACAGCTCCGGCCAGGCCGAAAAAGCCATCGAGAAACTGCTTAAAGATGAACTGCCAAACGGCATGACCTACGAGTGGACCGACCTGACCTACCAGCAGATTCTGTCCGGCAACACTGCGCTGTTCGTGTTCCCGCTCTGCGTACTGCTGGCGTTCCTGGTGCTCGCCGCTCAATACGAAAGCTGGAGCCTGCCACTGGCGGTGATCCTGATCGTACCGATGACCTTGCTGTCGGCCATCACCGGGGTGATTGTCTCCGGCGGCGACAACAACATCTTCACCCAGATCGGCCTGATCGTACTGGTGGGCCTGGCGTGCAAGAACGCGATTCTGATCGTCGAGTTCGCCAAGGATAAACAGCTGGAAGGCCTCGACCCGCTGGCAGCGGTACTGGAAGCCTGCCGCCTGCGTCTGCGGCCGATCCTGATGACCTCCTTCGCGTTCATCATGGGTGTGGTGCCACTGGTGTTCTCCAGCGGTGCCGGTGCCGAGATGCGTCACGCCATGGGTGTGGCGGTGTTCTCCGGGATGCTCGGGGTGACCTTCTTCGGGTTGCTGCTGACGCCAGTGTTCTACGTGTTGATCCGTAATTTCGTCGAGCGCGGCGAAGCCCGCAAAGCGGCCAAGGCGCACGCTCTGCAAAAGCCACTGGAGGCGCAATAATGAGTCTGAAAGTCTTCCTGCCGAGTCTGCTGGTGCTGGCGTTGAACGCCTGCGCCGTCGGCCCTGACTACAAGACCCCGGCGACGGAGGCGGCCAACATTACGACCGCCACCGACGGCGCTGCCGGTCAGAAGAACTTTGACCGTTCGAAATTCGAAGGCATCTGGTGGCAGCAATTCGACGACCCGACCCTCAACCAGTTGGTCACTCAATCGCTGCAAGGCAACCGTCAACTGCGCGTGGCGTTTGCCCGCTGGAAAGCCGCCCGGGCGATCCGCGACGACGTCAGCAACGATGCGATGCCGACCATCACCAGCCGCGCCAGCAGTGATCTGGCCAAGGGACAAATCCCCGGCCAGACCACCAAACGGGTCAATAGCGAACGCTACGATCTGGGTCTGGACATGGCCTGGGAACTCGATCTGTTCGGCCGGATCCAGCGCAATCTGGAAGCCAGCGACGCCGACCAGCAAGCGGCCGAAGCCGATCTGTACCAACTGCAAGTCACCATGATTGCCGAACTGGTGGACGCCTACGGTCAACTGCGCGGTGCGCAATTGCGCGAGAAGATCGCCGTGGCCAACCTGGAAAACCAGCAGGAGTCACGCAAGATCACCATCAGCCTGCGTGACGCCGGCGTTGGCGATCAGCTCGACGTCGAACGGGCCGATGCGCGTCTGGCCTCGGTCGAAGCCAGCGTGCCGCAATTGCAGGCCGAACAGGTTCGGCAGAAAAACCGTATCGCTACCCTGCTCGGTGAGCGTCCGGACAAGCTGACCGTGGATCTGAGCCCGAAAGACTTGCCGGCAATCGCCAAAGCCTTGCCGATCGGTGATCCGGGTGAGCTGCTGCAACGCCGGCCGGACATCCTCAGCGCCGAGCGCAAACTGGCCTCGGCCACCGCGCGGATCGGCGTGGCGAAAGCTGATCTGTTCCCACGGGTCAGCCTCAGCGGGTTCCTCGGCTGGACGGCCGGGCGCGGTTCGCAGATCGGTTCCTCGGCGGCCAACGCCTGGGCACTCGGCCCGAGCATTACCTGGGCGGCGTTCGATCTGGGCAGCGTGCGCGCGCGTCTGCGCGGCGCCGATGCCGACGCCGAAGGCGCACTCGCCACCTACGAGCAACAGGTTTTGCTGGCGCTGGAAGAATCGGAAAATGCCTTCAGCGATTACGGCAAGCGTCAGCAACGGCTGATCTCGCTGATTCGCCAGAGTGAATCGAGCCGTAAGGCTGCCGATCTCGCGGAAATCCGCTACCGCGAAGGCACCACCGATTTCCTCGTGCTGCTCGACGCCCAGCGCGAACGCCTGAACGCCGAAGACAGCCAGGCCCAGGCCGAGGTTGATTTGTATCGCGGCATCGTCGCGATCTACAAGGCCTTGGGTGGTGGCTGGCAGCCGGAAACCGTCGCCAGCAAGTAAGCGTCTCTACAGAGCTCCTTTGGTTGGCCGCAACCAACCAATTTTTTGCCCCGCGTATCATTCGGTCGCGGGGCTTTTTTATGCCCGCCCCTGTAGGAGCTGCCGCAGGCTGCGATCTTTTGATGTTGCTTTTAAAAAACAAGATCAAAAGATCGCAGCCTGCGGCAGCTCCTACAGGTCTATTCGCAAGCACGGGTTTGACTCATGGCCTTCTCTGACCGAAGCTTGCCCCTCTGCTATAGAACGCCAGTTCACGGAAATCTGCATGCCTCAGTCCCGCCGCTACCTGCTCATCAGCCTTGGCCTTGTGCTGCTTGTCGTCATTGCCTGGTTATCGCTGCGCTCCACCGCCCCAGTGGTGCCAGAAGCGATCAAGCGCGGCTACAGCGAAGCCCTGACGGCGGCCCGTTCCGGTCAGCCGGGAGCCGCGCGGCAGTTGTATCAGCAATTGGGTCGCCCGGACCTGTCGGTCAAGCGCAGTGTCTGGCTGCTGGCCGAGCTGCCCAACTATCCAAGCCCGCAAGCGCTGAAACTGGCCGACGCTCACCTGCAGAATGAAGCCCCCGAAGTACGGCTGGCGGCGATTCAAAGTGTGGTCGGACTGGTGCCCGGCGGACAACGCAGTCTGTTGCTCGGGCCGATGCTCGAGGATGAAGACCAAAGCGTACGATTCGCCGCGATCAACGCCCTGCTCGGCCTGACGCCGGATGAACTCGGTCTGTATTTCGCCCCGCTGCAGCAAGCCATCGATGGCTGGGAACAAGCGCTCAAGGGTCAGCCGGAAAGCGCTGCCACCTATGCGCAGCTGGCACGCCTGTATCTGCACAACGCCGAACTCAAACAGGCCCAACAAGCGCTGGACAACACCCTGCGGCTGGAACCGGGCAACCTGCCGGCACTGGTGATGCAGATCGATGTCCTCGACCGCCAGGGTCAGAGCGACGCTGCCCGCCAGTTGCTCGCCAAACAGTTGCAGGCGCAACCGGATTCCGCCTACCTGCAACACGCGCTCGGACTGTGGCTGTTGCACCACGGCCAGCGTGAATTCGCCCTGCTCGGCTTGTCCAAAGCGGTGGAGCTGGAGCCGGACAACAAGGATTACCGCTACGACCTCGCCACCACCCTGCACGCTGCCGAAGAGCTGGAAGCGGCGCAAAAGCAGTTGCAGGAAGTCGTCCAGCGTCACCCAGCCGACCGCAAGGCGCGAGTGCTGCTGATCAATTACTGGAAGGAAAGCGGCCAGTTGCAGAACGTGCAGATTCTGCTCGCGCAACTGGAACAGATGAACCCTGATGACCCGGCGTTACAGCAGGGACTCTGAGCCTTTACCCGCTGATTCAATGACATTTTGATATCGAAACATCGGAACCGTCATGACTGGCAGCGGTCAAGTAATCAGGTAGAGCACAACGGCTGATACAGCCTGCTGCCTCGATTCCCCTAGTCATGAGAGGGCATTCTTTGTCTACGTCCAACGAGTTGATCAGTGCAAAAGCCGCCACCGGCATCATTGGCCTGGATGACATCCTCGCCGGTGGTCTGTCCCGAGGGCATGTGTTTTTGCTCGAAGGTGAACCCGGTACAGGCAAAACCACCGTCGCGTTGCATTTCCTGATGGCGGGCGCCCGTGCCGGCGAACGCTGTCTGTACATCACGCTGTCGGAAACCGAGCGTGAACTGCGTCAAGGCGCGGCCTCCCACGGCTGGGAGCTGAACGAAAACATTGAAATCTTCGAGCTGACGCCGCCCGAAAGTCTGCTCAACGCCGAGCATCAGCAAAGCCTGCTGTACTCCTCCGACCTGGAGCTGGGCGAAGCCACCAAGCAGATTTTCGAAGTGGTCGAGCGCTTCAAGCCGACCCGCGTGGTGCTCGACAGTCTGTCGGAGATCCGCCTGCTGGCGCAGAGTTCGCTGCGCTACCGCCGGCAAATTCTGGCGATCAAACATTACTTCGTGCGTTACGACGCCACCGTGCTGCTGCTTGACGACCTGACCACCGAGTCCCTCGACAAGACCGTGCACAGTGTCGCTCACGGGGTAATCCGCCTCGAAGAACTGACGCCCAATTACGGCGCCGAGCGCCGCCGCGTGCGCATCGTCAAGTATCGCGGCCAGAAATACCGTGGCGGTTACCACGACTTCACCATCATGGGCGACGGCGTGCATGTGTTCCCGCGACTGGTCGCTGCCGAACACCGTGGCGACTATCCGCGCCTGCAATTGACCAGCGGCATCAAGGAAATGGATGCGCTGCTCGGCGGCGGCATCGAAACGGGTTCCAGCACGCTGATTCTCGGCCCGGCCGGTACCGGCAAGTCGCTGATCTCGATGATCTTCGCCGCTGCGGCAGTGGCCAGGGGCGAAAAAGCTGCGCTGTTCATCTTTGATGAAGAGCTGGGTCTGCTGTTCGAGCGGATGAAAAATATCGGCATCGACCTCAAGGCCCTGCAAGCCACCGGCAACCTGCTGATCGATCAGGTCGACGCCGCCGAGCTGTCCCCCGGCGAGTTCTCGCATCGGGTGCGTCGTTGCGTCGATGAAGGCAACATCAAGACCGTGGTCATCGACAGCATCAACGGCTATCAGGCCGCGATGCCGGAAGAAAACGCGCTGGTGCTGCACATGCATGAGTTGCTGCTGTATCTGAACCGCAAAGGCGCGGCGACCTTCATGACCGTTGCCCAGCATGGCCTGGTCGGTGACATGCAGGCGCCGGTCGACATTACTTACCTGGCCGACACGGTGATCCTGCTGCGCTACTTCGAAGCCATCGGCAAGGTTCGCCGGGCCATTTCCATCATCAAGAAACGTACCGGCAGCCACGAATCGACCATCCGTGAATACCGCATTTCGGGCCAGGGCATGACCATCGGCGAACCGCTGGAAGCGTTCCAGGGCGTGCTGCGTGGCGTGCCGACTTACCTCGGCGCGAGCAGTCCGCTGTTGCGGGAAGAAACCTTGTGACAGCTTCCGTATCACTGCCGGAACGGGCGCTGATTCTGGCGCCCATGGGTCGGGACAGCCAAGTGGCGCTGATGATCCTCAATGAGGCGGGTTATGGCGGCGTCATCACTCCGGATCTGGGCGCACTGTGCGCAGAACTGGAGCCCGGTGCCGGGCTCTTGTTGATTGCCACCGAAGCCCTGCGTGGTCCCGAGCTGGAAAGTCTTCTGCACTTTCTGGAACAGCAGCCGGCCTGGTCGGATCTGCCGATCGTCTTGCTCACCCATCACGGCGGCCCGGAACCGGGCCCCTCCTCGCGCATGAGCAAATTGCTGGGCAACGTCACCTTTCTTGAGCGCCCGTTTCATCCGGCGACCCTGGTCAGTCTGGTCTCGACCGCCCTGCGCGGGCGACGACGACAGTACGAAGCCCGCGATCGCCTGATTGATTTGAGTGAAAGCGAACGCCGACTGCAATCGACACTGGAAACCCTTGAGCAACAGGTCGAGGAACGCACCGCGCAACTTCGCCACAACGAAGAAGCCTTGCGTCAGTCGCAGAAAATGGAAGCGGTCGGTCAGTTGACCGGCGGCATCGCTCACGACTTCAACAACATGCTCACCGGGATCATCGGCAGTCTGGAACTGCTGCGCCGGCGCTTGGCCCGTGGGCGTACCGAAGACCTCGACAGCCTGATCGATCTCGGTGTCACTTCAGCCAACCGCGCGGCCGGCCTGACCCACCGTTTGCTGGCGTTTTCCCGCCGGCAATCGCTGGACTCCAAAGCCGTGCAGATGAACACGCTGGTGCTGTCGATGGGCGAGTTGCTGCAGCGCAGCCTCAACGAAAGCATCCAGCTGGAGATGCGCCTTAACGACCAGTTGTGGATCGCCGAAGCGGATCCCAATCAACTGGAAAGCGCCCTGCTCAACCTGGTACTCAACGCCCGTGATGCGATGCCCGAGGGCGGCAAACTGGTGGTCGAAACCAGCAACCAAGTGCTTAAGCCGGAGTTCACCGAGGCCTACCCGAATCTCGAACCCGGCGACTACGTGATGCTCAGCGTCACCGATAACGGCAGTGGCATGCCGCAGAGTGTGGTCAGCCGCGCGTTCGATCCGTTCTTCACCACCAAGCCGATCGGTCAAGGCACCGGTTTAGGCCTGTCGATGATCTACGGCTTCAGCAAGCAGTCCCGTGGTCACGTCTCGATCGACAGCGAAATCGATCAGGGCACCACGGTCAAACTCTACCTGCCGCGCTTTCGCGGCGAAGAGCTGGAGCATCCGGTGTCCGATGTTCAACAGGCCCCGGAAGCGCTGGACGGCGAAACCGTGTTGATCGTCGAGGACGACCCCGCCGTGCGCGTACTGGTCAGCGCGGTGCTCAGTGAGTTGGGCTATGCGTTTGTCGAAGCCGGCGATGCCGATGGTGCAATGCCGATCCTCAACTCGACGCAGCGCATCGACCTGCTGATCAGCGACGTCGGCCTGCCAGGCATGAACGGCCGGCAACTGGCGGAAATCGGCCGGCAGTACCGGCCAGGGCTGAAGGTGCTGTTCATCACCGGGTATGCCGAGCACGCCGCGGTGCGCGGTGGCTTCCTCGACCCGGGCATGCAGATGATCACCAAGCCGTTCACTTTCGATCTGCTGACCGCCAAGGTCCGCGAGATGATCAAGAACTGATCCCCCAAAAACGACTGCAGGAGCTGCCGAAGGCTGCGATCTATTGATCTTGTTTTTTTAAGATCAAAAGATCGCAGCCTTCGGCAGCTCCTACATGGGAAATATCAGCCGCTATGGATCAGGCCAGCAATTCCTGAATCTTTTCCTGCAGCACGTCCAGATCGAACGGTTTTTCCAGGATCGGCGCCTTGCGCGTGATCGGGCTGCCGGTCTCGCGGATTTCCTGCGGATAGCCGCTGATGAAGATCACCTTCAGATCCGGGCGCAGTTTTACTGCCGGCTCCGCGATCTGTACGCCGGAGATCCCGCCCGGCAGACGAAAATCAGTGATCAGCATGTCCAGATGCGGCTTGCTCGCGAGAATCTCGAACGCCTGCTCGCCGTTTTCGGCCTGCAACACGCGGTACCCCTGCCCCGACAGGTAATCTGTCAGCACCATCAAGATAACCGGTTCGTCCTCGACGACGAGTACTACATCTTGTGCATCTACGCTCATGGGAAGCCTTTGTTCGGTCAATAGCTGCTGATACGACCGTGCGGTCACTCAGAGGTTGCGTCGGATATGCCGTTTTCCTGGATTGGCAGACAAACGCGAAACAGGGCGCCTTCGTTGATTTGACTCTCGACGACGATGGAACCGCCATGGGCGGCGACGATCTGCTCGGAAATGAACAGACCCAGCCCGAGACCAGCCACTACCGTCTTGGCGGAAACCCGTTCGAACTGTTGGAAAATACGCTTCTGGTTCTCTTCGCTGATGCCGATGCCCCGGTCCTGAACCTCGACCCGCGCCTCGTCGCCCTCACGGTACACGCGCACCTGAATCGGGCTGCGACCGCCGTAGCGCAAAGCATTGGTCAGCAGGTTGGACACCACCTGCTCGATGCGAAATTCGTCCCAGTAACCTTCCACCGGCTGCGGCGCGGTGAACGACACTTCGGTCTCGGCGGCCTCGATCTGCTGCGCGAAATTCTGCAGCAGGTTGGCCACCAGTTGTGACAGATCGAAGCGATTCGGCCGGATCGACAGCTTGCCGGTACGAATCCGCGAAACGTCGAGCATGTCTTCGATCAGCCGGATCAGGCTTTTGATCTGGCGTTCGTCGCGATCAACCATCGCGTGCATCTTGTCGAGCGTGAACGCCGCGGCGTTATCCCGCGCCAGGTGCATCTTGCGCAACTGGGTTTCGAGTATCAGGCCATTGAGCGGTGTGCGGACTTCGTGGGCGACGATTGACATGAAGTCATCGCGCATACGCACCGCCTGCTCCAGCTCCAGCTGCGTACTTTGCAGTTGCTGCAGCAGCGCTTCCTGCTCGCGACGCGCCTGCTCCAGAGCTTCGACCTGTTGCTTCATGGCCTTGCTCTGGCGGTACAGGTCGACGAACACATTGACCTTGCTCTTCACCGCGTGGATATCCAGCGGCTTGTGCAGAAAGTCCACCGCACCGCTTTCGTAACCCTTGAACGCATAGTTCAGTTCACGACCGGCGGCGCTGACAAAGATGATCGGAATGTTTTTGGTTTTTTCGGTGCCGCGCATCAACTCGGCGAGTTCGAAGCCGTTCATCCCCGGCATCTGCACGTCGAGGATGGCCATGGCGAACTCGTGTTGCAGCAGCAGCGAAAGTGCTTCGTCCGCCGACAGCGCCTTGTACACCGTGCGGTCCTCGCGCTTGATCAGCGCTTCGAGGGCCAGCAGGTTCTCCGGCAGATCGTCGACGATCAGCAATTTGGCCTGGATATTACTCAGCATGCGATTCGTTCCAGCTCGACAAGCAGACGGCCGATGCCGTGAATGGGTAGGACATGGTCGGGCTGCTGAATTTTCAGCGCAGCCTGAGGCATGGTGGCGACCTGTGCGTCCTGCGGGTCTTGAACAATGGTCAGTCCGCCGCGTCGCTTGACTTGCGCCAGGCCGCGAGCACCATCGTGATTGGCGCCGGTCAGCAACACGGCAGCCAGGGTTTCGCCGTAAACATCCGCGGCAGATTCAAACAAGTAATCAATGGCCGGACGGGAATGGTGCACGCGGTCTTCAAGGCTCAGCGACAGGCTGCGATCCTGTTCCACCGACAGGTGATAGCCGGGGGTAGCGAAGTAAACCGTGCCAGGAGCGATGTCCTGTTTGTCGCTCGCCTCCTCCACCGGCAGCATCAGCCGCCGGGCGAACACCTCGGCCAATTGGCTGCGACGCTCCTCCGGCAGGTGCAACACAACAATGATCGGCAACACGTAACCCTGGCGCAGCGGCGCGAGCAGGGTCAGCAGGGCTTCGACCCCACCGGCCGAAGCACCGACCACGATGGCCTCGACGCGAGGCAAATCCACGGCATCGTTCATAATTTGCGGTAGATCCGTTCTTGTTTGACCAACGGTTCGAACTGATTCGAGTAGCCGGAAAAATCCAGCGTTTCCTTGCTGCCCAACACCAGAAAGCCACGGTGACACAGCGATTCGTGAAACAGACCGAAGGCACGGTCCTGAAGTTTCTTGTTGAAGTAAATCAATACGTTGCGGCAGGAAATCAGCTGCGTTTCGGAGAACACGCTGTCCGTCGCCAGGCTGTGGTCGGCGAAGGTCACGTTCTCGCACAGGCTCTTGTCGAAGATCGCGTAGCCATAGGCCGCGGTGTAGTAATCGGCAAAGGAGCGCTGACCGCCGGCCTGCTGGTAATTGGCGGTATAGGCGCGCACGTTCTCCATCGAGAAAATCCCCTGCTTGGCCTTGTCCAGCGAGCGCGGGTTGATGTCGGTGGCGTAGATGATCGTACGGTCGAGCAAGCCTTCTTCGCGCAGCAGAATCGCCATCGAATACACCTCCTCCCCCGTGCTACACCCGGCGATCCAGATCTTCAGCGACGGATAGGTGCGCAGCAGCGGCACCACTTCCTTGCGGATTGCCAGGAAGTGCGACGGATCGCGGAACATCTCACTGACCGGGATCGTCAGCAACTGCAACAACTGCATGAACGCGGTGGGATCGTGCAGCACTTTCTCCTGCAACGCCGAAATGGTCGCGCATTCGAACTGGTTCAAGGCGTGCTGCACCCGACGCTTGATCGAAGCGCCCGAGTAATCGCGAAAATCGTAGCTGTACTTGAGGTAGATGGCCTCAATCAACAGGCGTAATTCGATTTCGCTGTTGCGCTCCGCGGAGTGACTGCTATCCACTAAATGCGTTCCATCTTCGGTAACCACACGCGAATCAACGAGAACAGGCGATCCAGATCGATCGGCTTGGCCAGATAATCGTTGGCGCCCGCCTGCAGGCAGCGCTCCTGATCGTCTTTCATGGCCTTGGCCGTCACGGCGATGATCGGCAGCTTGCGCCAGCGCGGATCCTTGCGGATTTCGATGGTGGCTTCAAAACCATCCATCTCCGGCATCATCACGTCCATCAGCACCAGATCGATGTCCTCGACTTCATTCAACTTATCAATCGCTTCGCGACCATTACGGCCGATCACCACGACTGCGCCCTTGTGCTCCAGCGCACTGGTCAGGGCGAAGATGTTGCGCACATCGTCGTCCACCAGCAGCACCTTGCGGCCTTCGAAGACCTTGTCGCGACTGCGCGCAGTCTTGAGCATCTTCTGCCGTTCATGGGACAACTGCGATTCGACTTTGTGCAGAAAGAGTGTCACCTCATCCAGCAGACGTTCCGGCGAGCGCGCGCCCTTGATAATGATCGAGCGTGAATACTTGCGCAGCTCGGCCTCTTCATCGCGGGTCAGGTTGCGTCCGGTATAGACGATCACCGGCGGGAACGAGCAGATGTCCTCGGTCGACATGCGCTTGAGCAGATCGTTGCCGAGCATGTCCGGCAATTTCAGGTCGATCACCATGCAGTCGTAAATCGTCGTGCGCAGTTTCTCCAGCGCGTCTTGCGCCAGACCGACGGCGGTGATTTCGATGTCCTCGTCACCGATCAGGCGGGCAATGCTTTCGCGTTGCAGATCGTCATCTTCGACCAGCAGCACGCGCTTGACCTTTTGGGTCAGCTTGGCTTCGAGACGGGCGAACACGTCCTTGAGTTCTTCGCGGGTGGTCGGCTTGACCGCATAACCGATCGCGCCCATGTGCATCGCCGCTTCGACACGGTCTTCGACCGAGATCACATGCACCGGGATGTGCCGGGTTTCGGCGTGTTCTTTCAGGCGTTGCAGCACGGTCAGACCGGAGTGATCCGGCAGACGCATATCGAGCAGGATCGCGTCCGGTACGAACTCGCGGGCCAGGTCGTAACCTTCGTCGGCACCGTGGGCCACCAGGCACTGATAGCCCAGTTCGTGGGCCAGGTCGTAAAGGATGTGGGCGAAGTTCGGCTCGTCTTCCACCACCAGAATGCAGCGCGTGGCGAACGGCGCCTTGCCACGGTCATCGGCAAACCGCGGGATGTGCACCGGCGCCAGTGGCGACACCGCGATCGATGGCGGCTGCACCACCGGCGCCGGAGCCGATACCGGCGCAGTGAAGGTCAGCGGGATCGCAGGGCTGTCACCCGGCTCGCTGTATTGCTGCGGCAACACCAGGGTAAACACACTGCCCTGCCCCGGCGCGCTGCTGACGCTGATCGAGCCGCCAAGCAGGGCTGCCAGATCCCGCGAGATCGACAACCCCAGACCGGTGCCACCGTACTTGCGGTTGGTGGTGCCGTCAGCCTGACGGAACGCTTCGAAGATGCTTTCCTGCTGATCCGCCGCGATACCGATCCCCGAATCACGCACGATGAACGCAATGCGTTCGTTCGGCTGGCCGGCGATGGTCAGGCTGACCGCGCCGTGTTCGGTGAACTTCACGGCGTTGGACAGCAGGTTCTTGACCACCTGCTCCAGACGCTGGCGGTCGGTGTACAGCATGATCGGCGCATCCGGCTGCAACTCGACGCTGAACGTCAGTTGCTTGTCCGCCGCCAGCGGTTCGAACACGCTGCGCAGGCCGTCGGCCAGACGCGCGACGCTGGTGTTTTCCGGGATCACTTCCAGCTTGCCGGCCTCGACCTTGGAAATGTCGAGAATGTCATTGATCAGGTTCAGCAGATCGTTGCCCGCCGAATAGATCGACTCGGCGAACTTGACCTGCTCGGCCGTCAGATTGTCCTGCGGGTTCTCGGCCAGCAACTTGGCGAGGATCAGCGAACTGTTCAGCGGTGTGCGCAGTTCGTGGGACATGTTGGCGAGGAATTCGGACTTGTACTTGCTCGAACGCTGCAGCTCTTCGGCGCGCTCTTCAAGCTGCACCTGTGCCTGATTGAGTTCGGTGTTCTTCTGGTCCATGGCGTCGCGCTGCTCGGCCAGAGTCTGCGCCTGCTCGGCCAATTGCTCGTTGGTCTGCTCCAGCTCGACTTGCTGGGTTTCCAGATGCGCCTGGGATTCCTTGAGAATCCGCGACTGTTCTTCCAGCTCTTCGTTGGCGGTTTTCAGCTCTTCCTGCTGCACCTGCAACTCTTCGTTGAGCTGCTGGGTTTCGGCCAGCACTTCCTGCAGGCGCTGGCGATAACGTGCCGCTTCGATCGAGGTGCCGATGTTGCCGGCAATCAGTTCCAGCAATTCGACATCGCGCTGAGTCAGCGGGCGCAGGAAGCCCAGTTCGATCACGCCGTTGACCCGGTCATCATCACTGGTCGGCACCACCAGCACACTGTGCGGCAGGCCCGCGCCCAGGCCGGAGCTGACTTTGAAATAGTCGGCCGGTACCGAATCCAGACGAATCAGTTGTCCCTGCTGGGCAACCTGGCCGACGATGCCTTCGCCGCTGTAGATCTGCTGGTCTTTTTCTTCCTGTTCACGGGAGAACCCATAGGACGCCACGCGTTTGAGGCCGCCGTGCTCTTCGCGCACGTACAGCGCCGCCACCGCCGTGCCGAGGTATTGCGCGCAGAACTGCAGAATATTGCGCCCCAGCAGGTTCAATGTCAGTTGCCCCAGCACCTGCTCTGCCAGCTCGGTCTGGCCGCTGCGCATCCACGCCTGACGCTCCAGACGCTCGGCACTGGCCTGCTGCGCGGCGAGGTTGGCGCTGTAGCTGTCCGACAGGCTGACCAGATCGCGGCGACCGACATAGGCCAGCAAACCGCTGATCCCGGCTATAAACAGCAGATACAGAGTGATGCTCCAGATCGTCGTGCGGCGCACGTCTTCGTTGCGCGTGGTGCGCAACTGCTGCTCCATGTCGATCACGTCTTCGAACTGTTTGCGGATCTCATCGGTCAGGCGCTTGCCGCGCCCGGCCTTGACCGCCGCTCGATAGTCGCCGCTGGAGCGCTGCAGGTCGATCATCGATTGCGCGTAATTGCTCCACTCAGTCTGCAATGCCTGCAAACGACGCAGACGATCGGTCTGCACCGGGTTGTCGGCGGTCAGTTCGAGCAAGGTGTTGAGCGCCACGTTGATCCGCGGCTTGGCAGTCTCGTACGGGTCGAGGAAGTGCTCGTCGCCGCTGAGCAGGAAGCCGCGCATGCCGGTTTCCAGGTCCACGGTGAGTTTCACCGCTTCGTTGGCGTTGTTGATCACCCGGTCGGTGTGTTCCACCCACTGAATCACCGAGAGCAAATAGGTGATCAGCGAAATGAAAAACACCGCACTGATCGCGCCAACGCCCAAGGGCAGACTGATGTTGCGCGTCAGGAGTTTACGGAACCGTGCTTCGTCAACTGTAGACCGAGTGGACATGGGGCAGCCTTGTCGAACTGTCGAAACCCGGGAGTTTGCCCCAAAACGGTACTATGGATCCATTTTTCTCACTGCCATGATGGCAATTTCCTACATTTGCTGCACTTCCCGTTCAGGCAACGGTTATCCTTGCCGCCCCGATTTGCGGCTAATCTTTTTGTACCCGCTCGGGAACTTGTGGCCATGCGCCACTTACTCATGCAAGAGCCCGGCATTTTCGACCGGTCGACATCCCCGAATTCTATTCTTGAGAGCCTTCACTATGTCCACCCCAGCGCCCACCATCCTAGTAGTCGAAGACGACGACATCGTGCGCATGCTCATCGTTGATGTGCTGGAGGAGCTGGAATTCAGTGTACTGGAGGCAGACGATGGTGAACCGGCGCTGAAGATTCTCCGGGATGACAGCAAGCCTATCGATTTGATGATGACCGATGTCGGCCTGCGGGACATGGACGGCCAGGCACTGGCCGCCGAGGCCCGGAAATTGCGCCCCACCCTGCCCATTCTGTTCGCCAGCGGTTATGCCGAGAACATCGACGCGCCTGCTGACATGCATGTCATCGGCAAGCCGTTCTCGATCGATCAACTGCGTGACAAGGTCAAGGGCATTCTGGGCTCGTGATTCACCTTGATCCGGCAGCGGCTGCAGATGTGCTCTAATTGCGCGCCATTTTCAGCCGCCTGCCTGCAAGGAACACCCGTCAATGACTGCATCACCCGCCACCAAAGTTCTGGTCATCGGTTACGTCTGGCCCGAACCGCGCTCTTCGGCAGCCAGCGGGCATGTGATGCAGATCCTCGATATCTTCCTGCAGCAAGGCTGGGACATCACTTTCAGCAGCCCGGCCGGCCCGGGCGAGCACAAGGCCGATCTGACGGCTCTGGGCATCCGCGAAGTGCCGATCGAACTCAACCACAGCAGCTTCGATAGTTTCATCAGTGAACTGGCCCCGGATATCGTGCTGTTCGACCAGTTCATGATGGAGGAGCAGTTCGGCTGGCGCGTCGAAAAGCAATGCCCGAATGCCTTGCGCGTACTGGAGACGTCCGACCTGCAGAGCCTGCGCCACGCCCGCCACCAACGGCTCAAGGAGCGCTTGAAAGACGACCCGGACAATCAGGATTTCAGCGCCCTGTTCGCACCGGCGCTGCGCGAAGAGTTCGCGTTGATGGCCGATACTGACCTGGCCAAACGGGAAATCGCCGCGTTGTATCGCTGCGATCTGAATCTGATGATTTCCGAAGTGGAAATCCGGCTGCTGGTCGAACAGTTTCAAGTCCCTGTGGATCTGCTGCACTGGTGCCCGCTGATGCTCGAACCACCGCGCGATTCGTTCGTACCCTTTGAACAGCGCGCGCACTTTCTCAGTATTGGCAACTTCCGTCATGCGCCCAACTGGGACGCCGTCCTGTGGATGAAGACCGCCGTCTGGCCGCTGATCCGCCAGCAATTGCCCGGCGCTCAACTGCATGTCTACGGTGCCTATACGCCGCCCAAGGCCACAGCCCTGCACAACGCGGCGCAGGGGTTTCATGTGATGAACTGGGCAGAAGATGCGCTGCAAGTGATGTCGCAAGCCAGAGTTTGCCTGGCGCCTTTGCGTTTCGGCGCGGGGATCAAGGGCAAGATCGTCGATGCGATGCTCTGCGGCACGCCCAATGTCACGACGCCCATCGGCGCTGAAGGCATGGGCGGCGCAATGCCCTGGCCCGGTGCGGTGGCTCAGTCGGCCCAAGCCTTGGCCGATGCCGCTGTGGCACTGCACGAAGACAGATTGCGCTGGGTTGACGCACAGCAGGCCGGCGTCGCGTTGTTGAATGCGCGCTATCGACAGGCTGATCACGGCCCGGCGTTGATCAATCGCCTGCAACATTGTCGCGACAACTTGTCAGCGTTACGTCGCGCCAACTTCACTGGCAGCATGTTGCGTCACCACTTGCATAAAAGCACCCAATACATGGCGCAGTGGATCGAAGCAAAAAATCAGAAAAGTTGACAACCAAAGTACAAGAGCACATTACCAATACTTTGCAAAGAGTGCTGGCTTGTAGTTTTTCCGTTTGCACCAAAGAATAACTTCCGAACTGACCAGACAACTTGAACGGTCGGAAATTTAAACTTTATCTGCAACGGAATGCACCATGAACAATTACCCTTTCAAAAACTGGATGGCGGCTACGCCGGATATGGACCGACTGACCCTTGGCGAAGTGGTCTGGCCCGGCGCGCATAACTCCGGGCTGGATTTTGATTTCCCGTACCCGGCTTATCTCCAACCCGCCCAGAACTGGTTTGTCTGTCAGGACGGTCCATTCATTCAGCAACTTAATGAAGGCGTGCGCGCCTTCGACTTGCGCCTGCATGCGGATGAACACTGGGTGGGCATCAAGAAATTCCATACGTTTCATGGCGTGAAACTGTTCCAGGGACGCTCCTTGAGCGAGCTGGTAAAAAGTCTCAATTTTTTCCTCAACGAGAATCCGAACGAGTTCATCGTGTTGGACTTGCATGAACTCAAGGGCACCAACGATCAGCCATTCGATTACAAGGGTTTTCATGAAGTCATCACCACGGAACTGGCTTCGCGGCTTATTCCCCGGAGCAACAGTCACCTGACAATTGAGCAACTTAAAAGAACCAGCTCGCTGCAACGCGTGGTATTGGCAAGCGACTCGCACCCGGACTTCAGCTCACCCCTGTACTGGCCGAAAATCCGTCATGAATGGAGCGGCTCGGATATCACTTCTCCCGAGCAGCTCAAGCAACACATCACCCGAACCCTGGCCAACCCACCGGCATCCGGCAACCTCTGGTCGTTGTCGGCCACCAGCTACGGCGAACTGGCCGGCGTCAAACGGATCACCGACGAGCTCAATCAATGGTTTGGCCCGGACTCGGGATGGGCACCGAAGTGCAGCATCATCAATGCCGACTTCATCGGTGGCACTCCACTGATTGGCCATTGCCAGCAGGTCAACCAGTCCAAAGGTCTCAGAAAGACCCGAGGCTGAGGCGCTGGAACTGTCCTTGGCGCGCGTGCATGATGGGCATCTGAACACCACAACAAGACGCATCGGACATGACCCGGGCCACCAGAATCACTGATCCCTCCTACGAACTGATGGACGACCATAACGGGCTGTCCATCATCTACCGTCAGCATGGTTTTCCGTGCCCGCTGGTGCGTTGGCATTTCCACAAGGAATACGAACTGCATCTGATCGTCGCCAGTTCCGGCAAAGTGTTCATTGGCGACTACATCGGCAACTTTTACCCGCAGACACTGTTCCTCACCGGGCCCAATCTGCCACACAACTGGATCAGCCAGGTGGCCGAAGACGAAGTGGTGGAAAAGCGCGACATGCTGGTGAACTTCACCGATGAGTTGTTTGAAAGCGGCCATCAGGTATTTGCCGAACTCAAGACGCTGACACCGCTGCTGGAACGCGCGCAGTACGGCATCGAATTTCGCGACAAGGACACGATCCGCGAGGCGCTCAAACTGATGCAGCTGATTGCCGACAGTCGCGGCATCACTCGTCTCGGGCACTTTTTCATTCTGATGGAACTGCTGGCGGCGACTGACGATTATCAACTGTTGTCCGGCGCCACCAACACGCAACTGGCCGACGAACACAACATCGACCGCACCAACCGCGCGGTCGATTACATCTTCAGCCACTACGCCCGCGAACTGACGCTGGAAGAAGTCGCCGAGCATTTGGGCATGAAGCCCACCTATTTCAGCCGCGTATTCAAACAAGCCACCGGGCGCAACTTCATCGAATTCGTCAATCGTCTGCGCATCAGCAAATCCTGCGAACTGCTGGCCGATGGCGACAAACCGGTGACGGAGGTGTGTTTCGAGTCGGGGTTCAACAACATTTCCAATTTCAATCGGCGCTTCCAGCAACTCAAGGGCATGACACCGTCGCACTATCGACGCCTCGCGGTGCAGCGTCTGACCGAACAGAATCACGCTTAACCGCCACATCAAAAGATCGCAGCCTGCGGCAGCTCCTACAGAAATCGATGTAGGAGCTGCCGCAGGCTGCGATCTTTTGATGTTTCAGCCAGTGCAAAAAAGTATCGGTTCAAGTGCGACGGATGATTTGTCAGTCTGTCGATTGAGGGCTGTAATCAACACACATTCTTCCTGCACCGGAAGACACAAAAACAATAACTGTCCTTCTGCCCCCCAACGGCGCAGAAAAGGAGTGCACGATGCAACCCACTGCAAAAGCTCTGCTAGCCCTCACCTGCATGACCCTCAGCAGCGTCAGCCTTGGCGCCCAGACCCTGACCATCGCCACCGTCAACAACAGCGACATGATCCGCATGCAAAAGCTCTCGAAAACCTTCGAGTCCGAGCATCCGGAAATCAAGCTCAATTGGGTGGTACTGGAAGAAAACGTCTTGCGCCAGCGTCTCACTACCGACATCGCCACTCAGGGTGGCCAGTTCGATGTGTTGACCATTGGCATGTACGAAGCGGCACTCTGGGGCGCCAAGGGCTGGCTCGAACCGATGAAGGATCTGCCGGCCAGTTATGCCCTCGACGACGTGTTCCCATCGGTGCGTGAAGGCTTGTCGGTCAAGGGTTCGCTGTACGCCCTGCCGTTCTACGCCGAAAGCTCGATCACCTATTACCGCACCGACCTGTTCAAGGACGCCGGCCTGAGCATGCCCGAGCGCCCGACCTGGGAACAGATCGCCGGCTTCGCTGAAAAACTCACCAACAAGGACAAAGAGCAGTACGGCATCTGCCTGCGCGGCAAGGCCGGCTGGGGCGAGAACATGGCGTTGATCACCACCGTCGCCAACGCTTATGGCGCGCGCTGGTTCGATGAAAAATGGCAGCCTGAATTCAATGGCCCCGAGTGGAAAAACGCACTGAATTTCTACGTCGACACCATGAAGAAATCCGGCCCGCCCGGCGCCTCCAGTAACGGCTTCAACGAGAACCTCGCGCTGTTCAACAGCGGCAAGTGCGCGATCTGGGTGGATGCTTCCGTCGCAGGCTCGTTCGTCACCGACAAGACCCAGAGCAAGGTTGCCGATCACGTTGGCTTCACCTTCGCCCCGCATCAGGTCACCGACAAAGGTTCGGCGTGGCTGTATTCGTGGGCACTGGCGATTCCCACCAGTTCCAAGGCCAAGGACGCCGCCAAGGCGTTCAGCGCCTGGGCCACCTCCAAAGAGTACGGCGAACTGGTAGCCAAGACCGACGGCATCGCCAACGTGCCACCGGGAACCCGCGCCTCGACCTACAGCGATGCTTACATGAGTGCGGCGCCGTTCGCCAAGGTCACGCTGGAATCGCTGAAAGCCGCGGATCCGAGCAAACCGACGCTGAAACCGGTGCCTTACATCGGCATTCAACTGGTGACCATTCCTGAATTCCAGGGCGTGGGCACCCAGGTCGGCAAACTGTTCTCGGCAGCGCTGATCGGCCAGACCACGGTGGATCAGGCCCTGGCTGCGGCGCAGCAAACCACCGAACGCGAGATGAAGCGCGCCGGTTATCCCAAGTAACCGCTGCCTACTTCAATTGTGGCGAGGGAGCTTGCTCCCGCTGGGCTGCGAAGCAGCCCCAGACACTGCCGACACGGTCAATCAGATAGACCGCGTTTGCCGGGTTCACGACTGCTACGCAGCCGAGCGGGAGCAAGCTCCCTCGCCACAGAGAACTCGCTGTATCTCGAGTAAGTGATCACTGTCATGAATACTTCAACTGCCAAAGCCCACCTCGACCTGTCGCAACCCCAGCGCAAAGTCCGCGTACGCAATCCCGGCTGGTTTCTGGTCAGCCCTTCGGTGGCCCTGTTGCTGCTGTGGATGATTGTGCCGCTGGGCATGACCATCTACTTCTCGATGATTCGTTACAACCTGCTCGATCCGGGAGTAAACGAATTCGTCGGACTGGAGAACTTCACTTACTTCCTCACCGACTCCGGCTTCCTGCCCGGTGCCACCAACACTCTGTTGCTGGTGGGCAGCGTGCTGTTGATCAGCGTGGTGTTCGGTGTGCTGATCAGTGCGCTGCTCGAGGCCAGCGAATTTCTCGGCCGCGGCATCGTGCGGGTGATGCTGATCTCGCCGTTCTTCATCATGCCCACGGTCGGCGCGCTGATCTGGAAGAACCTGATTTTCCATCCGGTGTCGGGGATCCTCGCCTACGTCTGGCGGCTGTTCGGCGCCGAGCCGGTGGACTGGCTGGCGCACTACCCGCTGCTGTCGATCATCATCATTGTCTCGTGGCAATGGCTGCCCTTCGCGATCCTGATCCTGATGACCGCCATGCAGTCCCTCGACCAGGAACAGAAGGAAGCCGCGCGTCTCGATGGTGCCGGCCCCGTCGCGATCTTCTGGCACCTGACGCTGCCGCACCTGGCGCGGCCGATTGCCGTGGTGGTGATGATTGAAACGATCTTCCTGCTGTCGGTGTTCGCCGAGATTTTCACCACCACCAACGGCGGCCCCGGCTACGCCTCGACCAACCTCGCCTACCTGATCTACAACCAGGCGCTGGTGCAGTTCGACGTCGGCATGGCCTCGGCGGGCGGCTTGATCGCCGTGGTCATCGCCAACATCGCCGCGATCATTCTGGTGCGGATGATCGGCAAAAACCTGACTGACAAAGCCTGAGGCCCGCCATGACTCTTCAACAATCCCGCCGGCTGCAAAGCCTGCTGCTCGGCACCCTGGCCTGGGCCATCGCGATCGTGATTTTCTTCCCGATCTTCTGGATGGTGATGACCAGTTTCAAGACCGAAATCGACGCCTTTGCCACGCCGCCGCAGTTCATCTTCACGCCAACGCTGGAGAACTACCTGCACATCAACGAGCGCAGCGACTACTTCAGTTTTGCCTGGAACTCGGTGGTGATCTCGTTCAGTGCCACGGCGTTGTGCCTGCTGATTGCGGTGCCCGCCGCTTACTCGATGGCGTTCTACGAAACCCAGCGCACCAAGGGCACGCTGTTGTGGATGCTCTCGACCAAGATGCTGCCGCCAGTGGGCGTGCTGATGCCGATCTACCTGCTGGCCAAGAGTTTCGGCCTGCTCGATACGCGCATCGCACTGATCGTGATCTACACCTTGATCAACCTGCCGATCGTGGTCTGGATGGTTTACACCTACTTCAAGGACATCCCCAAAGACATCCTCGAGGCCGCCCGCCTCGACGGCGCCACGCTGATGCAGGAAATGCTCCGGGTGCTGCTGCCGATCGCCAAGGGCGGTCTCGCCTCGACCGTGTTGCTGTCGCTGATTCTGTGCTGGAACGAAGCGTTCTGGTCGCTGAACCTGACCTCGTCGAAAGCCGCGCCACTGACCGCGCTGATCGCCTCGTACTCAAGCCCCGAAGGCTTGTTCTGGGCCAAGTTGTCGGCGGTCTCGACCCTGGCCTGCGCGCCAATCCTGATTTTCGGCTGGATCAGCCAGAAACAGCTGGTGCGCGGCCTGTCGTTCGGCGCCGTGAAATGAATATCTCTGACCCAACACAACCACCTGTAGGAGTGAGCCTGCTCGCGATGAGGCCATGTCAGTCGACATCATCGCTGAATGACACTCCGCTATCGCGAGCAGGCTCACTCCTACCGAAAAGCTGATCCGGTTCAACTGAATAATTTATTGCGGAGGCCCACCATCATGGCCAACCTGAAAATCAAGAATCTGCAAAAAGGCTTCGAAGGTTTTTCCATCATCAAGGGCATCGACCTTGAGGTGAACGACAAGGAATTCGTGGTATTCGTCGGCCCGTCCGGCTGCGGCAAATCCACCCTGCTGCGGCTGATCGCCGGGCTGGAAGAAGTCAGCGGCGGCACCATCGAACTCGATGGCCGCGACATCACCGAAGTCAGCCCGGCCAAGCGCGATCTGGCGATGGTGTTCCAGACCTACGCGCTGTACCCGCACATGACCGTGAAGAAGAACATGTCGTTCGCCCTCGATCTGGCGGGCGTGCCGAAAGCCGAAGTCGAGAAAAAGGTCGGCGAAGCGGCGCGGATTCTCGAACTCGGGCCGATGCTCGAGCGCAAGCCGAAACAACTGTCCGGTGGCCAACGGCAACGGGTCGCCATCGGTCGCGCCATCGTGCGCAATCCGAAAATATTCCTGTTCGACGAACCGCTGTCCAACCTCGACGCTGCCCTGCGGGTGCAGATGCGTCTGGAACTGCTGCGTCTGCACAAGGACCTGCAAGCGACCATGATCTACGTGACCCACGACCAGGTCGAAGCGATGACCATGGCCGACAAGGTCGTGGTGCTCAACGGCGGCAAGATCGAGCAGGTCGGCTCGCCGCTGGACCTCTATCACAACCCGGCCAACCTGTTCGTCGCCGGTTTTCTCGGCACGCCGAAAATGGGTTTCCTCAAGGGCAAGATCGCCCGCGTCGATAGCCAGAGCTGCGAAGTTTCGCTGGACGCCGGCACGCGCATCACCCTGCCGTTCAACGCTGCCAACCTGAGCGTCGGCAGCGCGGTGACCCTGGGCATTCGCCCGGAACATCTGGAACTGGCGCAACCGGGCGACTGCACCCTGCAAGTCACCGCCGACGTCAGCGAACGCCTGGGCAGCGACACCTTCTGCCACGTCACCACCAACGCCGGCGAAGCCCTGACCATGCGCGTGCGCGGTGACCTCGCGAGCCGCTACGGCGAGCAACTGAACCTGCACCTGGACGCCAGCCATTGCCACCTGTTCGACGCCGACGGCGTGGCGCTGATCCGCCCGCTGCGCGCGGCGGCCTGAATTTCGAGACCTGCCCGATGAAACTGAATGAACAAAACCTGCATCACCTCGCCCCCGAGGTGCAACTGCCGGCCTACAACCTCAGCGACACCCGTCAGGGCATCGCGCACATTGGCGTTGGCGGTTTCCATCGTGCGCATCAGGCGTATTACACCGATGCGCTGATGAACACCGGTGAGGCGCTGGACTGGGCGATCTGCGGGGTCGGCCTGCGCACGGAAGACCGCCGCGCCCGTGACGACCTCAAGGAACAGGACTACCTGTTCACCCTGTTCGAACTCGGCGACAGCGACGACACCGACGTGCGGGTGATCGGTGCGATTCGCGACATGCTCCTGGCCGAGGATGGTGCACAGGCGCTGATCGACAAACTCGCCGATCCGCAGATCCGCATCGTCTCGCTGACCATCACCGAGGGCGGCTACTGCATCGACGACAGCAACGGCGAATTCATGGCGCACCTGCCGCAGATTCAACACGATCTGGCACACCCGCAAACGCCGAAAACCGTGTTCGGTTTCCTCTGCGCGGCGCTGGAAAAACGCCGTGGCGCAGGCACACCAGCGTTCACGATCATGTCCTGCGATAACCTGCCGCATAACGGCGCAGTGACCCGCAAAGCGTTGCTGGCCTTCGCCACCCTGCGTGACCCGGGGCTGCGTGACTGGATCGCACACAACGTCAGTTTCCCCAACGCCATGGTCGACCGCATCACGCCGATGACCAGCACCGCGCATCGCCTGCAACTGGCCGACAAACACGCGGTCGACGATGCCTGGCCGGTGGTCTGCGAGCCGTTCGTGCAATGGGTGCTGGAAGACAAATTCGTCAACGGTCGCCCGGCCTGGGAACAGGTCGGCGTGCAGTTCACTGACGACGTTTCGCCCTACGAAGAAATGAAGATCAAACTGCTCAACGGCAGCCACCTGGCGCTGACGTATCTGGGCTTTTTGAAGGGCTATCGCTTCGTTCACGAAACCATGAACGATCCGCTGTTCGTGCGTTACATGCGCGCCTACATGGACCTCGACGTCACCCCGCAACTGGCGCCGGTGCCGGGCATCGACCTGACTGACTACAAGAACACGCTGGTGGCGCGCTTTTCCAATCAGGCGATTGCCGATCAGCTGGAGCGGGTGTGTTCGGATGGCTCGTCGAAGTTTCCCAAGTTCACCATTCCGACGATCAATCGCTTGATTGCCGACGGCCGCGAGACCAAACGCGCGGCACTGGTGGTGGCGGCCTGGGCCCTGTATTTGAAAGGTGTGGACGAGAATGGCGACAGCTATTCGATACCTGATCCACGGGCGGAATTCTGTCAGGGACTGGTGGCCGATGATGCGTTGATCACCCAGCGGTTGTTGGCGGTTGAGGAGATCTTCGGCACGGCGATTCCGCGGTCGGCGGCGTTCGTGGCAGCATTTGAATGGTGCTGCAACAGCTTGCGTGAGGTGGGTGTGACGCGCACGTTAGAGCGGGTGCTGGCTGAGTGATGCGGTGAAACCACCGACGCCATCGCTGGCAAGCCAGCTCCCACAGGGTTTTCAATTGTTCATGGATTTTGCGTACAACCGAGAACCTGTGGGAGCTGGCTTGCCAGCGATTGGCTTCACCCTGACTCACCAGACACCCTGAGGACCTCACTGTGACCACCCGACAACTCTTCCTCGGCATCGACTGCGGCACCCAGGGCACCAAGGCGATCATTCTCGATGCCGCCAGCGGTCAGGTGCTCGGCGAAGGCGCTGCCACGCACACGATGATCAGCGGCGCCAACGGCCGTCGCGAGCAGGACACTCAACAATGGCTGGACGCTTTCGCCCTCGCCACCCGCCGCGCCTTGCTCGCAGCCAATGTCGACGGTCAGGCGATCCTCGGCATCGGCGTCTCCGGCCAGCAACACGGGCTGGTGCTGCTCGACGATCAGGGCCAGGTGCTGCGCCCGGCCAAGCTGTGGTGCGACACCGAAACCACCGATGAAAACGACCGTTTGCTCAAACACCTCGGCGGCGAAAGAGGATCGCTTGAGCGCCTCGGCGTAGTCATCGCGCCGGGCTACACCGTTTCGAAATTACTCTGGACTAAAGAACAGCATCCTGAGGTGTTCTCGCGCGTCGCACGCATCCTGCTGCCCCACGACTACCTGAACTTCTGGCTCACCGGCCGCGCCTGCAGCGAGTACGGCGACGCTTCCGGCACTGGTTATTTCAACGTGCGCAGCCGTCAGTGGGACTTGCAACTGCTGCGCGACATCGACACCACGGGTCGCCTGCAAGCGGCGCTGCCGGAGCTGATCGACGCGCATCAGGCGGTCGGTACGCTGCTGCCTTCGATTGCCGAACAGCTCGGCCTCAACCCGAATGCGCTGGTCGCCAGCGGCGGTGGCGACAACATGATGGGCGCCATCGGCACCGGCAACATTCAGCCGGGAGCGATCACCATGAGCCTCGGCTCCTCCGGCACGGTGTACGCCTACGCCGAGGCACCCAAAGTCAGCGCGGACGCCTCGGTCGCGACCTTCTGCTCGTCCAGCGGCGGCTGGCTGCCGCTGATCTGCACCATGAACCTGACCAACGCCACCGGCGCGATTCGCGAACTGTTCGACCTCGATCTGCAGCAGTTCAATCAACTCGTGGCCGAGGCGCCGATCGGTGCCGAAGGCGTGAGCATGTTGCCGTTCCTCAACGGTGAACGCGTCCCCGCCCTGCCCCATGCCACCGGCAGCCTGCACGGCCTGACCCTGAGCAACCTGACCCAGGCCAACCTGTGCCGTGCGGTGGTCGAAGGCACCACCTTCGGTTTGCGTTATGGACTGGATCTGTTGCGCCACAATGGTTTACAAAGCCGCAGCATTTGCCTGATCGGCGGCGGTTCGAAAAGTTCGGTGTGGCGGCAGATCGTCGCCGACATCATGAACACCCCGGTGATCTGCACCGAACACAGCGAAGCCGCCGCCCTTGGCGCGGCGATTCAGGCGGCGTGGTGCAAGTCATGGTCGAACGGCCACGAGGACACTTTGGCCGATCTGTGCCAGCGTTGCGTGAAGCTCGATCTGCACAGTGAAACCCTGCCGGTTGCCGTCAATGTCGCGGCGTTCCAGCAGGCCTATGAACGCTATCAACAGCATGTCGCAACCCTATAAAGAGCAAACAATTATGTATTTGGTGTGTGGCGAAGCCCTGTTCGATTTCTTCAGCGGAGACGATGCCAGCGGTCTGGCGTCGAAGGTCAATTTCAAGGCGATTGCCGGCGGCTCGCCGTTCAACGTCGCAGTCGGCTTGCGTCGTCTGGGTGTGGATTCGGCGCTGTTTGCCGGGCTGTCCACCGACTATCTGGGCCGGCGTTTGCAGCAAGTGCTGCAGGATGAAGGTGTGCGCCCGGACTTTCTGGTGGACTTCGCGGCGCCGACGACTCTGGCGATGGTCGCGGTGGGCGCCAACGGTTCGCCGCATTACAGTTTTCGCGGTGAAGGCTGCGCTGATCGACAATTGAGCGTTGCGCATCTGCCGCAGCTCGGCGCTGAAGTGCGTGGTCTGCACATCGGCTCGTTCTCGCTGGTGGTGCAGCCGATCGCCGATACCCTGCTGACCCTGGTGCAGCGCGAAAGCGGCAAGCGCCTGATCACCCTCGACCCCAACGTACGCCTGAACCCCGAGCCGAACATCGACCTCTGGCGCGAACGCGTGGCGACCTTGGTGCAACTGGCCGACATGATCAAGGTCAGCGACGAAGACCTGAGCCTGCTGTATCCCGAGCAGGATCCACAACGGGTGATCGAAGGCTGGCTGCAGCATCGCTGCCAGTTGGTGTTCCTCACCCGTGGCGGCGAAGGCGCGACGGTGTTCAGCCGCGCCCACGGCTCGTGGTCAGTACCGGCGTGCTCGGTGACGATCGCCGATACTGTCGGCGCCGGCGATACCTTTCAAGCGGCACTGATCACCTGGCTGACCGAACAAGGTCTGGACTCGGTTGAGAGCGTGCGACAGCTCAGCCGCGAGCAGATCGACGCGATGCTCAGGTTTGCCGTACAGGCGGCCGCCCTGACGTGCAGCAAGACCGGTCCGGATTTGCCCTATCGTCACCAGTTGAGCTGAACGCGTAGACTGTCGGCCTTTTTGCGCGCATGGGGATGACGGTTTGATGTCGGGGCGGACGGCGGGACTTTTGATACTGGCGGGATTACTCAGCGGCTGCGGCACCTCGCCACCGCGTTCGCCGGAAGACATCTGCGCGATCTTCCGCGAGAAAAGCGACTGGTACGACGCGGCGCAAGTCACGCAGAAACGCTGGGGCGTGCCGATCCAGGTGCCCTTCGCGATCATGTATCAGGAGTCCGGCTACCGCTACGACGCCAAGACCCCACGCAAATACCTGTTGTGGGTAATCCCGTGGGGCCGGGTATCGACAGCCGCCGGCTATGCCCAGGCCAAGGATGAAGTCTGGTCCGATTACCAGAAAAGCACCGGCCGACACGGCGCCGACCGCGAAGACTTCGACGACGCCATCGATTTCGTCGGCTGGTACATGGACAAGACCACCTCGATCAACGGCGTGTACAAGTACGACGCCTACAACCAGTACCTGAACTACCACGAAGGCTGGGGCGGTTTCCGCAACAAGACCTACGCCAGCAAGGCCTGGTTGATGCCGACGGCGCGCAAGGTGCAGGCGCGCTCGGACGTATATGCGCGACAGTATGCCGGGTGCAAGGAAGACCTGAATCGCGGCTTCTGGAGCCGGTTCTGGCATTGGTTGTAGGGCGCCGAAAATCCCCTGTGTAGGAGCTGCCGCAGGCTGCGATCTTTTGATTTTGTTTTTTACAATCAAGATCAAAAGATCGCAGCCTGCGGCAGCTCCTACACAGGGGTGAGGTTTACAGGACGGAAAAGTTGTAACTCACAATCAACCGGGTCTCATCCACATCCCGCGCAAATTTTTCATAGTTGGTGCGGTACGTCGCATTGCGCAGGCGCAGGCTGACATCCTTGAACGTGCCCGTCTGGATCACGTACTTCAACTCGCTGTCGCGTTCCCACTCTTTACCTTCCTGATCGCTGCCCGGGACCTTGATGTGATCACCGTTGACATAGCGGGTCAGGAAGCTCAAACCGTTGATGCCGATGGCCTTGAAGTCGTAGTCATAACGCAGCTGCCAGGAGCGCTCCTGCGCGGCGGCGAAGTCGTTGACCTGCACGTAGTTGACCAGATACGGATTGCTGCCATCGAGGTACGGCATCGAGTTGTCGCCGTTCATGCGCTGCCAGCCGGCGCTGAAAGTGTGGCCGCTGATGCCGTACGAGAGCATGCCGCTCAAGGCGCGGTTGTCGATGGAGCCGGCCTTGGCATCACCGCTGTCGGCGCTTTTCAGCAAACGCAGATCGGCCTTCAGCACACCGTCACCCAGCGGCTGATTGCCGAGCAAACCAATGAAGTGCTGGCGGTAGATGTCTTCCAGTTCCGCGTAGTGATACTGCGCGGTCAGGCGATCGTTGATCTTGTAGTCGAAGCCGTACATGTCGAAATGGTCGGCGGTGGTGTTGCAGGCGTAGCGCTTGTTCTTGCAGTGCACGCGGATGTCTTGCGAATCAGTGGAATCGCGCGCGGTGTACTTGTCCAGACGCGCGGCCATGAAGGTCAGATCCTTCACTTCCTTAGAGGTCAGCATGGCGCCGTTGAACATAGTCGGCAGCAAGCGGCCGTCGTTGTACTTGAGCAACGGCAGATCCGGCAGCAGCGCGCCGTACTTCAACACCGTGTCCGAGACCTTGACCTTGGCGGTCAGGCCCATCTTCGCGTACTGGCCCTTCGAGCCGCGCGGGTTCTCGCCGCTCGACGGCAGCAAGCCGCTGTTGCTGCGATCAGGGCTGGAATCGAGCTGGAAACCGAGCATGCCCAACGCATCGATACCGAAGCCGACCGTGCCCTCGGTGTAACCCGACTGCAGATTGAGAATAAAGCCTTGCGCCGACTCCTCACGCTTGGAAGCGCCCTGGTCGCTGGAGGTGTGCCCATCACGGAAATCGCGGTTGAAATACACCGTGCGCGATTCGATTTTCGCCGTGGTGTCTTCAAGAAAACCGCTGGCCTGAACCTGCGCGGCAAAACCGGCGCACAGCACAACGGCTCCGAAGCCAAACGACTGGCGCGGGGTGATGAGAGGGAATGGGGGACGCATGAAAAACTCCAACAGTACAGCGTTTGCGCCGGGGCGCAGTCAGCCAGAAAAATAGCTCCCGTCCCGGGTCAAAAACAGCCGGGAAGAAGTGGACACGCAGGGGTGAGCTGCAATGATGGCAGATGGCTTTGACGGCCTGAAGGCGACTTTAGTCTGAAACTGACTGGCGATTCTTCGGCCTGCGATGGGCTCAAACCGCGTGCAGATCTGTAACTCACGGCAGCGAAGCCCCCGTTTTCATTGGGTGTAAACGCTGTCATAGGGGTTTTCCCTATACCCTGCAGGTCCCGTCCCTACGGCATTTGCGCCTTGAACGAGGCGGTTTAATCCTCCATCATCCGTCACCTGCTTATTCAATGGACGGAATTCAAGGCATGCTGGACGCCAACGCTACCCACATTACCCTTACCCTCGAAGGCGCTTCCGCCGACCTGCAAGTGCTCAGCTTCACCGGTCGCGAAGCCCTCAACGAGCCTTTCCGTTTCGACCTCGAACTGGTCAGCGCCCGCCCCGACCTCAAACTCGAAGAGCTGCTGCACAAGCCCGGCGTCCTGACCTTCGGCGCCACCGGCGAAGGCCAGATCCATGGCCTGGTGTATCGCATCGAGCAAGGCGATTCCGGCAAGACCCTGACCCGTTACAGCATCAGCCTGGTGCCGCAACTGGCCTATCTGCGGCACAACCATGACCAGCAGATTTTCCAGAACCTCACGGTGCCAAAGATCATCGCCCAGGTGCTGGAAGATCGCGGCATCCTCGCCGACGCCTACAGCTTCCAGCTCAACGCCGAGTATCCGCAGCGCGATTACTGCGTGCAGTACGACGAGTCCGACCTGCACTTCATCCAGCGCCTTTGCGAAGAGGAAGGCATCCACTTCCACTTCCAGCACAGCAGCAGCGGGCACAAACTGGTGTTCGGCGACGATCAAACAGTGTTCCGCAAACTCAAAGCCGTGAGCTACCAGCAAGACTCCGGCATGAGCGCCGACAAACCGGTGATCAAGCGCTTCAACCTGCGCCTGGAAACCCGCACCACCCGCGTCAGCCGCCGCGATTACGACTTCGAAAAACCGAAGATCCTGCCCGAAGGTGCAGTCAAATCCGAGTTCGCCCCGGACCTTGAGGACTACGATTACCCCGGCCGCTTCACCACCCGCGAGCGCGGCAAATTCCTCTCGACCCGCGCCCTGGAGCGCCATCGCAGCGACTACAAACTCGCCGAAGGCAAAGGTGACGAACCGACCCTGACCAGCGGCCATTTCCTGACCTTGGCCGAACACCCCCGCGCTGAATGGAACGATTTGTGGCTGTTGCTGGAAGTTTTCCATGAAGGCAAACAACCGCAGGTGCTGGGTGAGAACGTCACCAGCGACGTCACCGACCACAAAAGCGATTTCCACCAGGGCTACCGCAACAGCTTCCTCGCCACTCCGTGGGACGCGCACTACCGCCCGGCCCTCGAACACCCGAAACCGAAAGTCCTCGGCAGCCAGACCGCGGTCGTCACCGGCCCGGCCGGCGAAGAGATCCACTGCGACCAGTACGGCCGCATCAAAGTCCAGTTCCACTGGGACCGCGACGGCCAGTCCGACGACAAAACCACCTGCTGGCTGCGCGTCGCCAGCGGCTGGGCCGGCGCCGCCTACGGCGGCATCGCCATCCCGCGCATCGGCATGGAAGTCCTCGTCACCTTCCTCGAAGGCGACCCCGACCAGCCACTCGTCACCGGCTGCCTGTACCACAAGGAAAACGTCGTCCCCTACGACCTGCCGGCGAACAAGACCCGCAGCACCTTCAAAACCCTCAGCTCCCCGGGCGGCAAGGGCTACAACGAGTTTCGGATTGAAGACAAAAAGGGTGTGGAGCAGATCTACATCCATGCGCAGCGCGACTGGGACGAGAACATCGAGCACGACCAGAAGATCCGAGTGGGCAATGAGCGGCATGACACGGTTGAGGCCAACACCCTGAGCGAGTTCAAGGTTGAAGAACACCGGATAACCCATCTGGATCGCATCAGCGAGATGCGCGCGGATGATCACCTGACGGTGGGCGTGACGCAGCATGTGAAAGTCGGTACGGCGCAGTTTGTTGAGGCCGGGACCGAGATTCACTATCACGCGGGTGAGAAAGTGGTGATCGAGGGTGGCATGGAGCTGACCGCCAATGCGGGTGGGAGCTTTGTGAAGGTGGATGCGGGTGGAGTGACCATCAGCGGGGCTGAGGTGAAGGTCAATACCGGTGGTGCGCCGGGTGTGGGGACCGGGATTGGGATTCTGGAACCTGTCATACCGTGGGCCGCAGCGAAAGACAAAGCAGGTGCCCTGCTCGTCCCGGCCGCCGCACAAATGGCCTTGGCCAAAGCCGCTCGCGCGGCCGGCGACATACGTTGCCCGATCTGCGAAGCCTGCCGCGAAGGCAAATGCGATCTGGGAGCCACAGCATGAGCGAAGTACTCAACAACTGGCTAGGCGAACAGTCCAGACTCAATCGCGTGCTGATTCTGGCACTGGACAGCCTCGCCGAACCCAATCCGGTCACCTCGCTGTACAGCGCTGGCGTCATGCAACGCTCGGTACAACTTTACCGCCGTACCGAATACGCGCAGTTCGCCGCCATCAGCCCATGGCTGACCGAATTACAGAACCCGGGCAACGATGCGTTCCGCAGACTGCTCGATGACCCACAGCGCAACTGGGGCTGGATCGGCAGCATGGACAAGGCTGATCTCGACAGCCTTACTCAGCACTGGATTGCCCGTATGGTCATCGACGAAGACGGCGAGCGCTCGCTGTTCCGTTTTCAAGACAACCGGGTTCTGGCCCGCTGCCTGGGCAACATGAAAGAGACCGAATGGCCGCTGCTGCTCGGGCCAATCAGCAGCGTGCTGTATTGGGACCAGGATCAATGGAAAAGTGCAGATAACAGTAGGTCTGGGATGCATCCGGTACCGAATCCGGCGCCATGGCTCCGCACTCCGGAATCAGGCGAGCAAGCCAGAAGCATCCTGCGAGACAACCTCAAGCGCTGGTTGCTGACCTATCACGTCGATGCGGCTGCCACACTGGCCGAAACCCGAGTTGTCAGTGAATGGCTTGAGGAGCAAATGGACCTGCTGGATGCATGGGACTGGCGGACCGAAGAACAACGTCAGTTGATGCTGAGCCTGCGCCTGTCGCCACAATGCGAAGCTGATATCGCGTGGGAACCCCTTTCGGGGGAGACGCCCGAAGTACATTTTGCGCGTTGTCAGCGAGTGTTCAGTAATCCAAAAGCAGGCGTCCTGGCTTGAGAATCAGTCTTTGCCCTGCGATGGCAGTGCTACCGGCACTGGCCGGATGCAGCTTCGCGCAACAGATTGCCGAAAGCAGCGTGAGTTACTACTCAAGCGACCATTTCACCTTGGTCGCCACCGTACCGGCTAATTTCGGTTTCACCTCTAAAGCACACTACTACCCAAAACCGGGCCAGACCTGCGAGGTCTACAGCTCCGGACTCGGCGGTTACGTCACCCGTCAACAGCAGAAGTCCAATACGGTTGAAGCAAAAGCGGAAGCGCAGACTGCGTCTACGGATATACCGCTGGAATATCACATTGCGGGGTGTTCGATGGAGCTTGGCAGGGTTAGTTATGAGGTGAGCGGGAGGTATGGTGCAGGATCTTTAGACCGCGATTATGATCAGGCTGGTGGCTTATCTATTAGGACGTCAACAGTAGACAGTCGCTCAGAAAGAATACCAAGCACTATAGAGCAGAGAGGCTTCTGCTCCTGGTTGTTCCAGATCAGTAAATCCAAGGCCAAGTTAGGAGAAATAGAAAAGCTTTTGTCATGCCATGCAACCGATGACAACTGGTCGTTGAAAAAAACGAAATATGAGCCGAGGAAGCCAGGTGGCTATATCGCAATAAATAGACTTGCCAACACAACTGTAAAAGTTGAGTTTCGTCTTTCCAATGAAGAGCAACCTTCAATTGGTGATACATGGATAAAATTTCCTGGCGGGTGGAAACCATGCCTTGGAAAGGGCCCAAATGACCCTTTCGGATTTTGTCGTGGCAACAAAGACTTTAAAACTTTCAAAATGAATGGTCGTGTATGCACCGCTTATCCCAACTGTGCGGAACAGGGAGTAGTTAATGAATAACCGAAATTTCTCACACAGTGTCCGAACTGTGTTTTTCCTTGTTCTGCCATTGATAGGCGCATGCAGTTTTGCCGGTCAGATGGCGAAGAGCTCAGTAGAAGGTGTTACGAGCCACTACAGCAATGATCACTTCACATTAGTTGCGACCATTCCTGCGAATTTTGGTTTTACATCGAAAGCCAAATACTCTCCTAAAGATGGTGAAAAATGCGATATCTACAGCCCCGGCCTTGGTGGAAATGTGACACGCCAACAACAAAAATCTAATACGACCGAGGCAAAGCAAGTTGAGCAGACAGTATCTACGGATATTCCGCTTGAATATAATATCGCGGACTGTTCGATGGAGCTTACAAGCGTTAGCTATGAGTTAAGCGGTAGATACGGCCCAGGCTCCTTGGATCGCGACATGGAGTTAGCCGGTGGGCTTTCAGTTGCAGATAAGGCCTCCATCACAATAGAGTCGGCCCCTAGCGTTATAGAGCAACGCGGAATCTGCACTTGGTACTTCCAGATAAGCACATCAAAAATTAAAAAAGGCGAAATTGAAAAAATCCTTTCCTGTGAAGCAACAGGCCCTGAGTGGGAAATGACGCACGATCGCTTTAAACGCCGCAAGCCTGGTGGCGTAATCGCAAGAGGCGATATATCGAACAAGTCAGTCCACGTAGAGTTCAAATTATCCCCACTAGAAGAACCATACTATCAAAATTACTGGATCAAGCTCCCAGGTGGCTGGAAGCCATGTACTGGACGCTGGAACTCTAGTCGAGAAGAACTGTGTACTTCGCCCCCTCAATTTAGAACTTTCAAACTGAATGGACGCGATTGCTCCGTGTATCCCGGGTGTAATGAATAAGGATTTTTATGCAGAGCCAAGAAAAATCACTGCTTTCTGATCAAGGGCGCACATGCCCGTTGCGGGGGGGCTGGATAAGTTTCCGTTTAGTAGACGAGTTCGGAGAAGCCACGCCTTATGCAGGCCTCAGCTATGTATTGACTGACTCTGAAGGTACAAGATACGAAGGGGTCTTGAACGGAGAGGCTTATGCTCGATTAACAGGGACTTACAGCGGACCGCTGATATTGACACTATCCGCTCCATACAAGGGTGGAGAAAAGATCTATGCCGATCTGTCAAACCGCAAAGATTACCCATTGCCGATAACAGAGCTGCAAGCTGCCGCAGAGCAAACACTACGACGACCAATTGGTAGCACCAGCAAAACGGGTGCATACCGTGCCTCGGCAGAAAAAGGCGAGTTTCACAACGTTGAAGTTCGTGACTTTGTTGAATTCAGCAAACATTTGCCCCCTGCTGCAAAGCTTTCAAATCCTGTGCCAGCAGGTTGCGCCAAACTCGCCCGTGATTTCGCCGGAGACAAAGTTCCGAGTTTTGGTGTAGGCCTGCTACCAGAAAAACACTATGTCCTCGAAGTTCGCGCCTTGCGCGCGTTCAGGCCGCTTCTGTCGCTGGCGCCGGAATTCAGTGCGTTGAACCTTTATCAACTGTCTCTGCTCGCCACGCTCAGTTACGGGGCTTTCGGTCAGACACCTGAGAAAGCTGATGCGGCCCCGAAAAAAGATTTTGCGTTCACCTATCCCTCGCGCGGCACCATTGGTCATGTACTGAATACTTGCCTTGCGTGTTTCGAAGAGCCGTCGAGTTACGCGGACTCCAAGAAGCCATCGTTTCCGCTCGTAGAAGATGTGCCCTACTCCAAGCGCCTGGAAATCGTCCCCTTCGATCCAGAACTTTACCCGCAGAATGACTCATCCTCTGGTGAAGAACTGGAAACCCCCTCAGACGTGCATTTTTTCAATGATTTGAGACAAGGTGCAACGGACTGGAAAAATACCGACACCCAGGCCTATGCCACCCACGATGACCGGATCATCCTTATCGGTGTACGGGGTACGGCCGAAGGCTGGGACGGCTGGCGAGATGCCGATGCCAAACAGGTACCGATTGAGGGCGGAACCGGCAAGGCGCATCAAGGCTTTTATGAAGCGTTCATGGCGTTGCGGCCATTTATCGAACGCTACATTCTTCGCTTCCGCACCGACCAGAAAATCATCGTCTGCGGCCATAGTCTGGGAGGCGCCATTTCCTTGCTGCTTTCGGAATGGCTCCATCGTGAGATTACCAGCGACGTAATCCTCTACACCTTCGGCTCACCGCGTGCTGGCGACAAAGACTTCGTCGAATCCGCCAGCGGCCTGGTTCATCACCGGATCGTCAACCAGAACGACCCTGTGCCGAGCGTACCCGCCGGCTGGATGGATACCAAAAAGCCGATCTGGATCACCGGCCTTGCGGCAACTGTCTCGGGCGTTTTGACGCCAGCCGCCGGGGGACTGGTGTTTGCGGCCGGCTTGACGCGTTTTGGCGGCAAGCCTTATTGGCATCATGGCGAGCAGCGCTACTTCATGCCACTGCGCCTGCCCGGTCGAGAGGTCTCGTCTGTCCTTTGGACACCCGGTTGCGAAGGCTACGAAGAAGCAGCCATGGCCAAGTGCGTTGCTCAGTTGAAGAACAACGACACACCGGATCGCAAGCAATTCCTGGTTCAGGCGGCCAACGGTGCCGATCACAAGATGCTCGACGGTTATATTCCGGCATGCTGGGCATCGTTACGCCGCTGGCAGGATACAGAGAAAACCGGCGGCTACATCGTCAGCAAAACCGAATCCGACCGTTTGAAGCTGGAGGTGGAAACCTACCGCACACAACTGCAGCAATGGCAAAGCGAGGCGGATAAGGAATTCCCCGGCGGCACTATTGAAAGCCGCCCTCAAGATCGCGCTACCGCATTCCAGCGCCGCTCGACGATGTCCGACCTTCAGGAGCGCCAGACGGCAATCAGGCAAGCACTAAAACATAACCAAAAGGAACTGAAAGCGCTTGAAGAAACACTCCTGACGATCACACGCTTGAGCTCTACAAAGCTGACATTGGCTGAAATCTACGGCGATTGCACGGCACTGCCGGAGCTGCAAAAGCATATCGATCGTTGGGCTGAGCATCGTGAGAATCAGGAGTCGGTACGTTTGGCACAAATTCCGCGATCCACCACGACAAGCATGGCTTGAGGCGGCATCACGATAATGGTCTGATGCAAACGGCCTATGCAGTTGGAGGGAAGTCTCGTCTGACTTCCCTCCAAGCCTGATTCTAGAATTTCAAACCGGCGCCTTCCAATCCAGCATCTGCTGCTGTGCCACCTGCAGCAAATCATTGCCGTCCTGCGCCAGCAGGTACAGCGCATGGGTAATGTGTGGAATGTCCTGAACATCGCCATGGCGGAAGCACAAGCAGTGCAGGGTTTCGAGCAGGTCGCTGCAGGCGCGGATGCGCTGGACGGCGGCTTCGAGGATGTCTTGGGGGTTGGCTTGGGTGTCGATGACCATTGGAGCGCTGTCGGTGACGCCGCTGTTTAGAGGGTGATAACGATTGGGTAACGGATTTAATATCGGCATCAGAGTTATCTCTTGCTGGGTAAGGTAACCCGCCGACACCGTGACCAAACGATGGGAGGCGGACTGTATGCAAGTTTGGTCAACTGAATACCCAATCAGCTCGCCCGAAGGCGTCCTGCACACAGCCGCCACAGCGATGCACTACGAAGACATAGATGTCCGCGGTGCGAATGATGGCACACATGTGTGAGTATTTTCAGGTGACCAAACCCGAATCGCTGATTTTGCAGCGACGCCAAACCATACCCGCCCCGTTCCCGCCGCCGGAAGCAGACAAAGCATCCATCCTTGTAGGAATCGGCACCGCATCCCCGAGAAATGATCCCGCTGCCAGACAGCCGGCGTTCAGCCAGGTTAACCATCGCTTAACGCCACAGTCCAAGACTGTACTGAACCGCACACCTCAGCCCCTGGCTGACGCCGAGTGCGGCAGGTTCGGCCGTATGGCGCCGAACGCTTATTCCGTCGCACGGGAGTCCGATTCATGAACATTCGCACGCTGCTGCTCACCTCCGTCCTCGCCTGCACCGCATTCGCCGGGCTGGCTCAGGCCAATGACACCTCCGCCACGTCCAAGGCCGTTCCCTACCAGTACGGCATGCCGTTGCATGTGAACAAAGTGATTTCCATGACCGAGCAACCCACGCGACAGTGCAAGGTCGTGAGCGCTGACATGAAGTACATCGACAATGCCGGCAAGCCAGCGGAAATCACCTACCGGAAAATGTCTGACGCTTGCAGCGAGCAGAACTGACAGAAGGCTCTGATTTGCGGCTTTGCGGTAGGCGGTGAAGGGCTCGCGGGTTATGCTCGGGGTCACTTCTCACTGCCGCAAGGACTCGCCATGCAGTTGTCGTTTCGCACGTTGTCGATCATCACTGCTTCATTGTGTTTTGTACTGGCGCTCGTCTGGAGCTTTTTCCCGGAGGTGTTGCTGGCGATCTGGAGCATTGAGTATTCCAGCGCGGTAGGGTTTGTTGCGCGGCGCAGTGCGGTGCTGTTTGCAGCGTTGGGGGTGATGTTTTATCTGGTGCGCAACGCGCCGCCGTCGCTGGGTCGCAATGCCCTGAGCAACGGGTTTATCGTCGGTTGTTTTGGTCTGGCGGTACTGGGTTTTGGCGAATGGCTGAACGGCCACGCCGGCCCCGGGATTCTGCTCGCGGTGCTGGTCGAGTTCGCGCTGGGCCTTGGCTTTGTGCAGGCCCGGCGCGTGACGGTCGAACTGGGTGAAACGGTGAGTTAAAGCGCTCTGGAGCGAGGACTGTAATGCTGTGGCGTGGTCTGTTGCGCCAGATCCGAGCGCAGGCCGGCAATCAGTTCGTTGATCTCGCGACAGCCGTTGAGGTGGCTGGCGTCGATTCCGCTGACGTGCAGATCAACCTGGTCAGTCTGGTGGTCGCCGAAGACCTTGACGGTCATCGACAGGTCTGGCGACAGCGTGCACTGGCAGCGTTTAGGCAGAAAACTGCTTTCAATGATATTGCGTAGTTCCAAGGCAGACAGAAACATGGTGAACCTCTCCTTATTGATGAAACTGCCAATCAACTCTTCACGTTGACCGCTTTTGCTGCCCCTGCACGGGTGTGTCCCCGCTGATTCCCTGGTGCGGCAAACGGTTGTACTGCGAAATGCCCATTGGAGTGTAGGCGCCCGAAGCCGGTGCGCTGCACCAAAGCGACGCATAAAACGTGCCTTTCATCGGGTCATTTCGACCCTCATGAAATCAAGCACTTGGCGCGCTGGCCAGCAGTTGGCCAGTTGCAAAATGCAAGATCGACTCTCCTGAGCACTGCAATTTGCAAGTCGACGCCGGTTTGCATTCATCACTGATGACAGTGAGAATGCCCGACATCCACCCTACACCCGCCAGGAGGCTTTCATGGGTTCTTTACGCGCTCGCGCGACAATCGGTCTGCTCGTTGCTGGCCTGTCTACCCTCGCCCACGCGGCCAGACTCGAAGACGTCGCGCCGTATCCCAAGGCGGAAAACGGCTTCACCCGCCAAGTCATCTACCTGCCCAAACAGGATCAGGAAGAGAACTTCCAGGTCGAAGTCCTCGCCGGCAAAACCCTGGAAGTCGACTGCAATCGCCAGCGTCTGGGCGGCGCTCTGGACGAGAAAAACCTCGAAGGTTGGGGCTATCCCTTCTACCGCCTGGAAAAAGTCATTGGCCCGATGAGCACGCTGATGGCCTGCCCACCCGGCACCGCCAAGAAACGCGCCTTTGTGCCGGTCGTCGGTGACGGCTTCATGCTGCGCTACAACAGCAAGCTGCCGCTGGTGATTTACGCCCCGAAAGATGTCGAGGTGCGCTATCGCATCTGGTCGGCTTCGGACAAGGTCGGCACCGCCATTGCGGAATGACCTGAACAGGGAGCGCCAAACGTGATTACCTGCCATGTGCGATACGTGATCGATCCGTACCAACTGACCGAATTCGAGGCCTACGCCAAGGCCTGGCTGGGCATCGTCGAGCGCTTGGGCGGCACTCATCACGGCTATTTCCTGCCCTCCGAGGGCGCGAGCAATATCGCTTATTGCCTGTTCAGCTTTCCTTCGCTGGCCGATTACGAAAGCTACCGGCACATCGCGCTGACCGACCCGGAAAGCACGGCGCTGGTGGAATCACTGGTGCAGAAGAAATTCATCGTCAGCTACGAGCGCAGTTTCCTGCGCCCACTGCTGCCCTGAGCGGTATCACGCCGGGACGCCGCACACCGCGGCGCGCTCGGCGACGTGGCGCAGGCTGTCGAAGTTGATATTGGCGCCGGAGTCGATCGCGACGAAGGTCTGCTCGCGAACACCACTGCGCGCCACGTACTGCTTGATGCCGGCCACCGCCAATGCACCGGAAGGTTCAGTGATCGAGCGGGTATCGTCGTAGATATTCTTGATCGCCGCACAGAGTTCGTCATTGCTGACGGTGACCACCTTGTCCACACAAAACCGGCACACCTCAAAACCATAAGCGCCGATCTGCGCCACCGCCACGCCATCGGCGAACGTTCCTACATTGGGCAGCACCACTCGCGCGTCCGCTTGCAGCGCCGCCTTCAGGCAGGCCGAGTGCTCCGATTCAACTCCAATGATCCGTACCTCCGGTCGCAGGTATTTGACGTAGGCCGCGATGCCGGCGATCAGGCCGCCACCGCCCACCGGAACGAAGATCGCATCCAGCGAGCCCTGATGCTGACGGAGGATTTCCATGGCCACCGTGCCCTGGCCGGCAATCACGTCCGGATCATCGAAAGGCGAGACAAAAGTGCGCCCGGTTTGTTCGGCCAGTTGCAGCGCATGGGCCAGGGCAAACGGAAAACTCTCGCCGTGCAGCAGCGCCTCGGCGCCCCGACTTCGTACCCCAAGCACCTTGAGTTCGGGGGTGGTCGAGGGCATGACAATGGTCGCCGCGATTCCCAGCTCCCGCGCTGCCAGCGCCACGCCTTGGGCATGGTTGCCCGCCGAAGCGGTGATCACCCCGCGTGCTTTCTGCGCATCGCTCAATTGCACCAGCTTGTTGTAGGCGCCACGGATCTTGAAGGAGAACGTCGGTTGCAGGTCTTCGCGCTTGAGCAGGATCCGGTTGTCCAGCGCCTCGGACAGAGCCGGCGCCGCCTGCAACGGCGTACGCACGGCAATGTCGTAGACCGGCGCGGCGAGGATCCTTTTCACGTACTGCTCAAGCAGGGCTTGCTGGTCGGGGCTGTATTTCATCGTCATCTCCGGGCGCTCTGTGTAGGAGCTGCCGAAGGCTGCGATCTTTTGACTTTGTATTTCTCAAATCCAAAGCAAGATCAAAAGATCGCAGCCTTCGGCAGCTCCTACGGGGAGCCATCGTTGTTAAAACCCTGGAGACAGAAAATGAAAACCCGCCTCTAGGGCGGGTTGGGTGCTGCAGTCGTGAGCTAGCCCGCCAAATGAGGAATGGCGGTAATAATGCTTGGCTGGCAGCGCAATACAGTGGAAGTCATGGGCCTGAAATTAGCCCGGCGGCGACCGGCGAGTCAATGGCTTATTTGCGGATGCCAAGGTAGGCTGGCGATTCTGCTCATCACCCAAGGAAGGAATGCATGATGTCTGTCGCCCTGCCCCTCACTGCGTTGATTGCGTTTACCGGCTACACCGTATCGGTGATGCTTCAGGCCGAACAGTCGTTGATCGACTTCGGCATCAGCCTGATGTCGCGTCCGGATACGGCGCAGGTGGTGATCGATCTGTATCTGCTGGCGACGCTGGCCGGGGTATGGATGGTCAAGGATGCCCGCTCGCGAGGGATGTCGGTCTGGTCGGTGGTGCCGTATCTGTTGCTGACGGCGGTGTTTGTGTCGATCGGGCCGTTGTTGTATCTGGTGGTGCGTGGGGTTCGGGAGCGCCGGAAGGTCGCAGCGGCGAACCCGGCGAGCTGATCCGGGTTTCCGGTATTGCTGAATACGCCATCGCGAGCAGGCTCACTCCTACAGAGGAACGCGTTCCAATTTGTAGGAGTGAGCCTGCTCGCGATGGCGTCGGCCAAGTCACCACTGATTATTTGGCCAACCGCCGCAACCCGAACAACATTCCCCCCGCCCCCAACAACATCACCAGCAGAAACACCGGGTAGGAAATCCACCACGGCGTACCCGCCGTCATCATGCTGAACTCCGACATCCCGCCAATACTGGCAATCAGGTTCAACGGCAGAAACACCACGTTGATCAACGTCAGCTTGCGCAGCAGATTGTTCATGCTGTTGTTCATCAGATTGCCGCGAGCATCGATCAGCCCCGAGAACACCGTGGAGTAGATCTCCGCCTGCTTGTAGCACTGGTTGTTTTCAATGATCAGGTCGTCGATCAACCCGATCGCCTCGCTGCCGAAATGCTGCTTTTCCGCGTGATTGCGCAGCCGCGTCAGCACCGCGCCGTTGCTGTGCAGAGCATTGATGTAATAGATCAGGCTTTCGCTGAGGTTGAACATCTGCACCAGATGCTGGTTCTGCATCGAGGCGTTGAACTTCTGTTGCAGCTCGCGGGCCACCAGTTTGATCACCTTGAGGTGGCCGAGGTAATGGTGGATGTTGTTGAACAGTAAATCGAGCAACACATCCAGTGGTGCGTTGAGCGGCTGCCGGGTGCCGATGCCGTGCAGCGGCGTGTCGTCGGTGGCGATCACCAGCAATTGGCCGGGCGCAAACAGCAGGCCACAGGACGACACTTCAAACGCCAGGCTGCCACCGCCGGAATAGTTTTCCGGGCGCTTCCAGATCAGGAACAAATGATCGGGGTGAAACTCGATTCGCGACACTTCGTCCGGGTCCAGCGCCGAGGCCAACGCGTGTTCGTCGACCTTGTAGTGGCTGTGCAGCAAATCGCGCTCGGCGGCATCGGGATTACTGAACAGCATCACCTCGGCGTCCAGCCGCTCGACCCGCTGTAACGCGCCATGACTCAATGCGAAACTGCTGATCATCGGCGCGTCACCAGGCCTGGCCGCGACGTTTGAGCTCCAGCCGTCGCACGAACTCCTCCAGCACCAGTGAATACAGATCGTCCTGCAAGTAGGCATCTTCGATGCCGGCGTCGAGGTTCGGGTTATCGTTGACCTCTATCACCACCACTTTGTCGCCGGCCTGTTTCAGGTCCACACCGTAAAGGCCATCACCGATCAGGTTGGCGGTTTTTACCGCTAGATCCACCACCGCTCGCGGCGCCTCGTGAACGGCCAGGGTACGGCACTCGCCGTTGATGTCCTGGCCCTTGGCTTTGTGGTTGTAGATTTGCCAATGGCCTTTGGACATGAAGTATTGGCAGGCGAAGATCGGTTTGCGGTTGAGCACGCCGATGCGCCAGTCGTACTCGGTATAGAAAAACTCCTGAGCCAATAGCAATACCGAATGTTCGAACAGTTCAGCGGTGGCCTCCAGCAACGCCTGCTGACTTTCGACCTTGATCACTCCGCGAGAAAAACAACCGTCAGGGATCTTCAGCACCAGCGGAAAACCGAGGCGTTCGCCGACCCGTTCGAAGTCTTCCGGTCGTTCCTTGTAGAGAATTTCCGTGGCGGGCATGCCCAGTTGATGGCTATTGAGCAGGTCGGTCAGGTAGACCTTGTTGGTGCAGCGCAGGATCGACGTCGGGTCGTCCATGACCACCAATCCTTCGCTTTCGGCTTTTTTTGCAAAGCGATAGGTGTGGTTGTCGACGCTGGTAGTCTCGCGGATCAGCAAGCCGTCGTACTCGGCAATCCGCGCGTAATCCTTGCGTTCGATCAGCTCGACGTCGATGCCCATGCGCTTGCCGACCCGCACGAAATTCTCCAGTGCCTTGGCGTTGGATGGTGGCAAGGCTTCCTGCGGATCGTGCAGGATCGCCAGGTCGTAACGCGCCACTTGTGGCGAGCGTGGCGCCCGCCAGACTTTACGGCTGAAGCCATCCAGCGCATTGGCGAACTGATCTTCTTGGTCATCACGCAACTTGTGCAGCGCGCCGGACTTTATGCCTTCGATATGCCAACCGTTAGTTCGACGAAACTCAACTAACAGGATCGGACACGGAAACACTTCGAACAACTGTCGAGCCAGATCCTGCAGCGGCTCGATATGCGTCTTGCCGAAATAAAGTGTGAGGGTAAAACCTTCGGTATCGCTGTACAGATGATGACTGAGGGCTTTTTCCAGGGTTTTATCGAGATCGTCCAGTGCCAGACCGTAAAGCGATTTTTTCGTCAGCTCGCTGATCGTGCGCACCGAGGGAATCACTTTGTGGCCGCGGGCTTCAGCCAGTAGCGAGCAGTAGTAACCGTGGCCCAGGTACTTGTAGCTGCGGCACAGGTTGATCACCTGCACCCGCTTGCCCGGCTCGCTGTCACGGGTTTGCTCGAGGTATTCCTGAGCCGTGACGATGTCCTCGCTGGGAAAGTACGAAGCCCAGTCTTCCTTGCGTTCGACGATAATCAACACTTGACTGGAAGTTCTGATGGCTGGATTTAAAAAAGTTGCCGCCGGCAAACTTTGCTCGGATACTTCGCGCCAATGACCCTGTACCGCTGACATAGAGATTGATCCGTTGGAGAACAAGACCATTTCTATTAAGCACGAAGTTTTTCGAAAGTCCCGTTTCGTTACGCAACTTTTACGGTGGTCATATGAATGCTGTTTTTCGTTTGGCGGTAGTTGAAGATCTGCCAGCGCTGCTGGCCCTGGAAATGCAATGTTTCACCACCGACCGGCTCACCAGCCGCAGCTTTCAGTGGATGATCACCCGCGCCCATGCGCAGTTGCTGGTCGCCGAGCTTGACGGTCGATTGCTCGGCTACGCACTGGTGCTGTTTCATCGCGGCACCTCGCTGGCGCGCCTGTACTCGATCGCCATTGCCGGGGAAGCTCGCGGCAGCGGTTTGGGCAAACAGTTGCTGCAACGTATCGAGGCCTGCGCCGTCGAGCATGACTGCGCGTACCTGCGCCTGGAAGTGCGTATCGACAACCCCACCGCCATCGCGCTGTACGAGCGCAACGGCTACCGACGCTTTGCGTTGATTCACGATTACTACGAAGACCATGCCGATGCGTTGCGTCTGGAAAAACGCATTGTTCAGCACCGTGATTCGCGCAACATCAAGGTGCCCTATTACCCGCAAACCACTGAGTTCACCTGTGGCCCGGCTTGCCAGCTGATGGCCATGGGCGCGCTGCAACCTGAGCGCTTGCTGGAGCGGCGTGAGGAATTGCAGATCTGGCGTGAAGCGACCACGGTGTTCATGACTTCCGGCCATGGTGGCTGCAGCCCTCAAGGCTTGGCACTGGCGGCCTGGCGGCGGGGTTTCCGGGTGCGTTTGCAACTGAGTATGGCCGGGCCATTGTTTCTCGATGGCGTGCGCGATGAGCATAAAAAAGACGTCATGCGCCTGGTGCACGAGGAGTTCAGCGCCCAAATGCAAGAGACCGATATCGAGCGCAAGATTGGTACCCACCTGGATTTGCCGCGCCTGCTGCAGGCTGGCGGTCAGCCTCTGGTGCTGATCAGCAGCTATCGCCTGACCCGCTCCAAATCACCGCATTGGGTCATGGTGACCGACTGCGATGAAGACTTTGTGTATCTGCACGATCCGGATGTCGATCACAGCCAGCATCGTCAGCCAATGGACTGCCAGCATGTGCCGGTCAGCCATGGCGAGTTTGAGAAGATGAGTCGGTTTGGTCGGGGGAAATTGCGCGCGGCGGTGGTTTTGTATGCCCGCACTTCGCCAACTGTCGTTACGTTCTAGAGACTTTTTTGTGGCGAGGGAGCTTGCTCCCGCATGAGTGCGTAGCGCTCACGAGATTTTGGGGCTGCTGCGCAACCCAGAGGGAGCAAGCTCCCTCGCCACAGGACATCTGTGAAAATTTGAACTGAAATTATTTCAGGCCGATCTTGTAGAGCGCACCGTTCTGCTCATCCGTCAGCACGTACAGATAGCCATCCGGCCCCTGCCGCACATCCCGAATCCGCTGTTTCAGCTCACCCAACAGCCGCTCTTCGTGCACCACCTTGTCCCCGTCAAACTGCAAGCGAATGAGCTCTTGACTGACCAGCGCACCGATAAACAGGTTCTGCTGCCATGGCTTGAAACGATCAGCGTCATAGAACGCCATACCGCTGACACCGGGTGATTTCTCCCAGACATAATAGGGGTCAACCGCACCTTCGACACTCTTGCCCTTCGCTTCGGGGATCGGTTGCAGCGAATAGTTGATGCCGTGAGTCGCCAGCGGCCAACCATAGTTTTTTCCGCGCTCGATGATGTTCACCTCATCACCGCCACGGGGGCCGTGTTCGTTCTCCCAGATGGTGCCGTTCCATGGATTCAGCGCCGCGCCCTGCGGGTTGCGCTGGCCGTACGACCAGATTTCCGGACGCACGCCGGACTGGCCCACGAACGGGTTGTCATCCGGCACCTTGCCGTCGGGGAAGATCCGCACGACCTTGCCCTGCAGCTTGTCGAGATCCTGCGCGGTCGGCCGGTCGTTGTTTTCGCCCAGGGTGATGAACAGATAACCGGCGCGGTCGAACACCAGTCGTGAGCCAAAGTGGTTGCCGGTCGAGAGTTTCGGCTCCTGACGGAAGATCACTTTGAAATCACTGATTGTCTTCAAGTCGTCTGACAGCCGGCCTCGCCCCACCGCTGTACCGGCCTTGTCCCCGGCGCCACCGCCCTCGGCGTAGGACAGATAGACCAATCGATCCTGTTTGAAGTCTGGCGACAGCACCACATCGAGCAAACCACCCTGGCCCTTGGCCCAGACCTTGGGCACGCCGCTGATGGGCTCGGAACGCTTGCCGTCGGCTGTAATCACCCGCAGGTTGCCCGGGCGCTCGGTCACCAGCATCCCCTGACGATCCGGTAGAAACGCCAGCGCCCAGGGATGCTCAAGGCCTTGGGTGATCGTGGTGACTTCAAGGGTGCCCTGCTCGCTTTGCAGCGCTTGGGGGGCAGCGGCGAACGCGGGAGCGCTGATCAGCGCGCCGGCACACAACGTGGCTAGAAGGGGTTTACGCAACATGCACGATTCCTTTTGTTCATTTCAAAGGCTGACAGGAACGCAGTCCCGCCGTTCAACGGTTGCTGTCTCCATCGCGTGGCGGTGGGTTGGGAATGAATCTGGGCGGCGTACTCGGTACCGAGCGTTGCTGCTGACCGTTGCCGATGCCGCCATTGCCAACGGTGGGCGTACTGGGCACCGGCACTGTATTCGGCCCGCGAATCACCGGCGCGCTGGGCTGCGTGCCCTGCATGCTGTTGGGATTGGCCCGGCGGATCGGGCTGTTGTAGGGATTGTTGTTGGTACCGGCTGGGTTCTGCGCCAGTAAAAGCGGAGCGGACGGTGCCGCGACGTCGGCATGCGCCAGATCGGCCCCAAGGAGCAGAACAATAATGCCTGGCAGTATTCGGTTCATGGGGTGGCCTCTCGATGCACAGGTGATAGAGCCTTCGAGTCCACGCTACGCCCCGGGTTCGGATTTGTTAACCCGTCGCCCTTAAACAAGATGTAACACGGCTTGACCGGCAACGCTGCGCGCCACGCAAATGCCGGAAACTTTCGCACGGCGCCACAGGTCACCTGAACATCACTTGGAGAACTCACCATGGCTCGGGCAATCTGGAAAGGCGCGATCAGTTTCGGACTGGTACACATCCCTGTCGCGCTGGTGTCGGCAACCTCTTCGCACGGCGTGGACTTTGACTGGCTCGACAACCGCAGCATGGATCCGGTGGGTTATAAACGGGTAAACAAGGTCACCGGCAAGGAAGTCACCAAGGAGCACATCGTCAAAGGTGTGGCCTATGAAAAAGGCCGCTACGTCGTGCTCAGCGAGGAGGAGATCCGTTCGGCGCACCCGGTGTCGACGCAAACCATCGACATCTTTTCCTTTGTCGATGCCGAGCAGATCCCGCTGCAGAACATCGACACGCCTTATTACCTGGCCCCGGACAAACGCGGCGGCAAGGTCTACGCCTTGCTACGTGAAACATTGAGCAAAACCAACAAGGTCGCCCTCGCCCGCGTCGTCCTGCACACTCGGCAATACTTGGCGGCACTGATGCCGCTGGAATCGGCGCTGGTGCTGGTCAAACTGCGCTGGCCGCAAGAGGTGCGCGGCCTCGACGAACTGGAACTGGGCAGCGAAGTGACCAAACCGCAACTGGCCAAGGGCGAGCTGGACATGGCCAAACGTCTGGTGCAGGACATGAGTGGCGACTGGAGTCCGGAGGACTACAAGGACGAGTTTGAAGACAAGATCATGGCCCTGGTCGAGAAAAAAGCCCATGAAGGCAAGATCGAGGATGTCGAAACCGTGGGTGGCGAGGAGGAGCGCAAATCTGCGGATGTGATCGACTTGACCGAGTTGCTTAAACGCAGCCTGGGCGGTAAAGCGCCGGCCAAACCGAAGGCAAAAGACAAGCCTGCCAGTAAGGCGGCTCCGGCGAGAAAGACCAAAAAGGCTTCGGGGGCGTAATCAGATGCGGATCCTGTCAGGAAGCTGACAGGTTGGCTTTGAGAGACTCATCGCCAGCAGGTGGCTCCAAACAGTTGGAATTCGTTCTTTGCCGAACACACATTCCACTGCAGGAGCCAGCCTGCTGGCGATGCCATAAACAGGCGCGAAACAGCAGTCAGATCAGAATGAAGATCGCCAGCAGACCGCCGAAGATCGCCCACTTTTCCATGTAGTAACGCGCGCGATTACGCTTTTTCAGCTCTTTACCGCGCAGGCGAACCTTGTAGATTTTGGTAAACAGGCGGTTGATCCCGCCAGTACGGTCGCCAGCATCGTTTGGCGCACCTGCAGCGGACATCACGGTGCGGCTGAACCAGCGGTTGAACGCCGCCGCCCAGCGATATTTCATCGGGCGCTCGATGTCGCAGAACAGGATGATGCGGTTCTTGTCGGTGGTGTTTTCGGCATAGTGGATGTATGTCTCATCGAACATCACCGCTTCACCGTCGCGCCAGTGGTAGCTCTCGCCGTCGACATTGATGTAGCAACCGGCATCGTTCGGCGTGTCGAGACCCAGGTGGTAGCGGTACGAACCGGCATACGGGTCACGGTGGCGAACCAGTTTCGACCCCGGTGGCAGCTCGGCGAACATCGCGGCCTTGATCGAACCGATGCTCTGCACCAGTTCGGTGGTGCGCGGGCACAGCTTCATCGCCGACGGATGGCTCTCGCCGTACCACTTGAGGTAGAAACGCTTCCAGCCGCTTTTGAAGAACGAGTTGAAACCGACGTCATCGTACTGATTCGAGCGCTTGATCTCACCGGCACGCAGCAGATCCTGCCCTTCCTGGCGAATTTCTTCCCAGTGCGTCTGCAACGGGCTCAGGTCCGGAAACTCGGACGGATCGAGATACGGTTTGTTCGGCTTCTTCGAAAACAGGTAAAGGAAGCAGTTGATCGGGGCCAGAAACGTCGAGTGATCGCTCAATTGACGGCCCAGTTTGTGACGCACACGTCCACGAAGGTGAACGTATGCAATCGAAATGACATAAATAGCGGCAATGATGAGTTTCACGGAAATCGTCACACGTCAAAAGTGAACAAACTGCGCGCCTGCCGGCCGGAGGCCCAGGGTCTGATGCAGTGGCATGAATACAAATACTGTCCCGGTGGCACTTCCTTGAGCCCATGCCGTTAGCGGCTATTGGGTAATCGGATGGCATTTTAGCCATACTTTGTAACCAATAGTGAACCTGATCTGTGAAAAACTGTCCGCTGAATCTGCCAAACGGCGGGCGCGACGTCATCGCCCTATCGTTTAAAGAGCCAGACCAGTACAATCGCCGCCAAACTTTACGCGCCCCCCTTGGTTGATGACGGGACTGTCCCGACTCAGCGCACTTTGACTCGGGCCAAGCGCTCCAGCCGCACCCTCGCTACTCAGCATGCTTCGCAGGAAAAACCTTTGATTTCTACAGCTAACATCACGATGCAGTTCGGCGCCAAGCCGCTCTTCGAAAACGTTTCGGTCAAATTCGGCGCGGGTAACCGCTACGGCCTGATCGGCGCCAACGGTTGCGGCAAGTCGACCTTCATGAAAATCCTCGGCGGCGACCTCGATCCGTCCGGCGGTCAGGTCATGCTCGAGCCGAACGTGCGCCTGGGTAAATTGCGCCAGGACCAGTTCGCCTACGAAGAATTTACCGTGATCGATACCGTGATCATGGGTCACGAAGAGCTGTGGAAGGTCAAGGCCGAGCGCGATCGCATCTACTCGCTGGCGGAAATGAGCGAAGAAGACGGCATGGCCGTGGCCGAGCTGGAGACCGAGTTCGCCGAGATGGACGGCTACACCGCCGAATCCCGCGCCGGTGAACTGCTGCTGGGTCTGGGTATTCCGCTGGAACAGCATTTCGGCCCGATGAGCGAAGTCTCGCCAGGCTGGAAACTGCGCGTATTGCTGGCGCAGGCGCTGTTCTCCGATCCGGAAGTGCTGTTGCTCGACGAACCGACCAACCACCTGGACATCAACACCATTCGCTGGCTGGAAAACGTTCTGACCCAGCGTAACAGCCTGATGATCATCATCTCTCACGACCGTCACTTCCTGAACAGCGTGTGCACGCACATGGCTGACCTGGATTACGGCGAGCTGCGCCTGTTCCCGGGCAACTACGACGAGTACATGACCGTGGCGACCCAGTCCCGCGAGCAACTGCTGTCGGACAACGCCAAGAAGAAAGCACAGATTTCCGAGCTGCAATCGTTCGTCAGCCGCTTCTCGGCCAACGCCTCGAAAGCCAAACAGGCCACTTCCCGCGCCAAGGCGATCGACAAGATCCAGCTGGCCGAGGTCAAGCCTTCCAGCCGCGTCAGCCCGTTCATCCGCTTCGAGCAGAACAAAAAGCTGCACCGCCAGGCGGTCATGGTCGAAAAAATGGCCAAAGGTTTCGATGGCAAGCCACTGTTCAAAGACTTCAGCTTCCAGGTTGAAGCGGGCGAGCGCGTAGCGATCATCGGCCCGAACGGTATTGGCAAAACCACCCTGCTGCGCACCCTGGTCAACGAACTGACCCCGGATGCCGGCAGCGTCAAGTGGACCGACGCCGCGGAACTGGGCTACTACGCTCAGGACCATGCGCACGACTTCGAAGACGACGTGACGCTGTTCGACTGGATGGGTCAGTGGACGCAGGGCGAGCAGATGATTCGCGGTACTTTGGGCCGCATGCTGTTCTCCAACGACGAGATCCTCAAGTCGGTCAAAGTGATTTCCGGTGGTGAGCAAGGCCGCATGCTGTTCGGCAAGCTGATCCTGCAAAAGCCGAACGTGCTGATCATGGACGAACCGACCAACCACCTGGACATGGAATCGATCGAGGCGCTGAACCTGGCGCTGGAAAACTACCCGGGCACGCTGATCTTCGTCAGCCACGACCGTGAGTTCGTATCGTCCCTGGCCACGCGCATTATCGAACTGAGCGCCAACGGCGTGACTGACTTCAGCGGCACTTACGATGACTACCTGCGTAGTCAGGGTGTGGTGTTCTAAGAGCGGCTTCGAGTGTTGAGTTGCTAGCTGCAAGATAAAAGCCCTGTCCTTGTGACGGGGCTTTTTGCATTCAAGAGCCAGTATTTATGCGGGTACCGACACTATCGCGAGCAGGCTCACTCCTACAGTGGACGCATTTCAACTGTAGGAGTGAGCCTGCTCGCGATGGGGTCATCAGCAACAAACGAAATCGCCAGGAAAAAATACTTAGCCTGCTTCCTTTTATTTCAATGCCAAGCCATCATGCCGACTCTCCCACCGCCGCCCGCGAACGAGTCCACATGTCTGCGCAGCAACCGCCTCCGCAAAGCTCCCTGGCGATCACCCTGCAGATCGTCTCCATCGTCTTCTACACCTTTGTCGCCTTCCTGTGCATCGGCCTGCCGATCGCGGTGTTGCCCGGTTATGTGCATGAGCAGCTGGGTTTCAGTGCCGTTATTGCCGGGCTGGTGATCGGCTCGCAGTATCTGGCCACCCTGCTCAGTCGGCCGATGGCCGGGCGCATGTCGGATACGCTGGGCACCAAGCGGGCAATTGTTTATGGCTTGTCGGGGATTGTGCTCAGCGGGCTGCTGACGCTGACTTCGACGCTGTTGCAGGACTTCCCGTTGCCGAGCCTGATCATTCTGATCATCGGTCGGCTGCTGCTCGGCGTCGCACAAGGCTTGATCGGCGTCGGCACCATCAGCTGGTGCATGGGCCAGGTCGGCGTCGAACACACGGCAAGGTCGATCGGCTGGAACGGCATTGCCTCCTACGGCGCGATTGCGATTGGCGCGCCACTGGGCGTGGTCATGGTCGCCGACTACGGCTTTGCCAGCCTGGGCATCGCCTTGTCGGTATTGGCCGCGGGCGCCCTGGTGTTGATCCGCAATAAACCTTCGGTGCCGGTGGTGCGCGGCGAACGGCTGCCTTTTTGGGCGGTGTTCGGACGGATTGCACCGTATGGGGCCAGTTTGAGTCTGGCGTCGATCGGTTACGGCACGCTGACCACCTTCATCACCCTTTATTACCTCAACCGAGGCTGGAGCGGCGCCGCGTATTGCCTGACGGTATTCGGCGTGTGTTTCATCGTGTCGCGGCTGCTGTTCATTTCGGCGATCAGCCGTTTTGGCGGCTTCAATTCGGCGATTGCCTGCATGAGCATCGAGACCGTCGGCCTGGTGTTGCTATGGCTGGCACCCTCCACCGCGTTCGCGTTGATCGGCGCGGGACTGGCGGGATTTGGCTTGTCGCTGGTGTATCCGGCGCTGGGGGTCGAGGCGATCAAGCAGGTGCCCAGTTCCAGCCGTGGCTCGGGGTTGGGGGCGTATGCCGTGTTCTTTGATTTGGCGCTGGCAATTGCCGGGCCGCTGATGGGCGCGGTGGCATTGAATCTGGGGTATGCGTGGATTTTCTTCAGTGCGGCGCTGTTGTCGGTGATCGGGTTGGGGTTGACCTTGGTGCTCAAGCGCCGGGCGATATCTTGAGCTGCCCCCCCTGTAGGAGCGAGCCTGCTCGCGATAGCGGTGGTTCAGTCAGCATCTTTATGGCTGACAAATCGCTATCGCGAGCAGGCTCACTCCTACAAAAGGCCAAAATCACTGATCCGCAGTCTGCATCCCCGCCCGGCTCGGCTTGCCCAGCGTGCGCGAGAAGAACTGCCCGGCTTCGGAAATCAGGTTGCGATGGATGTCTTCGCGATCCACCCCGTCAGCGTCGGTGCACAGGGCCGGCATGGCGCGGATCTGCTCTTCATTGCATGGCGCCATGAACACGAAGTGCCCTGCCCCGGCCAATAACTTGAAGTCCGGCGCGGTCGGCAGTTTGCGCGCCAGAGCGGCGGCGTTTTTGTCGAAGGCCACCAGTTTGTCGCCATCGCCGCTGTACAGCAGCACCGGCACATGCACATCCGCCAGAGTGCTACGGCCGAATTTCAGGCTCAGCGGCGCCATCAGCAGCAACGCATGCACGCGCGGATCGGCCACTGGCTGCAAATCATCGCGATCGACGATCAGTTCACCCTGGGTATTGCAGGCATCATGGTCGTCCGGACGCTCCTGGCAGTAACGACGCAGACGATCCAGATCCGGCTGCGCCCCGGAGAGGATCAACGCGGTTTCGCCACCGGCCGAATAACCAATGACCCCGACCTGATCAGCGTTGACGAACGGCGAGAGCATCGGGTCGCCCAGGGTCGCGGTGATCGCTTCGGAAATCTGGATTGGCCGGCCATACAGATTGCTCAGGGTGCCGAGGCGGCTGTGGTCCTTGGAGTTGTCGCCGGGATGAATTACTGCGACCACCACAAAGCCCTTGCGTGCCAGCGAGGTGGCGAGGTCATGCAGGGCCAGCGGCGTGCCGGTGTTGCCGTGAGACAGCATCAGCATCGGGAAGCGGCCGATGGCAACCTTGGTGTCGGCGCCCGCCTCGACGGTGTAGCCCTCAAGCAGGCTGGTGTGTTCGCGATCACTGGAGGGATAGAAGGCGATGGCGCGCATCGGCTGCAGATCCAGCGGATCGAGGAAGGTCATCTCGTGGTAACCGACGCTCCAGACAGGGTGTCGCCCGGGCGCGGCATGCACTGAACCGAGGCTGCCAAGCAGGCAAATCAGTAACGTTGCACAAAGACGCATCATCGGATGGCCCACCCTGTGTTACTCAATCGAAAGATCCTTTGTGTTCCGACACGCCCCAAATCCCGAGGTTCGGAGATTCGGCACAGCGGTGCACTCAGACGTTGATCGTTTGACTGCATAACCCGGGCCAGATTATGCAACAGTCAGAAACAAAAAACTCTGCATCCGGCCCTTGCAGATCCAGAATACAGAGTTTTTTGAGGCGCTACCTGAACGGCAGCTGGTCTTTACGCAATGCTTACGCAGCGGCGAACAGCTGCTCGCTGATCTTCGCCTGAGCAGCGCTCATCGCGTTGTTACGTACTTCTTCATCATAAGCCAGGCCTTCGGCACGGACGATTTCGATGTCGGTGATGCCGAGGAACCCCAGTACCAGCTTCAGATATTCTTCGTGAGCGATGCCGCTCGCCTGACCGGCATGGATGCCGCCGGAGGTGGAGACGATCACCACTTTCTTGCCACCGCACAGGCCTTCAGGGCCGGCTTCGGTGTAACGGAAAGTCTGGCCGGCAACGGCGACGCGGTCGATCCAGGCCTTGAGCTGGGTCGGTACGGTGAAGTTGTACATCGGCGCGGCGATGACGATGGCGTCGGCGGCGATGAATTCGGCCAGGGTCGAAGCGCTCAGTTCGGCTTCATGCTGTTGTGCGGCGTCGCGCAGTTCAGCGGTGGTACCGGCAGCCACCAGGGTGGTCGACGAGAAGTGGCTGATGGCGTCGGCGGCCAGGTCGCGGTAAGTCACCACGGCGGTTGGCTCGGCGGCTTGCCAGGCTTTAACGACTTGGCTGCTCAACTGACGGGAAGCGGAGTTGTCGCCCAGAATGCTCGAATCGATGTGCAGCAGTTTCATGTGGAATCTCCTGGAAAGAATCGCCGGCGGCGACGGAATGGAGACAATCCTACGGAAGAAACCAATAGCTGATTAGCTGCTGACAATGCGATAGTTCGTCCCACTGATAGAACGGTGGATTTTTGATGCAGGATCTCAACGATCTCTACTATTTTGCCAAGGTGGTCGAGGCCGGTGGCTTCGCGGCGGCCGGGCGTTTGCTGGGCATTCCCAAGTCTCGACTATCACGACGCATTGCCGAACTCGAAGAGCGCCTCGGCGCCCGTCTGCTGCAACGCACCACGCGCCAGTTGAACCTGACCGCTGTTGGCGAACGCTACTTGCGTCACTGTCAGGCGATGTTGCTGGAAGCGGAGATGGCCGACGAAGCGGTCGCCAGCATGTCCAGCGAGCCACGCGGCCGCTTGCGCGTGTCCTGTCCCACTGGCCTGGCGCGAGAAATGTTGCCGTGGGTGATCAGCGAATTCCTCGGCAAATTTCCTCAGGTGCAACTGGAGGTGGTGCTGCTCAATCGCCGAGTGGATCTGGTGGCCGAAGGCTTCGACGTGGCCCTGCGTGTACGCGAGCTGGGCGATGAAGATCCGTTGCTGGTGACTCGACGTCTGCGCCAGGCACAAATGGTCGTCGTCGCCAGCCCGGCTTTTGTCGAAGGCAAAACCATCACTCATCCACAGGACCTGAAGAACCTGCCGGTGCTCGGCGCGCTGGAGGCCGATCGCATGGTGCATGTGCGCTTGCTGGACGAGCAAGGCAACAGCGTCGAACTGAACATGGAGGCGCGGCTGGGCATCGATGACTTTATCGTGCGCAAAGCCTGTGTGCTGGCCGGCCAGGGTTTCACTCTGCTGCCGATGATGTATTGCGAAGCCGACCTTGAGAGCGGCGCGCTGGTGCAATTACTACCCGAATGGTCATTGCCCGGCGGCTGGTTGCAGGCGGTGTACCCGCATCGGCGCGGGGTAATGCCGGCGGTGCGGGCGTGGATCGATCACTTGGTCGAATCGTTCAATGCGTGCGGGGAGCGGTTGTTATGAACAAGGGAAAAATGAACGAAGCGGACGTCGCCGCCTTTTGCCTGGCCTTGCCGGGCGCGCGGGAGGATTACAAGTGGGGCGGCGTGCGGGTGTTTTCGATTGCCGGCAACAAGATGTTCGCCCTGCAAGGGTTGCGCGGGGACTCACTGGCGTTCAAGGTCGACAAGGATCTGTTTCTCGGCCATTGCGACCGCCCGGGCATTCACCCGGCCCCTTATCTGGCGCGGGCGCAGTGGATCATCATCCACCCGCCCTACCCGCTGGGCGCCGAGGAACTGCAGGGATTGCTGACGCGTTCGCACCAGTTGGTGGTGGGCAAGTTGCCGAAGAAAACCCAAATCGGATTACTGCTCTAACCCCCCCTGTAGGAGCTGCCGCAGGCTGCGATCTTTTAATCTTGCTTTTTAAAAGATCAAAAGATCGCAGCCTGCGGCAGCTCCTACAGAGGGATTTGTGGTGATTCAGAACAGTGACAGCAGGTTCGAGCCGAGAAACAACTGGTCGATCCAGAACACCTGATGCAACGCCACAATGACCCAGAACAGAATCTGAAACGACACCTTGCGCGTCTTGTGCCGGAACACCTGTTGGGCGATCAGCGCACCGGGCCAGCCGCCGGCCAGTTCGAGTGCATGCAGGATGTTCTCCGGCGTGCGCCACGCATCGGCGCGGGCCTTGCGCTTGTCTGCCCAGTACATGAAAAACGCCAGCACGCTGACCACGCCATAAGCCGTCAACGGCACCAGCGAGATGCCACGCAGCCACATCGACAGCGAGCCGAACAGCGGCAGCGCGCAGACGATCAGTAGCACCGCCAGTTTCAGTTTCAAATGCTGAATGCCACCACCGGACGGGCGTCCATCCGGGCGGCGCGCGCGGGAATCACTCATGGTTTGGCCGCCGACCAGTCAACCCAGCCGAACTGCCAGGTCGCCAGAATCACCAGACCGAAAACAATCCGGTACCAGGCGAATGCCGCGTAACTGTGGCTGGCGATGAACTTGAGCAGACCGCGCACGGCGATCATGGCAAAGATGAACGCGGTGATGAAGCCGATGGCGAACACCGGGAAGTCTGCCGGCACGAACAGATGGCGATACTTGTAACCGGAGTACACCGCCGCACCGACCATGGTCGGCATCGCCAGGAAAAACGAGAACTCGGTCGCGGTCTTGCGCGACAGGCCGAACAGCAGGCCGCCGATGATCGTCGAGCCGGAACGCGAGGTGCCGGGGATCATCGCCAGACACTGGGCGAAACCGACTTTCAGCGCGTCCTTCCAGGTGATCTCGTCCACGGTTTCGGCGTGCACTTCATGTTGCCGACGCTCGGCCCACAGCATGATCACACCACCCACCACCAGCGCGGTCGCGACGGTGATCGGATTGAACAGGTATTGGTGAATCAGGTCGGCAAAAATCACCCCCAGCACCACCGCCGGCAGAAACGCGATCAGCAGGTTGGCGGTAAAACGCCGCGCACTCGGCTGGGTCGGCAAGCCGATTACCACGTCGAGAATCTTGCGACGAAACTCCCAGACCACCGCGAGGATCGCGCCGAGCTGAATAATGATGTTGAACGCCATGGCCCGTTCGCCGCCGAAGTCGAGCAAGTCGGCAACAATGATCTGGTGTCCGGTACTGGAAATGGGCAAAAACTCCGTCAGCCCCTCTACAACTCCAAGAATCAGTGCCTGCAAGGCGGTCCAAAGATCCATCAGTCCCCCAAAGAGCGATACACGGTGGCATGCCCCGATAATATTTTTTACGTTCACTGCGATCAGCGTAGCTGTTTGTTGCTGTACCGATTCCGCGCACACAGCATCCACACGAAACGGTCAAAATTCCGTGAAATATCAATTCGGATTCAGGTTTTCACGCGCGGGGCCGAAATCCTAACAGACAAGCCTTAATAGTGCTGCGGCGTTATTCGACTTGGGTCGCGTATGCCTGACCACTCCAAACGTGGTTGGATGCTGGCGTTGATTTATTACAAGAAAAAGAAATCGGAGTGACAGCGTTATGAACAGCTTGCGCAGTGTGTCGATCAGCCGACGCTTGTGGCTCATTTTGATTGTGGCCATGGTCATGTTGTTGACCTTGGGCGTGTTGATGCTCAAGCAGATCCACGACGACCTGTACCACGCCAAGGCGCAGAAAACCCAGCATGTGGTGCAGACCGCCAGCGGCCTGCTGACCTACTACCACGACCTGGAAACCGGCGGCACCCTGACCCGCGACGCCGCGCAGAAACAGGCGTTGACCGCGATTCGTGGTCTGCGCTACGACCAGAGCGATTACTTTTGGATCAACGACCTCACCCCGGTGATGGTCATGCACCCGACCAACCCCAAGCTCGAAGGCCAGAACCTCTCGGCGATCCGCGATCCGGACGGTTTCGCGGTGTTCAACGAGATGGTCGCGATCGCCAAAAGCAAAGGCGCCGGCATGGTCGATTACCGCTGGCCCAAGCCCGGTGCCAGTGAGCCGGTGGCGAAAACCTCCTACGTGAAACTGTTCGAACCGTGGGGCTGGGTGCTCGGCTCCGGCGTTTACGTCGATGATGTGCAGAGTGAGTTCCGCGGTCAGTTGATCAAGGCTTCGGTGATCGGCCTAGTGATTGCCGTGATTATGGCCCTGCTGGTGATTTTGATTGCCCGCAGCATCGTCCGTCCGCTACAGGAAACCGTGAACGCCATGGCCAACATCGCCAGCGGCGAAAGCGATCTGACCCGCAGCCTCGACACCCACGGCCAGGACGAAGTCACGCAACTGGCGCATCACTTCAACGCCTTCACCGCCAAGTTGCGCCGGGTCATCGGTGATTTGCAGGTTTCAGCCAGTGCGCTCGGCCAGTCGTCCAGTGAACTGGGCAACGACGCGAACCAGGCCCAGCAGCGCAGCCAGCAGCAATCGCAGCAGATGGAACTGGTCGCGACCGCGATCAACGAAGTGACCTATGGCGTGCAGGACGTGGCAAAGAACGCCGAACACGCTGCCGCTGAAATGCGCGATGCCGAAGCTCAGGCGCAGCAGGGTCAGATCAACATCGACGGCAGCCTGCAACAGATCGACAAATTGTCCGGAACCATTGATCAGGCGGTCGAAGTGATTCGCACCCTGGCAGCCGAAAGTACGCAGATCGGCAGTGTGCTGGAGGTGATCCGTTCGATTGCCGAGCAGACCAACCTGCTGGCACTCAACGCGGCCATCGAAGCGGCCCGCGCCGGTGAACAGGGCCGGGGCTTTGCGGTGGTGGCCGATGAAGTGCGGTTGCTGGCGCAGCGCACGCAAAAGTCGACGGCGGAAATCCAGAGCATGATCGAACGCCTGCAGAATCATTCCGAAGCGGCGGTGAAAGTCATTGGCGACAGCAGCAAGGCCTCGCAACTGACCATCGAACAGGCGGGATTGGCCGGCGCGAGCCTGAATGCCATCGGCCAGGCACTGCGCAATCTCAATGGCCTGAACGCCTCGATTGCCAGCGCCACGCTGCAACAGGCGCATGTGGTCGAGGACATCAATCAGAACGTCACCCAGGCGGCCGGCCTGTCTCACAGCACGGCGCTGGCGGCGGAGCAGTCGAGTGCGGCGAGCGTCAAGCTTGGGCAGTTGAGCGAGCAGTTGAACCAATTGCTGCGCCAGTTCCGCGTCTGACCCCTCACCCTTGTGGGAGCGAGCTTGCTCGCGAAGGCTTGGTGTCAGTCGATAGAGTCGTTACTGATAAAACGCTTTCGCGAGCAAGCTCGCTCCCACAGAGGGACCAGGTGCTCCGTCAAAATCGGCAAGGCTCACTCCTGCAGGTTTTTCGGTACAATCCGCTCCCTCGTCAATTCCCCCAAGGAACCCCCATGTCCGGGCTTGAACTGTTTGCCGCCGCCCTCGGTGTGATCGCCGTCTGGCTGACGGTCAAACAGAATCCGTGGTGCTGGCCGATCGGTCTGGTCATGGTGTTGCTGTACAGCTGGATCTTCTACGACGTGAAGCTGTACTCGGACATGTTGCTGCAAGTGATTTACGCCGCGCTGCAAGTCTACGGCTGGTGGCAATGGACCCGCGCCGGGACGATGCACGACGGGCGCGACGTCACGCGTCTGGACCGGCGCTCGATCCTGCTCGGTCTGAGCGTAGGCGCCCTCGGCAGCCTGCTGCTGGGTGCGGCCATGGCGCACTGGACCGACGCGGCGCAGCCGTGGCTCGATGCCGCACTGACGGCGTTCAGCCTGGTTGCGCAATTGTGGATGGCGCAGAAACGCCTGCAATGCTGGGCGCTGTGGTTCGTGCTGGATGTGATTTTCGTCGGCCTGTTCCTTTATAAGGGCCTGTACCTCACCGCCGCGCTGTATGCCTTGTTCACCCTGATTGCTGTGCAAGGCTGGCGCGAATGGCGCGCCGATCCGGCGTTGCAGCGATGAAGGTGGTTGTCCTCACCGGCCCGGAATCCACCGGCAAAAGCTGGCTGGCCGCTGGCCTTCAGGAGCGCTTTGGCGGCCTGCGGGTGGACGAATACGTGCGCTGGTTCATCGAGCAGAATCCACGCGATACCTGCCTCAACGACATCCCCGACATCGCCCGTGGGCAGTTGCAGTGGGAAGATCAGGCTCGGGCGCAGCAACCGCAATTGCTGATTCTCGACACCCATTTGCTGAGCAACATTCTGTGGAGCCAGACCCTGTTTGGCGCCTGCCCTGCATGGCTGGAGCCCGAGCTGCTTGCGCGGCATTACGACCTGCACCTGCTGTTGTCGCCGGAGCAGATCGACTGGACTGACGACGGCCAACGCTGCCAGCCGCAGCTCAGCGAACGCATGGCATTCTTTCAGGCCACCCGCGACTGGCTGGAACAACACGGGCAACCGTTGCAAATCATTCAGGGCAACTGGGATGACCGGCGGTTTCAGGCTTTCGAAGCAGTCGCGCGCTTGATGGCTGATTGACCTGGCAAACAGCTAACTTCGGGACCCAAGTGTCCATTCCTGAAACACCCGATGCCGCGCAAAGCAGCCGTTTAAATGGCCTTCATCATTCTGCAAGGACATTTGTTACGCCAGTGAAACAGTCCCCGGCAAACCCTTGTTCCAGAGCTTTGCGCCGCCATTGACCCTGTGGGTGTCTGGGTGACTGTTTCAGCGCTGAAACAGCATTTGTATCAGCGCTGCACGGCCCATCGCCAACCCGTTGAAAACCAACAACAACTGAAAAGCGGCACAGCTTTCGCTCTCTCCTTCCCAACGCTGACAAGAGCCAGCCCACTGAAGAAGGAATTGCCGCCGTGGGGAATATCAATAAAGGCCTGACCTGCCTTCTGCTGATTGGATCAGCCGCCAGCACATTCATCAGTTTCAACGTTCAGGCCGAAGGCAATGGCGTGATCGTTCTCAACCGCGACGTCCAGCCCATTGCAATCGGGCGCAGCGGTGGCAAAGACCCGTATCCAACCACGGTCAACGCCAACCCTTCCGATCGAATCCATCAAGCGATGACCAGCACCGAACTCAGTGACGGCGACTTTGCCAGTGTCGCCAGCGGCGCTTCGATCCGCAGCAACATGATCACGCCGAACTCGGACATGCCCGGCATGAACGTGCTGACCAACCCCAACGGCCTGCCTGGAATGAGTGCCGGTCACGGCGGCGGCGGTGGCGGCACGATCTCCAACACGATCAATCGCTCGCTGAGCACCGGTCTGGCGCCGCTGACTCGCATGGCTGGAGGTCAATGAGATGAATCGTTCCCTCCTGCTGCTTGCCCTCTTCAGCTGTGCCAGCGTCATGGCCGATCCGAGTTCCGTGAACAACGCAGACATCCAGGATACCGGTGTGCAGTACCGCGGCAACTTCAACGTCAACCAGGCCGCCGGCGACCAGATGCAACAGACCAACACCAAAGCGATCGCCATTGGCACCAATGCCAGTGCCACAACCATCGTCAGGCAAAAGCTGGACACCCCTGCCAACCCGTCGATGAACGCCAGCGCCACCATTGGCGGCAGCTCTTTCAGTAACGGCAACGGGATCCTGGGCGTGAACCAGGGGGCCGGTGCCAACAACCAGATGGCCAACGTGACGCGCGTCAGCATCAGTGCTGCCCCGCAAAGCGTTGACGACAGCGCCCTGTCGCAACAGAACGTGGCGCTTTTACCGAGCTCAGGAGCAACTGGCACCTCACCCGGCAGTCGCCAGGTCACGACAAGTGATCAGGCCTTCACCGGCAGCCGAGGGGTGATTCAGGTGAACCAGAGTGCCGGGGTGGGGAACCGTATGGCTAACACCCTGAGCATCCGGGTCGCTGACTGACCCAAACAACAAAAGCAGTGCAATTAGAAAGTACCAACACTTAACCAACTAATAAGCACGATGGAGAAACACCATGAAAACTACAATGGCTCTCAAACCACTGGTTTTCGCACTTGCAGCAGTAATGGCAATGGCGGCTCAAGCAGGCGGCAACGATCATGGTAACAATGGTGGTCACGGTCACAACCCTCCTCCACCAAAAGGCCCTACCCTGGAAGAACTGCTGCAAATCGGCGCAGGTGCCGGTGCTGCGGTACTCGACGTGCAAAACAACGGCGGTAACACCGTCCTCAACCAGGGCACCCAGAACAACGCCGGCATCAGTGGCTCGCTTAACGGCGCCAACGGCAACGTCGGTGCCAACAACGTGGCCGGTGACGGCAACCAGCAAGACAACGCCGCGGCTCTGGCTACCGCCGACGAAAGCTTCATCTTCGGCTCTGCGGTGTCCGCTTCCAGCGCCACTCAAGTCAACAGCAACAACACCGTTGGCAACTACTCCAGCAACAACAACGCCAACATGAACAACGTTGGCAACAGTGGCTCGGGTAACATCGGCGTGAACAACGCTGCCGGCAACTTCAACCAACAGAAAAACAACCTGGCAATCGCTGTGTCCGGTGGTCGTGTAGCGCAAGCCGCTGCTGCTGCCAACCAAAGCACTACCGGTCTGCAAGTCGGCAACAACGGCACTCAGACCTACAAGAAAGACACCCTCACTGGCACTGTCGCCGCCGTCGGCGTATTCGGCGCCGTGGGCGAAGCTACCATCAAAGGTGACAGCCACGGCGGTGGCGGTTATGGCAACGACGACAAAGGCCATGGCGGCAATGGCGGCAGCAAAGATCAGAAAGCCACCTTCGAAGCTGTGGGTGCCTTCGGTCTTGCTGGTGTAACCACGCAACAAGTGCTGACCCCAGACGGCTGGAAAAACCCTGTCACCAACACTGCCAGCATGACCAACGTAGGCAACAACTGGTCGGGTAACGGTGGCTTCAACAACGCTTCCGGCGTTGGCAACCAACAAAGCAACTCGCTGTCCATCGCTGCAGGTTGCAAAGCCTGCATGTAATCGCGATCGAAACGAAAGCCCCGGAAACGGGGCTTTTCCTCAGTCCGCAAAGGCGTATCGATCATGCGTAAGACTGCCTTTATCGCCCTGCTTTGCCTGTCCGGCCTGACCCAGGCTGCCCAGATGCCTGTCGCTGCCCTGCCCGGCGGCGTACTCGTCTACAAGAACGTGCAAAGCATCCGTGAACGCAAGTTTGCCGACATCGTCGAACAGAAAACCGATTTCAGCTGCGGCGCCGCCGCACTGGCCACGGTATTGCGCCAGGCTTATTGGCTCGACGTCGATGAAGAGCACATCATCAAAGGCATGCTGGTCAACGCTGACCAGGACCTTGTGCGTACGCAAGGTTTTTCCATGCTGGACATGAAACGCTATATAGAAAGCATCGGCATGCGCGCCAGGGGCTACAAGATTCCACCGGAAAAACTCGACGACGTAACAATCCCGGTGGTGGTACTGATGGAAATTCGCGGCTACAAGCATTTCGTGGTGCTGCAGCGTTCGGACAAGGATTGGGTTTATATCGGAGATCCCGTCTTAGGCCACAAACGCTACGCCCATGATGACTTTGTCAAAGGTTGGAACGGCATCGTCTTCGCCATCGTCGGCCCCGGTTATGACAAAACCAATGCATTGCGCATGCCACCGACCCCGCTGACCGCGAAGAACAAGCTGGATAACTTCAACCCTGTCAGAGATGCTGAATTGATGGACTTCGGGTTCATACAGAGCGACTTCTTTTAATCGCCGATTATAAAGAATGGGACTGGATGTCCCGGGAGCAGCAGATGAAAACCTCATACTGGCTGGCCGCCGCCTGCCTGGCAGCGAGCGTGTCAGGCTATGCCAATGCAGGATTCAAACCCATCGAAGTTCAGGATCAGGAGCTGTCCCAGCTTCGTGGTCGTTACGTCATGCCGGGGCGGATCATCAGCTTCGGCATTGTCATGAGCAGTACCTGGCGCAACGCCAGCGGTGATCTGATCGGCGCTGCGACGTCGATGCAAATCCAGGCCGCCACGATCAAACCGGAATTCTATGTCTCGACCATCAAGGAACAGGGCAACGGCAGCACCCCGACTCCGGGCACTGGCAATGTCATTGGTGGCGCGGCGCTCAACAGCAGCCAGGGCGTGACCCAAAGCGTACGCGCCGCTGGCGACGGCAACACCGCCAACAACAATGTGGCGATCAATGTAAAAGAAGCCAACACCCCTCCTCCACTGGCCCCCGCACAAGGCCAGGCCCTGATGGCCGGGCAGACTATCGGGGCCAGCAATGCCGCCGGCAGTGTCGCCGTTTCGGCCAGCAACAGTGGCGTGCAAATGGCGATTCAGGCCTCGGGCAATCAGGGCACTGCCCTGCAACAAGTGGCCCAGGGTGGCCTGCTACAGAACACCCGCCTGCTCGGCAGCGCCAACGTGGTCAACAACATGACCCAACTCAATGTTGTGCTTAACAATAACGGTATCAGCCCCGGCGCATTGGACTGCAACCTGACTCAACTCAGGGCACTACGCAATATCGGATATTGAACTACGCTGAGTCTCGATCATTGGGCTTAAAGGGACGGCTTATTCATGTATCGATCAGTATCACTGCGTGCCGCTGTATGTCTGAGTACTCTTCTACCCGCGGCGATGCTGCAAGCAGCACCCGACGCAGATGTGGAGACCCTGAAACAGGAACTTCTGGAGCTGAAGCAACGATACGAAGTACAACAAAAGGCCCTGGCGGTGCTCGAGCAACGGGTCCGTCAGGTCGAAGATCAACCGGCAGCCCCGCAACCCAAACGCCTGGCCAAGTCGCCGTCTGACATGAAAGGCAATCCGAAAGTCGCTACCAGTACCGGAGCGCCTGGTACTGGTGCCGCAGCAGCGTCGGGGGGCGCGGCCGGGGGCAGCGGCGCTTCTTACGGTCAATCGCTGGCCGATGATTCGCAACCGGCACAGAGCGTGTCCAACCTCTACGACGAGGCCAGCGGCTTCTTCGGCGGTGGTAAATTCAGCTTTGAAACCGGCGTGACCTACTCGCGTTACGACACCCGGCAGCTGATCCTCAACGGCTTCCTCGCGCTGGACTCGATCTTTCTCGGCAACATCAACCTCGACCGGATCAAGGCCGACACCTGGACGCTGGACCTGACCGGGCGCTACAACTTCGACAATCGCTGGCAGTTCGACGTGAACGTGCCGGTGGTTTACCGCGAATCGACCTATCAGTCCGGCGGCGGCAACGGTGGTGCATCGAACGTCACGACGGAACAGGATGTTTCGCGCGACCCGACCATCGGCGACGTCAACTTCGGCATCGCCTACAAATTCCTCGACGAGTCGGTCAACACGCCGGACGCCGTGGTCACCCTGCGGGTCAAGGCACCAACCGGCAAGGATCCGTTCGGTATCAAACTGCGCCAGACCGACGCCAACTCCAACCTGTTCGTGCCTGACACGCTGCCAACCGGCAACGGCGTCTGGTCGATCACCCCCGGCGTCTCGCTGGTCAAGACCTTCGACCCGGCTGTGCTGTTCGGCAGCTTGTCCTACACCCACAACCTGGAAGAGTCGTTCGACGACATCAGTTCGACCGTCAACCAGAAAACCCCGGGCAAGGTCAGTATTGGCGACAGCTTCCAGATCGGCGCCGGTATTGCATTTGCACTGAACGAAAAGATGAGTATGTCGTTTTCGATGTCTGATCTGGTGCAACGCAGGAGCAAACTCAAACCCGATGGCGGGGATTGGCAATCTGTGGTGTCCAGTGACGCCAACGCAGGTTACTTCAACGTCGGCATGACCATTGCCGCCACGGACAACCTGACTATCGTGCCCAACCTGTCGATCGGCATGACCCCGGATGCCCCCGACTTTTCCTTCAGCCTGAAATTCCCGTACTACTTCTAAAGAAAAAGATCGCAGCCTGCGGCAGCTCCTACAGGGTTACAACTGTAGGAGCTGCCGCAGGCTGCGATCTTTTGAGCTTTGGTCTCTAGCGAATCTGATGTTTGTGCAGCAGCCGATAAAACGTCGGCCGCGACACCCCCAGCACCTTCGCCGCCACACTGAGGTTGTCGCTGTGGCGGTTCAACACATCGCACAGCGCCTGGCGTTCGGCGCGGGTCTTGTAGTCTTCCAGCGTACCCATCGGCGTAGAAATCGTGTGCTGGCTGAGCAATCCCAGATCGCGGGCTTCGATCTGTCGACCTTCTGCCAGAACCAGACCCCGTCGCACGCGGTTGGCCAGCTCGCGCACATTGCCCGGCCAGTCGTGCTTGCCCATGGCGATCAACGCATCCTCACTGAAGCTGCGCGGACGGCGGCCGGTTTCGTGGCTGTAGAAGTGCGAGAAATGGTTGGCCAGCATCGACAGATCACCATGGCGCTCGCGCAATGGCGCGGTCACCACCTGCAGCACATTGAGCCGGTAATACAGGTCTTCGCGAAAACGCTTTTTCTCGATGGCGGCTTCGAGGTCGACGTGGGTGGCCGCCAGCACGCGAACATCAACCGGAATCGGCTGACTGCCACCGACGCGCTCGATGTGTTTTTCCTGCAGAAAGCGCAGCAGATTGGCCTGCAATTCCAGCGGCAGATCGCCGATTTCATCGAGAAACAGCGTGCCGCCATTGGCAGCCTCGATGCGCCCGACCTTGCGCTGATGGGCACCGGTGAAGGCACCTTTTTCGTGACCGAACAGTTCGGACTGGATCAAGTGTTCGGGAATCGCCCCGCAATTGATCGCCACAAACGGCTTGCTGTGGCGCTGGGACTGGCGGTGCAGCGTGCGCGCCACCAGTTCTTTACCGGTGCCACTTTCACCGCGGATCAACACAGGAGATTCGGTCGGCGCCAGTTTGCTCAATAACTTGCGCAGCTCGCGGATCGGCTTGCTGTCGCCGAGCAGTTCATGTTCCGGCTGATCGACGTGAATCGTGCCTTGCCCGCGCAGACGCGCCATGCCGAATGCGCGCCCCAGGGTCACCTGAACCCGCGAGACATCGAATGGCAAGGTGTGAAAATCGAAAAACCATTCGCAGACGAAGTCGCCGACGTTCTGCAACCGCAGGACTTCCTGATTCAACACCGCGATCCACTCGGTGCCGCTGCGACTGATCAGTTCCTTGACCGCTTCGGGACGTTCAAGGTGAAAAGGTTGCAGTCGCAGCAGCCCGACATCGCAGGTCCGATCGGCGGCATTTTCCAGGGTACAACTGTCGACATCCCAACCTACCGTGCGCAATCCGGGTAACAGGCGATGGCAGTCGTCACAGGGGTCGACTACCAATAAACGTCGTAACGCTGGCGCTTCGATCATGACTGTTCCTTGGCGCCAAATTTAAGGAAATTATTGTAAAAACAGTCATTTGGCAGACCCGACTGTAACATTAGCAAGAAATTGACAGCGCCTTGTATCGATTGCTTATAGGTGTACAAGCTAACGAGTTATAAGAAGCGAGTTTATTAGTCAGCTATCGAGTTGCTATCTTTCACCAGGCTTTCAAAAACGTTCGGAATGTTGAGCCTGAGCAATTAAGTTGAAATTTCTTTGTTTCGTGTGTGACCTGCCACGGGGTTGCGTGCATCAGTACAAGTAACCAGCCGAACGGTAAGCCCAACCGACGGCACATCACTTGATTGGGCACGACAGAGAGAAGACCCCAATGACCGCCCCGCTCCGTATCAACGAAGCTCTTTTGATTGCCAACCACGCGTTCAAACCCTTTCAGTGCGTGGCCTGGGCCCCACAAGACGGCAACGGCGAACTGAACCTGACCGTCATCGATCGTACCAACTCGCACATCGGTCGCCAGCAGATCCCGAGTAGCGCCTACTCCGATCCGGCGCAACTGGAACTGCTGTTGCAACAGGCCCGCGCCGAATTGAGCAAAGAAGGTTACCTGCTGCAATCGTGGTCGATGCCACATTGATCAGAGGATCATGCGGATGACGCTCAGGTCATCCGCCCTCTGTTCTGTTAGTTACCTGCGGTAGTTCGTCTCCAGTACTTTTGTACAACTTCCCTTAAAGCATCAGGTGCCACTGCTTGGCATGCTTTCATTTGGTTCAAAAAGACACTGTTATGGCACAGTGCGACCCTCCACCTGTTAGTTCTGTCAGTTGAACTTGCGTGTATTCAGGGATTGAATGTTCCGCTCATGCAGTTACCCGCCCGATTCGGGCCTGGTCAACTTGCAAGGAGAAGCATGCATGTCCTCCGAGAACGCCTTTGCGCGACCGGCACTACTCAATCGCTGCGGACAACTGGACAGACAATTCGCCAAGACTGGCGTTGCTCAGGTCTATTTCGCTGGCAGTGTTTCCAGCATGACCCAGGGTGTTGCGCTGGACCGACAGGGGCGCGTGCTGGTCGCGGCCAAGATCGGCACCGCTCAGGGCAGCCGGTTTGGCTTGGCGCGAATACTCGCTGACGGTTCGGCCGATCTCGCGTTCGGCCAGCAAGGCAGCGTCATCGGCGAGTTTGAACCCGGTTTCGAAGCCACCGCCGGCAAAATCCAGGTGTTACCCGACGGACGTATCCTGCTGGCCGGTCTGCATTATCAAACCGCCCACCGCACCCTGCCCGCGCTTGCCTTGTTCAGCGCCGACGGCATCCCGGACCCGCGCTTTGGTGAAAATGGCCGTAAAGTGGTGCGCCTGCCCGGCGACTTGTCCATCGGCTCCCGCGATGCCTGGCTGCCGCCCGGCGTGCCTGGCGCCGAAGCCTGCGACATTGCCGTGCAGGACGACGGGCACATTCTGCTGATCGCCAATCATCATTTCGAACTCGCCGACCATGCCGGCATGCTGATTCGCCTGATGCCAGACGGTGCGCTTGATCCGAGCTTCAATGGCCGCGGCTTCGTGATGATTCGTCATTTGCTGCTCAACACCTGGCTCAGCAGCCTTGCACTGCAGCAGGACGGGCGGATCCTCGTCGCCGGCTCCATCGACTTCCCCCAAGAGGGGCTGGTGGCGCGCTATCTGCCGGACGGGCGTCTGGATGAGCGCTTCGCGGTGGATGGTTTCCTCGCCTTCAAGGCCCACGGCCAAAGCGCCATGGTCAGTCAGGTCATCGAGTCGCAGGAGCATCTGCACTGCTTTGGCAGCAGCCGCGATCCGATCCGCTGTCTGGCACTGAGCCTGCACAACAACGGCCGACCGGAGTTGCGCAACAATGCCGGTCATCCGCATCTGCTGGAAATCGGCCCCAGTGGTTGCCAGTGGAGCGCCGCCCAGTGCATGGCCGATGGCCGCATCATCGCGGTGGGCGCGACCATTGGCGGAATCGAGGCGGATTTCATCGTCGCGCGCTATTTGCCTGATGGCCAACTTGACCACGAGTTTGGCAACGGCCACGGCTGGCTGCGCACGCGGCTGGGACGCAGCCTCGACACCGCCAATTCCCTCGCGGTACAGGCGGACGGACACATACTGGTCGGCGGCTATTCACTGGACGGCAACTACCGCGCCATGGTCGCGCGCTATCTGAATCAATAATTCCCCCCAGACTTGAACTTGCCAGGCACTTGCGGCAACTTGCGCGCTTCTTAATACAAGGAGCAAACGATGTCCGGTTCACTGGCCCAGGCGTTCGCGCATAACTTCCTCGGGCATTCGCCCCGCTGGTACAAGGCGTGCATCGTCGGGTTCCTGATCCTCAACGCCGTGGTGCTGTTCACTGTCGGCCCGGTCGCCGCCGGCTGGTTGTTGGTGATCGAGTTCATTTTCACCCTGGCCATGGCCCTCAAGTGCTATCCGTTGATGCCCGGTGGCTTGTTGCTGATTGAAGCCCTGCTGCTGAAGATGACCACCCCGCAGGCACTGTACGATGAGTTGCTGCACAACTTCCCGGTGATCCTGCTGCTGATGTTCATGGTCGCTGGCATCTACTTCATGAAGGACCTGCTGCTGTTTTTGTTCTCACGGTTGCTGCTGGGCGTGCGCTCCAAGGCGCTGCTGGCGCTGATGTTCTGCTTCCTCTCGGCCTTTCTGTCGGCGTTTCTCGATGCCTTGACCGTCACCGCAGTAATCATCAGCGCGGCGGTCGGCTTCTACTCGGTCTACCACCGTGTGGCCTCGGGCAACGATCCGCGTCAGGACAGCGAATTCAGCGACGACCGCCATCTGCCAGCCCTGCACCATGAAGATCTGGAGCAATTCCGCGCATTCCTGCGCAGCCTGCTGATGCACGGCGCGGTCGGTACTGCCCTAGGCGGGGTCTGCACCCTGGTGGGCGAGCCGCAGAATTTGCTGATCGGTCATGAAATGGGCTGGCACTTCGCAGAGTTTTTCCAGAAAGTCGCGCCGGTCTCGCTGCCGGTACTGGTGGCCGGCCTGGTGACCTGTCTGCTGCTGGAAAAACTGCGCTGGTTTGGCTACGGCACCCTGCTGCCGGACAACGTCCGCGCCGTACTGGCCAATTACGCCGCCGAAGACAACGCCGAACGCACCCCGCGCCAACGTGCCGCCCTGCTGGTGCAAGGGACTGCCGCGTTGATTCTGATTGGCTGCCTGGCGTTTCACGTTGCCGAAGTCGGCTTGATCGGCCTGATGGTGATTGTGTTGATCACCGCGTTCACCGGCATCACCGATGAGCATCGCCTCGGCAGCGCGTTCAAGGACGCCATGCCGTTCACTGCATTGCTGGTGGTGTTTTTTGCCGTGGTCGCGGTGATTCACGATCAACAACTGTTCGCCCCACTGATCCAGTGGGTGCTGGCGCTGCCGGCGGAGCAACAGCCGGGCATGCTGTTCATCGCCAACGGCCTGCTCTCGGCGATCAGCGACAACGTGTTCGTCGCCACGATCTACATCACCGAAGTGAAACAGGCCTTCCTGTCCGGGCACATGAGTCGCGAGCACTTCGAGACCCTGGCGATCGCGATTAACACCGGTACCAATCTGCCAAGCGTGGCGACTCCGAATGGACAGGCGGCGTTCCTGTTCCTGCTGACCTCGGCGATTGCGCCGCTGGTGCGCCTGTCGTACGGGCGGATGGTGTGGATGGCGCTGCCGTACACCGTGGTGATGGGCCTGCTGGGCTGGTACGCCGTCAGCTACTGGCTGTAATTCCGCCGCGCAAAAACTGTAGGAGTGAGCCTGCTCGCGATAGCGGTGTGTCAGCCCAGAAATGGTGACTGAAACATTGCTATCGCGAGCAGGCTCACTCCTACATTTGTTTTGGGGTGAGTTCAGCGACGGAGGATGTACTTCTCGATCGCCTGCGCCACGCCGTCTTCGGTGTTGGGGGCCGTGACTACATCAGCCTGACGCTTCACCGCCTCCTCCGCCTGCCCCATGGCAATCGACAATCCCGCGCAATGGAACATCGCCGGGTCGTTGCCGCCATCGCCAATCGCCGCCGTCTGCTCCAGCGGGATGCCGAGATGCTCGGCGATCGTCGCCAGTGCGTTGCCCTTGTTGGCTTCCAGCGCTGTCACGTCCAGGTACACCGGTTGCGAACGCGAGACCTGCGCCATGCCGTTGACCCTGGGCAGCAGGCGCGCCTCAAGCTCGATCAGCAGATCCGTGTTGGTACTGGTGGCGACGATCTTGTCGATGCGCTCCAGGTACGGCTCGAAACTCTCGACCACCACCGGCGGATAACCGAGGCCGTGCTGTTCGCGCGGCACCATCGGCCCGTGCGGATCCTTGAGCAACCAGTCGCCACCGCTGAACACCCAGATCTCCACATCCGGCTGGTCAGCAAACAACGCCAGGGCAATCAGCGCCGTCGGCACCGGCAGGTAGTGCGCCACCAACAGGCTGCCATCCGGATTGACGATGGTGCCGCCATTGAAGGCGGCGGTCGGCAGATCGACGCCCAAGGCTTCGATCTGCTGCAACATGGCTTTGGGCGGGCGCCCGGTGGCCAGGCTGAACAACACGCCGGCCTCGCGCAGCGAACGAACGGCGTCGATGGTGCGCTGGCTCAGACTGTGATCGGGCAGCAACAGCGTGCCGTCCATATCACTCAGTAAAAAGCGGATCGAGTCACTCATCCCAGACCATGCCAGACGCGACCATCGCGAGTCAGCAGATCATTGGCGGCTTGCGGGCCGTCTTCCCCGGCAGCGTAAGTCTCCACGCTCGCATCCTGTTGCCAGGCATCGAGGAACGGTTGCACCGCACGCCAGCCGTTCTCGATGTTGTCGGCGCGCTGGAACAGCGTCTGGTCGCCGGTCAGGCAGTCGTAGATCAGCGTTTCGTAGCCGGTGGACGGCTGCATTTCGAAGAAGTCCTTGTAGGCAAAACCCAGCTCGATGTTGGCCATGTTCAGCGCCGGCCCCGGCCGCTTGGCCAGCAGGTCGAACCACATGCCTTCGTTGGGCTGGATCTGAATGCGCAGATAGGTCGGCTGCAACTCGTCGACCTCGGTATCCCGGAACTGCGCGTACGGCGCCGGTTTGAAGCAGATGACGATCTCGGTGTCGCGCACGCTCATGCGCTTGCCGGTGCGCAGGTAGAACGGCACGCCGACCCAGCGCCAGTTGTCGATCATGACTTTCAGCGCGACGTAGGTTTCGGTGTTGCTGTCGGGCGCCACGTTGGCTTCCTGACGATAGCCATTCAACGCTTTGCCATCGACCTCGCCGGCGCGGTACTGGCCGCGTACCGAGTTGGCTCGCGCCTCTTCAACGCTCCACGGGCGGATCGCGCCGACCACTTTGGCCTTCTCGCCGCGCACGGCGTCAGCGCCGAATGCGGCCGGCGGTTCCATGGCGACCATTGCCAGCAGCTGGAACAGGTGATTGGGCACCATGTCACGCAGCGCACCAGTGTGCTCGTAAAAACTGCCACGGGTTTCAACGCCGACGGTTTCTGCCGCAGTGATTTGCACGTGGTCGATGTAATGGTTGTTCCAGAACGCCTCGAACAGGCTGTTGGAGAACCGGCTGACCAGAATGTTCTGGACGGTTTCCTTGCCCAGGTAATGGTCGATCCGATAGATCTGTTTCTCAGACATGACCTTGAGCAGACAGGCGTTCAACGCTTCGGCGGTTTGCAGATCGGAGCCGAACGGCTTCTCGATCACCACCCTTCTGAATGCTTCGGGAGTTTCCTCGAGCAACTTGGCCGCGCCGAGACGGCGTACCACTTCACTGAAGAAACGTGGCGCGGTGGCCAGGTAGAACACCGCATTGCCAGTGCCGCTATCGGCAATTTTTGCCGACAGCGCGGAATAAGTGCTGTCGTCCAGGAAGTCGCCCTGGACGTAGCTGATACCTTTGGCGAGCTTGGCCCACAAGGCCGGATCAAGCATCTGATCGCCCTTGCCGACCTTCGCTGCCACTTCGGTGCGGATGAAGTCTTCGAGCTTTTGCGCGAAGGCTTCATCGGTAATGGCGTTGTGATCAACGCCAACGATCCGCAGATTCTCGTCAAGCAGGCCGTCGCGACTGAGGTTGTACAGCGCCGGCATCAGCAAGCGCTTGACCAGGTCGCCGTGGGCACCGAACAGAAACAGCGTGGTCGGTGGTGCGGGTTCTGCCTTGGATTTTCTGCGGATCGTATGGGTCATTTCTTCGGAGTCTCCACGTGGCCGCCAAAGCCGAAGCGCTGGGCCGAAAGAATCTTGTCGCCAAACGTGCCCTGACCGCGCGAGCGATAGCGCGAGAACAGCGAGTTGGACAGCACCGGAACCGGCACCGCCTGCTCCATCGCCGCTTCGATGGTCCATTGACCTTCACCGCTGTCAGCCACCGAACCGGAGAAACCGTCCAGTTTCGGATCGCTGGCCAGTGCATCGGCAGTCAGATCGAGCAACCACGAGGAAACGACGCTGCCACGACGCCAGACCTCGGCGATGTCGGCCACGTTCAGGTCGAAACGCTGATCTTCCGGCAGACGCTCGCTGGACTTGGTCTTGAGGATGTCGAAGCCCTCGGCGAACGCGGCCATCATGCCGTACTCGATACCGTTGTGAATCATCTTCACGAAGTGCCCGGCACCGGCAGGACCGGCGTGAATGTAGCCGTGCTCGGCGCGGTGATCCTCGGACTTGCGATCCTTGGTGCGCGGAATGTTACCCATGCCCGGTGCCAGAGCGGCAAACAGCGGGTCAAGGCGCTGCACGGTCTCGGCATCACCGCCGATCATCATGCAATAACCGCGTTCCAGGCCCCAGACGCCGCCGGAGGTACCGACGTCGATGTAGTGCAGGCCCTTCTCCGACAGAGTCTTGGCGCGGCGGATGTCATCCTTGTAGTTGGTGTTGCCGCCGTCGATGATGGTGTCACCGGCTTCCAGCAAGTCGCTCAGAGTGTTGATGGTGTCTTCGGTCGGTGCGCCGGCCGGCAACATGACCCATACCGCACGCGGCTTGGCCAGGCCTGCCACCAGGGCCGGCAAGTCGGCAACGCCGGTGGAGCCCTCGGCGACCAGGTTATCGATGAAAGCGGTATTGCGGTCGTAAACAACGGTGGTGTGACCGTTGAGCATCAGACGTCGCGCAATATTGCCGCCCATGCGGCCCAGTCCAATAATCCCGAGTTGCATGTGCTGATGCTCCTTACTACAAATAAATGTGTGTCATTGGTTATAGCCCAACGCGACTGATGGAGGTTAGTCCAGAGCGTTGCGATGAAGTTTCCGGGCATTGTGCCCGATCCAGACTGATAACGCCCCGAATCCTGCCGAAGACACACCGACCATGAAAAATAAAAAAGTTCCATTCATGGGCAAAAGAAATCAAAATTGGCGCCGATAGCAAGTCAGTAGCCCCGACGCGGGGACGATTTGCAGTTGAGACACGCCATTTGCGAGGTGAGCAATGGGCACAGTACACACAGCAATGCCGCCACAAACCCTGTACGTCACAATCCGTCGCGATGAATTGCGCCAGTTGAAAGACGAGCGCGACCAGTTGAAGCAGGAGCTGGCGCAGCTGCGCTCGCTGACCCAGGGCGCTCAGCCCAAACCTCTGCCGGTGGTCCAGCGCCATCCGCACGCCTGACCTGCCCCGCCAGCTTCGGGAACGGCGCCTGTCGTTCCCGACATGATGCTCCCCTGCCCCTGATCAGCAACTAACGAAGTTTTCACATTGCCTTGGTGATACTCCGGCCCATTCTGGCCGTGCGTTTGCGCGCGGCTTCCGTTCGTCGGTTTGATGTAGCGTTCCGGCGGTGGTTAGTGACGATGAGCTGGAGTGCTGAATGGCATTGTTCAAACGCAGCAAAACGACTGCGACAGGTTTCGACTGGGCCGGGGTTCTCTGGCTGTTCGCTTTCTTCTGGTATTTCTCGGGTATCACCCAACTGTTGATCCAGCTGACCGGCACCTCCGGTTTCAGCGGTTTCCGTCAGGCTTTCGTGATGAGTGCGCTGTGGCTCGCCCCGATGCTGGCGTTCCCCAAACGCACCAGACTGCTGGCCGCGCTGATCGGCGTAGTCCTGTGGGCCTGCTCCATGGCCAGCCTGGGCTACTTCTTCATCTATCAGCAGGAGTTCTCGCAAAGCGTCATCTTCATCATGTTCGAGTCGAACATCTCTGAAGCCGGCGAATACATGACGCAGTACTTCGCCTGGTGGATGATCCCGGCGTTCCTCGCCCATACCGCTTTCGCCTATTTCCTGTGGACCCGCCTGCGCCCGGTGTACATGCCCCGAGGCCGTGCGTTCGTGGCCGCGATCGCGATCGTCTTCGCCGTGGTCGGTTACCCGCTGATCAAACAGACCCAGCGTACCGGCAGTTTCGCCGGCGGTTTCGAGAAGTTCGAAGACCGCATCGAGCCAGCCGTGCCCTGGCAGATGGCAGTGGCTTACCACCGTTACCTCGACACCCTGGCCGGCATGCAGGACATGCTGCACAGCACCAGCAAGGTGCCGCCGCTGCATAACCTGAAAGCTGCCGACGCCGATAAACCGTCGACCCTGGTGCTGGTGATCGGCGAGTCGACCAACCGTCAGCGCATGAGCCTGTACGGCTATGGACGCAAGACCACCCCGGAGCTGGACAAACTCAAGGATCAGCTCGCGGTGTTCGACAACGTCATCACCCCACGCCCCTACACCATTGAAGCGCTGCAGCAGGTCCTGACCTTCGCCGATGAAGAAAACCCTGATCTGTACCTGTCCACGCCGTCGCTGGTCAGCATGATGAAACAGGCCGGTTACAAGACGTTCTGGATCACCAACCAGCAGACCATGACCAAGCGCAACACCATGCTCACGACCTTCTCCGAGCAGGCCGACGAGCAGGTGTACCTGAACAACAACCGCAACCAGAACGCCGCGCAGTACGACGGTGACGTGATCGAACCCTTCAACAAGGCGCTGACCGACCCGGCGCAGCGCAAGCTGATCGTCGTGCACTTGCTCGGTACTCACATGAGCTACCAGTACCGCTATCCGCCGACCTTCGACAAGTTCCAGGACCGTACCGGCGTGCCGGCCGGCGTGCGTGACGATCAGGTGCCGACCTACAACAGCTACGACAACGCCGTGCTGTACAACGATTTCGTGGTGTCGAGCCTGATCAAGGACTACGCCAAGTCCGATCCGAATGGCTTCCTGCTGTATCTCTCCGACCACGGTGAAGACGTGTTTGACTCCGCCGGCCACAACACCCTCGGCCGTAACGAAAACAAACCGACCGCGCCGATGTACACCATTCCGTTCATGGCCTGGGCTTCGCCGAAATGGCGCGAGAGCCACGACTGGAACTTTGCCGCCGACCTGGGCCGGCCGTACAGCAGCTCGCACCTGATCCACACCTGGGCGGACCTGGCCGGTTTGAGTTTCGATGAACTGGACCGCAGCAAGAGCCTGGTCAGCGACAGCTTCAAGCCGCGTCCGCTGATGATCGGCAACCCGTACGAACGCGAGCAGCGCGCCTTGATCGACTTCAGCCTGATGAAGCCGAAAAAGGTTGACCCTGCCGCTGCGAATGTCGTGCAACAGTAACCGCTCGGAAGGCGCCGGTTTCGAGAGATCGCAACCGGTGTAACGCATAAAGAAAAAGCTCCGTATCTTGCGATACGGAGCTTTTTTCGTTCTGGGCGGACAGGTAACCCGCTTTAACGGGGCTCTGCTGCGCCGCCTGAGGGAAATCGGAGCAGCCAGCATGCTCGCACGTACCTTCCTCCCTGAAAAGCAGCCAGTGCGCTCAGAGGGCGTCAGTAAAAACTCGCCGCCGGGTTCAAGGCTTTTCCCGGCACAAAAACAAACGCCCCGAACAGGTGGGGGCGTTTGTGGGTACATTCGCTTGGGTGCTTTCACACCCTTCACGCTGCAGATCCGGCGCTATCAGTAAGCCTTGCCGGTCTTGTAGAAGTTCTCGAAGCAGAAGTTGGTCGCTTCGATGTAGCCTTCAGCGCCACCGCAGTCAAAACGCTTGCCCTTGAACTTGTAAGCCATGACGCAGCCGTTCTGGGCCTGCTTCATCAGGGCGTCGGTGATCTGGATTTCACCACCCTTGCCTGGCTCGGTCTGCTCGATCAGGTCGAAGATGTCCGGGGTCAGGATGTAACGACCGATGATCGCCAGGTTCGACGGCGCGTCTTCCGGCTTTGGCTTCTCGACCATGCTGTGTACGCGGTAGATGTCGTCGCGGATCATCTCGCCGGCGATCACGCCGTACTTGCTGGTTTCCTGCGGATCGACTTCCTGAATGGCGATGATCGAGCAGCGGAACTGCTTGTACAGCTTGACCATCTGGGTCAGAACGCCGTCGCCTTCGAGGTTGACGCACAGGTCGTCCGCCAGTACCACGGCAAACGGTTCGTCACCGATCAGCGGGCGACCGGTGAGGATCGCGTGGCCCAGACCTTTCATTTCGGTCTGACGGGTGTAGGAGAACGAGCACTCATCCAGCAGTTTGCGGATGCCGACCAGGTACTTCTCCTTGTCGGTGCCTTTAATCTGGTTTTCCAGCTCGTAGCTGATGTCGAAGTGGTCTTCCAGAGCGCGCTTGCCACGACCGGTCACGATCGAGATTTCAGTCAGGCCAGCGTCCAGTGCTTCTTCAACGCCGTACTGGATCAGTGGCTTGTTTACCACCGGCAGCATTTCTTTGGGCATGGCTTTAGTCGCTGGCAGGAAGCGAGTACCGTAACCGGCTGCTGGGAACAAGCATTTCTTGATCATATAAGTCCTTGAAAGGGCTGTGTGTACGAGTTTCGGCGCAGTCTAATCAGGCGGCGCGCACCTTACAATGCCCCGCACTGGCTAACCGATGCCAACATAGAGAAATATTCTCGCCGATAGTTCCGTTGGCGACTTTGCCCAGCGGAAACAGAGTAGCTCAAACACGCAAATGCGCTGCATCACCATACGCTCATCATCCCCCAATGTGAGGATTTGTCGGTATCATGGCGCCTTTGATCCAGCGAACGAGACAGATAGATGGCCGCGGTAAAAATCATCAATGGGTATGTGATCGACAAGAAAGACGGCAAGTGGAACCTGACCACTACCAATGGCGAACACATCGCCGGTCCTTTCGACAGCGAGCAGTTGGCGACTGATGTAGCGTCGGTGTTCACTGACACCCCTGCATCGTCCAAGCGACGTGGCAAAGATCAGGACTGATCGGTTGCGACACACGCCGAGCCCTGCCTTTGTGCAGGGCTTTTTTGTGGCCGCTCGCAGCGCGATGAAAACAAGTGGCCAATCGCTATAACCTTTTCATGCTGGCGCTGTCAGAGCGTTTAGCCCCTCCCTCGCTGAAGACGACACACTTATGAACATGAACAGAATGCTGCCGCTGCTCGCGGTATTGGCCCTCGGTGGCTGTGCCACCTCGGAAACCACCTACCTGAACAACGGCGAACAGGGCTTGAGCATCGACTGCTCCGGGGAAGCCAACTCCTGGGCCACCTGCTACGAAAAGGCTGACGCCTCCTGCGCCGGCACCGGTTACCGCATCGTCGGTACCGACGGCACGCCGGCGCCCAAGGAAAGCGACAAGACCCTGGGGGTCGATGTCGGCAACTACAAGAACCGCAGCGTGGTGGTGGTCTGCAAATAGACCCTACATGTGGATCTCGGCGAATTTGATCCCGAGCCCGCGCACGACCTCGATCAGGTCGTCGAGCCGGGCAAAGGATTCGACTTCGTCGTTATCGTCCACCAGAAAATAGCTGCGACCGGCACTCTTCTTGAAAAACACGATCCACTCGCCCGAGTTCGCCGGATTTTGAATCACATGCGTGGCAGAGATAAGGCCCTCTGCATGCCGTTCCCGTACTTGTTCTCGCTTCATGCGCGACTCCAGAAATGAAAATGCCGTCACAGCATGACTGTGACGGCATCGGTGCTGATGAGCGCTATTCTATCAGCCGGAAATACAGGCATTGGCGGCGTTTTGCACGTCACGGGGACGAATCGGCACATTGGACATCCGCTCATGCAGCTTGATGCTGCTGCCGCCGGAGCGGTCTTCGATATCAAACACCGCGGCCGCGCCGGTGGAAAATTTCCCGGGAACAATCACTCGCACGCCATCCTTGTGCGGCTGCATCTGCAGCGCGCCGCGGCTGTTGGCAAGCTTGTCGGCCAGGCACTGAGCATACTCATGGGGTTTCTTGCCGGAAATCACGCTCATGGTGGGCAAGGTTTCGTTGATTTCGGAAACACTCGCGCAACCACCCACTAACATCAACGGCAGACACACCACACCCCACTTCATACAAATACCTCCCATAAAGACCCTCGGACAGCAGTAATGCCATTTTTCTCCGAGGCTTACTCCATTAAACCCGCATGGAATCGCGAATAACTGTTTTTAATTGTCAAAGCAGCGCTCGACGGCGGGATAATAACCCGTTCGGGCTGATAAACTGCGCCAATCGCACATGCTATCGTTTTGATTTAGTAGAAAAAGCCCTTCTGGAGGCGCCCATGAAATTCATTCACCAGCGCGAGCACCTCAACGAAGACGACATCGTCGTCATCCAATGCTCGCAAACCTGCAACATCCGCTTGATGAACGACGCCAACTTCCGCGCGTTCAAGAACGGCGGCCGCCACACCTACCACGGCGGCGCTTTCGACACGTTTCCTGCGCGCATCACCGCACCGAGCACCGGTTTCTGGAACATCACCATCGATACCGTCAACCGTCGCGCCATCAGCGTCACGCGCAAGCCGACCCTGACCCACTCGATCAAGATCATCCGCCGCTCCAGCTCCAAACTGAGCTGAGTCGCCCCTGACGCAAAGGTAAGCACGACCGTGGCCCAAACGACCAAATACGTCATCAAATACAAGCTCAACGGCGAGCGCCGTTTCGAGTTCGCACAACTGGAAAACGGCACCGAGGAAGAAGCCAAGGCCGCACTGGATGCCATCCACGGCCAGACTGATGATGTAATCAGCGACATCGCCGTCAGCAAAGCCCTGTAACGCAACATCCGGGGATTCGACCGCAAGCGGCGGAGTGTTCTGCCGCCGGGATTTACCCAGACTGACAGCCTCGACCAAAGGGTTCAGGAGTCAGCATGTCAATGTCCCCGTCTCGGCTGGATGCGCTCGATTGGGCAAGCCTCGAACAGCATCTGGATCAATATGGCTATGCCATCGTCCGCTCGCTGCTGTCGGCGCAGACCTGTGAACGCTTGAGCGCCCTGTATCCGCAGACCGAACCGTTTCGCTCGCAGGTCATCATGGCCCGCCACGGTTTCGGTCGCGGGGAATACAAGTACTTCAGCTATCCCCTGCCGACCACTATCGGACGTCTGCGCACTGCGCTTTACCCACGCCTGATGCCACTGGCCAATCGTTGGTACGAACGCATGAATGTGCCTGTACGCTTTCCCGCAACCCATACCGAGTTTGTGCAGCGCTGTCAGGCTGCCGGCCAACTGCGGCCGACACCCCTATTGTTGCGATACGGTCCGGAGGACTACAACTGCCTGCATCAGGATCTGTACGGAGAACTGGTTTTCCCACTGCAAGTGGCGATTCTTCTGTCGGAGCCCGGAGAGGATTTTACCGGTGGCGAGTTCATCCTGACCGAGCAGCGCCCACGCATGCAGTCGCGCCCGCACGTTGTGGATCTTCACAAGGGTGACGCGGTTATATTCGCGGTCAACCAGCGCCCGGTCAGCGGCACACGCGGTGATTATCGAGTGACCATGCGTCACGGCGTCAGTCGCCTGCACAGCGGAAATCGGCATACTCTGGGCATCATCTTTCACGACGCATCATGAACGCCATGCAACAGACCACCTTCGACCTGTTCGCCGACCACGAACCCGAGCAGCAACCCCGCGCCGAGCAGATCGGCGAACAATCGTGGGTGTTGCGCGGCTTCGCTTTGCCGGTGATCGATCAACTATTGCCAGCGTTGGAAGCCATTCTCGCCGTAGCACCGTTGCGCCACATGATGACCCCGGGCGGTTTCAGCATGTCGGTGGGCACCAGCAGTTGCGGAACCCTGGGCTGGATCACCGACCGTAGCGGTTATCGCTACAGCTCCGTGGATCCGCTGACCGGCAAGCCCTGGCCGGCGATGCCAGAAGTACTGTCAGAACTGGCGCGCCAAGCAGCAGAGTGCGCAGGATTTGCCGACTTTCATCCAGACTCCTGCCTGATCAACCAATATGTCCCCGGGGCCAAAATGTCTTTGCACCAGGACAAGGACGAACATGCCTACGCGGCGCCGATCGTGTCGCTGTCATTGGGATTGCCGGCGATGTTCCTCTTCGGTGGTTTTGCCCGCAGCGACAAGAGCCAGCGTATTCCTCTGCTGCACGGCGACATGGTGGTCTGGGGCGGGGTCGATCGCTTGCGTTTTCACGGCGTATTGCCGATCAAGCCCGGCCAGCATCCGCGTCTGGGCGAGCGGCGGATCAACCTGACCTTGCGTGTCGCCGGGTGATCTGAAAAATTTGACCGCAAGGCCCGGAGTGTTACCGACATTGCTGCTGGTTAACCTGAATCAAACAGGTCAACGGACTACTCGCCATGAAAAAGCTTTCGCCCATCATCAACGTTGAAACCGATCCACGCTGGGCCGCTGTCGTTGCACGGGACCCACGGGCCGACGGGCAGTTTGTCTACGCGGTGAAAACCACCGGTATCTATTGCCGCCCCAGCAGCCTTTCACGTTTGCCCAAACCGCAGAACGTCGAGTTCTTCGAAAGTGCTCAAGCTGCCGAAGCGGCGGGCTACCGCCCAAGCAAACGCACGAGCAAGGATCAGACTGAAGTCGCCAGCCAGCACGCCGCGACCGTGGCGATGGCCTGTCGGCAGATCGAGTCGAGTGAAACAGTGCCCGCGCTCATTGAACTCGCCGAGGTCGCCGGCCTCAGCCCGTTCCATTTTCATCGCGTGTTCAAGGCGGCTACCGGCCTGACGCCCAAAGGCTACGCAGCGGCGCACCGCTCGCGCCGGGTGCGTGAACGGCTCGCAGACGGCGGCTCGGTGACCGATGCTTTGTATGACGCGGGTTTCAATTCCAACAGCCGCTTTTATGAGTCGGCCGACAAGCTGCTGGGCATGAAACCCGGCGACTACCGCGCTGCCGGACGCAACAACGACATTCATTTTGCTGTCGGGCAATGCTCACTCGGGGCGATTCTGGTGGCGCAAAGCGAACGCGGGGTGTGCGCGATTCTGTTGGGCGACGACCCGCATCAACTGGTCTGCGATCTGCAGGATCAGTTCCGTCAGGCCAACCTGATTGGCGCCGATGCCGGCTTCGAACAGTTGATTGCCAAAGTGGTGGGTTTCATCGAGGCGCCAGCGCTGGGCCTCGACTTGCCACTGGACGTGCGCGGCACCGCATTTCAGGAACGGGTATGGCAGGCGCTGCGGGAAATCCCCGTCGGACGCACCGCCAGTTACGCCGAAATCGCCCAACGCATCGGCGCGCCGACGTCCATGCGCGCCGTGGCGCAGGCCTGCGGCGCCAACCGTCTGGCCGTGGCGATCCCCTGCCATCGCGTGGTACGCAGCGATGGCAATCTGTCGGGGTATCGCTGGGGCGTTGAGCGTAAGCGCCAGTTGCTGGAGCGCGAAACGCAGCCTTAGCGCACGCCGATATAGACCGCAACGGACTCGGGGCCGGTATAGGCCTCGTAGTCCGTGGCGTAACGACGCTGAATCTGCGGATTCTGCTCAAAGAACTTCCAGATCTTTCCCCAGGTCGAGATGACCGCGTCAGGCAACAAGCCCTGCGCCTCAAACACCAGATACTCGCCCGCTTCGATCCGCACGGACTCGAAGTCTTTGACCGAAGCATTCACGGCAACGCCAGCGGTAACGTCAAACGCACCCGAAGCATCCGACTCGTAAGCCGAATACACGCCATAAATCGGCGAATGGACTGATTTGCCGGGAATGGTTTCGGCCAGTTCCTCGCCGAAAAACCGACCCCACATCGGGCCGATTTTCGCGGTTTCAGGTTGGTGCTCTGCGGCGTTGGTGGTGCGAACGCGCAGGCCAGCAACGGTAAAGGCGTCGATTTGCTGTCGTTTCAAATCCATCGAAATTGCGGCTCCCTGAATAGAAGTGCGGCCACACAGGGCCGCAATGCCGCCTACTTTGTCAGCGATTGACGTCGACCACAACCCTGCCGCGCAGTTGTCCGGCGAGCAGTTTCGGCGCCGCGTCGATGGCTTCGCTCAAGGCGATTTCATGGCTGATCAAGGGCAACAGGGCGAAGTCCAGATCTTTGGCCAGGCGCGCCCAGGCCTCAATTCGCCGCGCCTTGGGCTGGGTCACGCTGTTGATCCCGGCCAATGTCACGCCGCGCAGAATGAATGGCGCCACCGACGCCGGAAAATCCATACCCTGGGCCAAACCGCAGGCTGCCACCGTGCCCTCGGCGCGGGTACTGGCGCAGGCGTTGGCCAAGGTGTGACTGCCGACCGAATCGATCACTGCGGCCCAGCGTTCCTTGGCCAGCGGTTTGCCTGGTTCCGACAAGGTTGCGCGGTCGATGATCTCGCTGGCGCCCAATTGCTTCAGGTACTCATGCTCCGACACCCGGCCGGTGGACGCCACCACGCGATAACCAAGCTGGCTGAGCAAGGCGATGGCGAAACTGCCCACCCCGCCATTGGCGCCGGTCACCAGCACTTCGCCCTGATCCGGCGTCACGCCGTTACGCTCCAGCGCCAGAATACACAGCATCGCCGTGTAGCCGGCGGTACCGATGGCCATCGCCTGCGCTGCGGTAAATGCCTTGGGCAGAGGAATCAGCCAGTCGCCATTGAGTCGCGCCTTCTGCGCCAGCCCGCCCCAATGACTTTCGCCCACACCCCAGCCATTGAGCAGCACCTGATCACCAACTTTATAGTCGGGATGCGAACTGGCTTCGACCGTACCCGCCAGATCGATCCCAGGCACCATCGGGAACTTGCGCACCACCGGGCTGCTGCCAGTAATCGCCAGACCGTCCTTGAAGTTCAGCGTGCTGTACGCGACCTTCACCGTCACGTCGCCTTCAGGCAACTGCGCTTCGCTGATCTGCTGCAGGCTGGCGCGATATCCGCTGTCGTCTTTGTCGATCAAAATGCCGTTGAACATGGCTGCCTCTCAATCAATGGGTTCAAGTCCTCGTGCCCTGAAATAACACAAAGCAACACATTGCCCTACCCGACTTTGCGCTAATTCGCAAATCCATCCAGTAATTCCGGAGCGGGCGGCTATGCTTTTTCGACGGTCGAACTTTCGCTGCCATCCTGCTGAAAGCGGCCCTGTCGATGGAGTTGACAATGTCTTACCCGCGCTCGTTGCTTGCGATACTGATGCTGTGCCTGCTGACCGTTGGCGATGCCTGGGCAGCGTCCACCCCGGCGACCAAAGCCACTGCGGCCGACACCGCTCCCAGCGCACCGGCGTGGCCGCAAGTGATCAGCAGCGGCAAAGCCAAACTGACCGTGTACCAGCCGCAACTCGACAGCTGGGATGGCTACACCCTCAATGCCCGGGCTGCCGTCGAAGCCACCGGCGCCGACGGCAAACCCACTTTCGGCATCGTCCAGTTCAGCGCGCACACCCTGGTCGACAAAGCCACGCGCTGGGTCGCACTGGATCAATACAAGATCATCAAGGCCGACTTCCCTGCCGATGCCAGTCAGGCCGATGTCTGGCTCGGCGCGCTGCAAAAAGATGCCGAAAGTCGCAAGAAAACCATTTCCCTCGATCAACTCGAAGCCGCTGTCGGCGTGCTGTCGGCCGAGCAGAAAGCCGACAGCGCACCACTGGAAAACACCCCGCCGACGATCATCAGTTCCGACGTTCCCGCCCTGCTCATCTACATCGATGGCGACGCCGTGTACCGTGCGGTCGACGGCACCGCGTTGCAGCGGGTGATCAACACCCGCCCGCTATTGCTCAAGGACGCCGAGGGCAAGCACTACCTGCATGTGTTCGATGGCTGGATGGTCGCTGACAGCCTCAGCGGCGAATACACTCGTCTGACCTCGCCGCCAGCCGATCTGGAGAAAGCCAAACAGGCGGCGATCCAGAGCCGTCAGGTCGACCTGCTGACCGGGCAGAGTGATCCGAAAGACAAAATCCCAAATCTGGCCAAACCGCCGCAGCCGAAAATCTTCATCGCCACCACGCCCACCGAGCTGATCGTCACCGACGGCGCAGCGCAGTGGCTGCCAATTCAGGGCACCAGTCTGCTCTACGTGAGCAACACCACCGGGCACATCTTCAAGGAAATCGGCGACCAGAACAGTTACGTGCTGATCTCCGGGCGCTGGTTTCGCGCTGCCGACATGCGCGGCCCATGGACGTTTACCCCGGCGGACAAACTGCCGGCAGATTTCGCCAACATCCCGGACGACAGTCCGAAAGAGAACGTCAAGGCCTCGGTCGCCGGCACGCCACAGGCCAAGGAAGCCGCGATCGCGGCGACCATCCCGCAAACCTCGGCGATCAGGAAGAGCGCTGTGAAAATGACCGCGCCACAGTTCGATGGCGAGCCGCAGTTGAAGGCAATCAACAGCACATCCCTGCAGTACGTGGTCAACAGTGCCACGCCGATCATCCGGGTCGACAACGACAGCTGGTATGCGGTGGAAAACGGTATCTGGTTCAACGCCACCTCGGTGAACGGACCATGGAGCGTCGCCAGTTCGGTGCCGGCGGTGATCTATTCGATTCCGCCGAGTTCGCCGATGCATTACCTCACCTACGTCAAAGTCTATGAGTCCAGCGGCGACACCGTGGTGGTCGGCTACACCCCGGGTTATCAAGGATCGAATCTGGATCCGGCCACCGGCGTGGTGGTCTACGGCACCGGTTATCCGTACACGCCTTGGGTCGGCAGCGTCTGGTACGGACCACCGGTGACCTACGGTTTCGGCGTCGCCATGCGCTATACGCCGTGGACTGGCTGGACCTTCGGTTTCGGCTTCGGCTGGAGCTGGGGCGGCAACACCGTGGCGATGGGTTGGGGCTGGGGCGCTTATCCATGGTGGGGCAATTATGGCTGGGGTTACGCCTGGGGCCCGCGCCTGTACCCCGCGCCACTGGCCTGGGGCGGCGCCGCTTATGGCTATCGTGGCGGTGCTGTGGCCTGGGGGCCTGGTGGCTGGGCAGGCACCACCGGCAACATTTATCGTCAGTGGGGGGATCGCGCGACGGTGAGTCGCTATGGCGCCGGATACAACGCCTGGACCGGCAATCGCTGGGCCGGTCAGGTCGGTTCTTCCTACAACTCGCGCACCGGCATTGCGGCGGCGGGCCAGCGCGGTGCCGTACACAATGTGTATAACGGCAATTATGCGGCCGGGCGCAGCGGTGAAGTGGTCGGGCCAAACGGTGGCGCCATCGCCGGTGGACGGGTCACCGCAGGCAACGCTCGTAATGGCACCCAAGTCAGCGCCAATCGTGGCGCGGTGTACAACCCCAACACCGACAAGACCACGCAATATGCCGGCGTGAAAGGCCGCGACGGCGGCGCCGCCCGGGTCGGCGACAACGTCTATGCCGGGCGCGACGGCAACGTCTACAAGAAAACCGACAACGGTTGGCAATCGATGGTCAAGGGCAGCCCTGCCCGCACGGCACCGGTCAACAACAACGCGCAGTTGCAAAACCTCAATCGCGAATCCGCTGCACGCAACTTCGGCAATCAGCGAACCAACACCTTTCACGATTCCTCGCGATTGATGAACCACTCCTTTGGCGGTGGGGGATTTCATCGACGCTAAGGTCGCGCGATTGTCCTTGATCTGAAAATTCGCACTGGCCCTGGGTCCGGTTTTGCTGTTAAAAAACCGGCTCTGCCGTCCCTGCCCCGTTTCATCGTTCGGAGAAGCGCTTCCATGAGCCAATGGCCTGACACTCGCATTCTTGACCTGCTCGGCATCGAGTTGCCGATCATCCAGGCCCCGATGGCCGGTGCCACGAACTCGTCCATGGTGATTGCCGTGTGCAACGCCGGTGGCTTGGGTTCGATGCCGGCCGCAATGCTGAGCATCGAGCAGTTGCGCGAAGAGCTGAAGACCATTCGCGAGCACACCCGCAATCCGTTCAACGTCAATTTTTTCTGCCACCAGCCACCGGCCGCCGATGAACAGCGCGCGCAAGACTGGAAAAACCTGCTGGAGCCTTACTACCGCGAATTGGGCGTCGATTTCGACGCACCGACACCGGTTTCCAACCGCGCGCCATTCGATGCGGCAGCGTGCGCCGTGCTCGAAGAGTTTCGTCCTGAGGTGGTGAGCTTTCACTTTGGTCTGCCGGAAAAATCCCTGCTGGATCGGGTCAAGGCCACTGGCGCGAAAATCCTCTCGTCCGCCACCACTGTCGATGAAGCGCTGTGGCTTGAGCAAAACGGTTGCGACGCGATCATCGCCATGGGTTACGAAGCGGGTGGTCATCGCGGGATGTTTCTCAGCGATGACCTGAGCAGCCAGGTCGGCACCTTTGCGCTGGTGCCGCAGATCGTCGATGCGGTCAAGGTGCCGGTGATCGCTGCCGGCGCCATTGCCGATGCACGCGGTGTCGCCGCAGCATTGGTACTCGGTGCGTCAGCTGTGCAGGTCGGCACCGCGTATCTGTTCACCCCGGAAGCGAAAGTCAGCGCCTCGCATCACCAGGCGCTGCGCACCGCCAAGGAAAGCGAAACCGCGATTACCAACCTGTTCACCGGCCGCCCGGCTCGCGGCATTCTCAATCGGGTGATGCGCGAAATCGGCCCGATGTCACCGAAAGCTCCGGCCTTCCCGCTGGCCGGCGGGGCGCTGATGCCGTTGCGTGCCAAAAGTGAAGCGCAGTTCAGCAACCTCTGGGCCGGTCAGGCTTTCCCGCTGGGCCAGGAACTGAGCAGCGCCGATCTGACCCGGGAACTGGCGCAAGGCGCGCTGGCAAAACTGGTCCGGCGCTGATCCGATCCAGGATGAGGTACGGCGCAGCCTCACTCTGTATACAACAGCACTTCCTGTTTAGCGGCATTTCGCTATATATTTCGCTATATAGCGTTTCACCCCCTCGCATCGGTGCAGTCCACCCCCAACAATAACTGCCCTCTGCACACGCCAACAACGGAGCTGTTACATGACCATTCGTGCCTCACGTTTTGCCCCAACCTGCCTGGCCACCCTGCTTGCGGTATTCGCCTTCGGCACCGCTCAGGCTGATGAAGTGCAAGTGGCGGTTGCCGCCAACTTCACTGCGCCGATCCAGGCAATTGCTGCCGTTTTCCAAAAAGACACCGGGCACAAACTGGTCGCCGCTTACGGTGCCACCGGCCAGTTCTACACCCAGATCAAGAACGGCGCGCCGTTTGAAGTGTTCCTCTCGGCAGACGACACCACCCCGGAAAAACTGGAAAAAGAAGGCGACACCGTCAAGGGCTCGCGCTTCACCTACGCCATCGGCACCCTGGCCCTGTGGTCGGCGAAAGAAGGTTATGTCGACGCCAAAGGTGAAGTCCTGAAGAAGAACGAATACCAGCACCTGTCCATCGCCAATCCGAAAGCCGCGCCGTACGGTCTGGCCGCCACTCAAGTGCTGGAAAAACTCAAACTGACTGAAGCAACCAAAGCCAAGATCGTCGAAGGCCAGAACATCACCCAGGCCTACCAGTTTGTGTCCACCGGCAATGCCGAACTGGGCTTCGTCGCGCTGTCGCAGATCTACAAAGACGGCAAGGTCACCAGCGGTTCGGCGTGGATCGTTCCAGCGAGCATGCACGACCCGATCAAACAGGACGCAGTGATTCTGAACAAGGGCAAGGACAGCGCCGCTGCCAAGGCTCTGGTTGAATACCTCAAAGGCCCGAAAGCCGCTGCGGTGATCAAGTCCTACGGCTATCAGCTCTAAATGTCGCTGACGAGTGCCGACTTCGCGGCGATCTGGCTGACCCTGAAACTGGCGTCCCTGACCACCGCTATCCTGCTGGTCGTCGGCACTCCGATTGCCCTGTGGTTGTCGCGCAGCCGTTCCTGGCTGCGCGGCCCCATCGGCGCAATCGTCGCCCTGCCCCTCGTGCTGCCGCCGACCGTGATCGGCTTTTATCTGCTGCTGGCAATGGGACCCAATGGCTTTCTTGGCCACTTTACGCAATGGCTGGGCCTGGGCACTCTGACCTTCAGTTTTACCGGGCTGGTGATCGGTTCGGTGATTTATTCCATGCCGTTTGTGGTGCAACCGTTGCAGAACGCGTTCTCCGCCATCGGTACCCGCCCACTGGAGGTGGCCGCAACCTTGCGCGCCAATCCCTGGGACACTTTTTTTAGCGTGATCCTGCCGTTGGCCCGCCCCGGTTTTGTGACGGCGGCGATCCTCGGGTTCGCGCATACCGTCGGTGAATTCGGCGTGGTGCTGATGATCGGTGGCAACATTCCCGACAAAACCCGCGTGGTCTCGGTACAGATCTACGACCATGTCGAGGCGATGGAATATGCCCAGGCCCATTGGCTGGCCGGGGCGATGCTGGTGTTTTCGTTTCTGGTGTTGCTGGCGCTCTACTCCAGCCGCAAGACCCGCGCGGGCTGGAGCTGATCGATGATTGATGCACGTCTGAAAATCGCTTATCCGGGTTTCAGCCTGGATGTCGATCTGCACTTGCCGGGGCGCGGCGTGACCGCGCTGTATGGCCATTCCGGTTCCGGCAAAACCACTTGCCTGCGCTGTATCGCCGGGCTCGAGCGCGCCGAGCAGGGTTTCATCCAGGTCAACGACGAAATCTGGCAGGACAGCGAGCGACGGATTTTTGTCCCGCCGCACAAACGTGCGCTGGGTTATGTGTTCCAGGAGGCCAGCCTGTTCCCGCATCTGTCAGTGCTGGCCAACCTGCAGTTTGGTCTCAAGCGCATTGCCAGGGCCCAGCGCCGGGTCGACATGGCGCAAGCCACCGAACTGCTGGGCATCGGCCATCTGCTGGAGCGCCATCCGCAACACCTGTCCGGTGGTGAACGCCAACGTGTCGGCATCGCCCGCGCACTGCTGACCAGCCCGAAACTGCTGCTGATGGATGAGCCGTTGGCTGCCCTCGACAGTCAGCGCAAAAACGAAATCCTGCCGTACCTGCAACGTCTGCATGATGAACTGGACATTCCGGTGCTCTATGTCAGCCACGCTCAGGATGAGGTCGCGCGACTGGCCGATCATCTGGTGTTGCTCAGCGACGGCAAGGCCCTGGCCAGCGGCCCGATTGGCGAAACCCTCGCGCGCCTTGACCTGCCAATGGCGATGGGCGACGACGCCGGGGTGATCATCGAAGGTCAAGTCAGTGCCTACGACGCCGATTATCAGTTGCTCAGCCTGCAACTGCCGGCCACCGAAATGAATATCCGCGTGACCCACGCACCCATGGCCGTGGGCCAGGCTTTGCGCGCCAAGGTGCACGCCCGTGACATCAGCCTGAGCCTCCACGACAGTGTGGCCAGCAGCATCCTCAATCGGTTGCCGGTCACTGTGATCAGCGAGCAGACGGCGGACAATACCGCGCATGTGCTGATTCGTCTGGACGCTGGCGGCACACCGCTGTTGGCACGGATCACGCGGTTTTCCCGGGATCAGCTTGGCATCCACCCGGGCCAGCATTTGTGGGCGCAGATCAAGGCCGTCGCCGTGCTGGCCTGAATTGGTTGGCACGACGGCCACGGCGCGCGGTCAATCGCTGTAACAGAGCGATTCGCCAAGGACACTGCCATGCCCGACACCGCACTAGCCGACGTCTTACCGCCCGACCTGCATTACGTCGACGATACTCAACCCGGCCTCACCCGTAAAAAGCTGCGCGGCAAGTTCGCCTATTTCGATCCGGCCGGGCAGCGCATCACCGACCCTGATGAGATCAAACGGATCAATTCGCTGGCAGTGCCGCCGGCCTACACCGACGTGTGGATCTGCGCCGATCCGCGTGGCCATTTGCAGGCCACCGGCCGCGATGCCCGGGGCCGCAAGCAGTATCGCTATCACCCGCGCTGGCGCGAGGTGCGCGATGCCGACAAGTACTCACGCTTGCGTGAGTTCGGCCTGGCGCTGCCAAAGTTGCGCAAACAGCTCGAAACCCTGCTCGACGCACCCGGCTTCAGCCGTGACAAGGTCATGGCCACGGTCATCACGCTGCTCGACGCCACGCTGATCCGCGTCGGCAATACCCAATACGCGCGGGACAACCGCTCCTATGGCCTGACCACCCTGCGCAGCCGGCATGTCGAGGTCAACGGCAGCGCGATCCTGTTCCAGTTTCGCGGCAAAAGCGGCATCGAACACCAGATCACCGTCAAGGATCGTCGCCTGGCGCGCATCATCAAGCGCTGCCTGGAAATCCCCGGGCAGAATCTGTTCCAGTATCTGGACGAAAACGGTGAGCGGCACACCGTCAGTTCACACGACGTCAACAGCTACCTGCAAACCCTCACCGGTGCCGATTTCACCGCCAAGGACTACCGCACCTGGGCCGGCAGCGCACTGGCCCTGGCGGTATTGCGCGAACTGCAATGGGAGTCGGAAGCCGAAGCGAAACGGCACGTGGTGGAGATGGTCAAGAACGTGTCCAAACAGCTGGGCAACACCCCGGCGGTGTGCCGCAAGTGCTACATCCATCCGGCCGTGGTTGAGCGCTTCCTGCTCGGTGCACTGGCCGAACTGCCTCGTCCGCGAGTGCGCAAGGGCTTGCGCTCCGAGGAAGTGGCGCTGGCGATGTTTCTCGAGCAAATGATGGATGCGCCTTGATCGCGGCGGACGGGTGATCTAGGCTAGCCACCTCTCCTCCTTCTGGACGACCGCAGACAGTGAACAATCAAGCCTTCTGAAAATGTAATCGCGACAAGCGCTGAATAGCGCCTGTCAGTCTTCACGACATTTTTCGGAGGTGCCGATGACTCACGTCTCGCGTACGCCTGCCCTCGTCTCCCTGAATCAAACCAGTTTTCAGTTCGCCAATGGCGAGGCGATTTTCAACGACCTGAATCTGCATTTCGATCACATCCACACTGCCATCGTCGGACGCAACGGCGTCGGCAAGAGCGTGCTGGCCAAGCTGATTGCCGGACATTTGCAACCGACTGCCGGCAGCGTCACCTGCTGGGTTCCATTGGCCTATGTGGCGCAAACATTCACCGCCGATGCGGCGCAGACCGTGGCCGATGCCACCGGCACCGCTGCCGCTCTTCGCGCATTGCAACGGCTGCAGTGTGGCGCGGCGGCGGAAGACTTCGACATCCTCGGCGAGCGCTGGGATCTGCCCGAACGTCTGCGCCAATCGCTGGATAACGCCGGTCTGCCAGACATTGCCGCCACGGATTTGACCCAACCGCTGAGCGGCGGCCAGCAGGCGCGGCTGGCGTTGATCAGAGCGTTTCTGAGTCCGGCGCGCCTGTTGGTGCTGGATGAGCCGACCAATCATCTGGACAGCCCCGGCCGCAACTGGTTGATGAACGAACTGGAACGCTGGCGCGGCGGATTGATCGTCGTCAGCCACGACCGGCAATTGCTTGAGCGCATGCAACGTATCGTCGAGCTGACGCCGCTGGGTGTTACGGTGTACGGCGGCAATTTTTCCGCTTATCAGCAGCAACGACAGATCCATCAGGCGGCGGCGCAAGCGACGCTGGATCAAAGCCGAACCGAGCGCCGGCGCGAGCAGCAGCGCTTGCAAAACGAGCACGACACCATCCAGCGGCATGCCGCCCGCTCACTGCGCAATGCCAAAACCGCCAACGTCTCGGGCTTCGAACGCGCCGGCCTGAAAGGTGCTGCGAGACAGATCATGGGCCAGGTGCGTCATGGTCATCAGCAGCGCAAATCCGAACTCGATGCACGGGTGCGCGATGCCTACGCCAAAGTGCTCGCGGACGAAACCGTGTTGATGAACCTGCCCGGCAGCGCAGTGCCCGCTGCGCGCAGGGTCTGCTCGTTGATTGATGCGCGCCTGCCATGGCTGCCGGCGCAACCGTTCAATCTCGCGCTGAGCGGTCCTGTGCGCGTCGCCGTCAATGGTCCGAATGGCTGCGGCAAATCGACGCTGCTCAGAGTCCTCGCAGGTCAACTGCAGCCCGTCAGTGGCGAGTGCATCATCCATGTTCCCGTGGCCTATCTGGACCAGCATCTGAAGCTGCTGGATGACCGCCTCAGCGTCATCGAGCAACTGTTGGCGCTGCAGAGTCCGTTGAGTGAAAGTGCATTGCGCGGGCATTTGGCTCATCTGCAACTGGACGCACAACGGGTCACCCGACCGAGCGCTTCACTCAGTGGTGGCGAACGCTTGAAAGCCGCACTGGCGGTGGCCTTGTGGGGCAAGACACCTGCGCAATTGTTGCTGCTCGATGAACCGAGCAATCATCTGGATCTGGCATCGGTTCAGGCTTTCGAACAGGCATTGCAGACGTTTCCCGGCGCCATTGTCGCGGTCTCCCACGATCCTGAGTTTCTACAAGCGTTGAGTCCGACGCATCATCTGGATTGGCATGCCACAGAATGGCGGCTGCAACCGACGAACTGACTGGCTATTTTTTGCACGATCGGCCAAGGCTTCTATAGTTGATCTGACACCCATTTGCTGTGGTGACGCCATGGAAGACATCTTTGTCGTGAAGCGCTGCAACAAAATCATCATTCACGGCCGCCGCGCCGGGGAAAGCCAGCACGAGCCCGCCGAGGCCAGCAGCTGGTTTCGGATCAACGACACGCGCACCGGCGGCTTCATCGGCGATGGCTACGATCTTGAGGAGGATGCCCGACGCGAATGCCGACGGCTCAATGCGGCCAGCTCGCCGCTGCCGGCGCGACAATCGGCCGGCTGATGCAATTGACAGGCGGGGTCTATACTCAAAGCAGCTGACGACCAGCGCCCCAACGGCACAGAGCTCGCAGCCCGCGGGCTCTTTGCTGCCTCTCAACGGTTTTTCTGAACGGAGGTGTTCCATGTCCGAAAAAGAGTCCATCACCACCCTCCTCACTCTGCTCGACTCCCGTCAGGCTCGGCTGGCTGCGGCCTGCAAGGAAATCGCCGACTGGGTCGATCATCAAGGCGGCCATCCGACCGCCCTGCGCATCCGCGATCGTCTGAACGACATCGAAAAAGACACACCGCTGATCCGCAGCACCCTGTCGTCGCTACAACCGGTCGAGCGGCCACTGCCACGTTTCAGATGACTGCGCAGCGATAAACGACAGTCTCCGGGCGCACCACTGGGCCGATCCGGCGAACGCCTGCGGTCGTGGGAGGTCAAAACCTGTACACGTCACCCAGGAGACTGTTCATGGTTATCCATTTCAAAACAGACGGACATCTGGCTTGTGGTCACAAGGGCAACAACCTGGCCTCCAGCCTGGAACTCAATCGCGTCAAATGCCGCAGCTGCCGCAACACCGACGCCTACAAAGAAGCACGCAAGGCCCAGCGCAATGCCGCACGCCGCGCGGCGCGCCACACCAAGGCTGATCACGGCGCATCGAACTGGCGTTCGGAGTGGATCGAACGCCTGACCGCACTGGCCGGGCCGCAGCGCCTGCCACGGGGCTTTTTCGGGCAAGCGTTTGTATAACCGCTTGTGTCGTGTTTTTAGTCCATCACTCGATGTGAACTGCCCCGAATTCAGCGCTCGAACCCATCAATGCCCTGGCCTGAGCGTCAGGGCTTTTTGTTGAAAATACCGGATCGAGCCGTCCTTATCCCTGAGTCAAGCTTGCAAATAGCCAACGCGCCCTCATAACCAGCACCGTACCCACAGTCACCGAGAGGCAAAAAAGATTATGACCGGACAAACCGAAACCGCGATTCTCGCCGGCGGCTGCTTCTGGGGCATGCAGGACCTGCTGCGGCGCTATCCCGGCGTGCTGCAGACGCGAGTCGGCTATAGCGGCGGCGATGTACCGAACGCCACCTACCGCAACCACGGCAACCACGCTGAAGCCATCGAAATTATCTTCGACCCGGCGGTGATCAGCTACCGGCAGATCCTTGAGTTCTTCTTCCAGATCCACGATCCGAGTACGCCCAACCGTCAAGGCAACGACCGTGGCCCCAGCTACCGTTCGGCGATTTATTACCTCAGCGAACAACAACGTGACATCGCCGAGGATACCGCCGCCGACGTTGACGCTTCCGGTCTCTGGCCGGGCCGAGTAGTCACCGAAATCGAACCCGCCGGGCCGTTCTGGGAAGCGGAACCTGAACATCAGGACTACCTGGAACGGATACCGAATGGTTACACCTGCCATTTCATCCGCCCGAACTGGAAGCTGCCCAAGCGCAGCTGAAACACACCTGCGTAATCACTCCACGCACGGCGCCGGCCTTAACGGAAGACCGGCGCTCGCGCACCTCTGGAATCGATCATTTTGGTGAGCCCTCCGTAGCACAGTTCAAGCGCCCGAGGATGAACATACGTTCATCGCAAGCATGGCTCAAAGCGTCTAGCCTGCGGGTTCCAACATAGTGCCTACAGGAGTACCCCACCATGTTCTCGCACGAAAGCCTCCCGCTGATTGCCATTTTCATCATCTTGCTGCTGTGCGTACTTGCGGCGTTTTTACACCCGGTTCACGCTTTCTATAGTTGGGTTCGCCGGCGTAGGGAAAGAGCGTCGGCCCGGACACAGGAAGAAGTAAATTCGCGCTGAGGTTAGCTCTGAGAAGCCCGGATACGTCCGGGCTTTTTGTTGTCCGCCAAAAACATAAGATTATTCAAGATGGTGAAGCAGGCTTGGTTCCGTAGCCACTTCGACCCGAGTGATTCCCATCACTTCCGCCTGCTGGAGAATCTCTTCAACGGTCGAGTCCGCAGTCGGCATGATCAAGCTGTTCTCACCATCGCCAAAATGTAGCTCGAGCAGATGCATTGCAGCATCCGCGACCGAAAGCTCCGACTGATTCAGCTGGAGCTGATGCGTACGGGGTGTGTCGTTGAACAAATATTGGATCGTGTAGTTGCGCATGGATGACCTCTGAATGAAGGGACGACTCATTATCCCGACTTACCGGTCAACTTTTAGTTCAAGGAATCGGTGTCTGGCAGACGACGTGCGCTCGGTCGAATGGCGGGCACAAAAAAAACCGGAGCTGAGCCGGGTTTTCAATTGGTGTGTGATTCACGTTATCCATGCTCCCGCTCTGATGCGCTATGCATCTTCCCTTGAGATCGTTTCGACCCAGTGAATTGCATAAAGCGCCCAACTATTGCAGGGTACAAATGATAAAGGCCTGCATGAGAAATCTCATGCAGGCCTTTGATATTCATGGTGCCCGAAGCCGGAATCGAACCGGCACGCCCTTACGAGCGGGGGATTTTAAGTCCATCTACAAATCATTATATATCAATAGCTTAGAACGAAATAAATTCCGCAACTTGCTAATTCCCTAAGGGCTCTAGCCCGCGTAATGCAAGGAGGGCGTGCTCAGTTGCGGAACTGAATGCGGCAGGAGGTTGACCAAATATCCGCCCCCTCCCCATTCGCAAGAGTATTTTAACAATAAGACAAAAGTTCCCGCGATCATTAATTCCTAATTTCCAATCCGTAGTATGGCTGCTCTTCGTCTTTATGTAATTTCAAAACATCACCGACAAATTCAAACATTAGTGGCTTTTTATCCACCTCAGACAATCTGGCCGCCGAAAACCCTTTCACCTCGTAGGGCTCACCCACTTCCTGAACAGCCCCCCCTAAACTTTCAACCAGATTCTTTCTATACTCCGGATTATTATCAGGAACAAAAATGCACTTACCTTCATTTGAAATAACGTAAGAATATTGTTTGCCCCGACCAGATGTAGCTTTACGAAATACTGCTTTGCAAGGCACGCCGAGGCTATACGACCCGGAAATGTTTACGCTCTCTTCACCGGCGATTAAGTTTTCAGATAGGTACCCATGATTGTTCCAGACTGCCGCGCGCAAATCAATGTTCGAACCTTCACATATCTCGCGAATGGCATTAAAGTTACGATCGGAAATATTACCACCGACTACAATTCCATCTAAAGCATTACTAATATCTACAAAAAATGGCCTACCCGCCCGAGAGCGAATAACCCACCGACACTCTCTTTCATCGCGCCAATCTACACCCTTACTAAAAAAAAGACCTTTATAATAATTTTTTACATGCGCATCGAAAAAACCCTCCTTATCTTGCAACCACTGCTCCAAGTACAAATTGTAAGCCGGCCAGCTTGGATTATTTCTGTCATCAAACTCGTGATAACTAACCTCACCACTATACAGAGGGTTTTCACCGGCCGCTCTTTCAATGCCCTCCTGAAGCCTAGCCGCATTTAGTACCAGACACACGCCAGTATGCTTTCTTGCATAATTCGCCCACATGTGATGGCGTAACGCACCGTCATGAAGATCTTTTCCATTCAGTCCACAACATAAGACATAAGAGTTATTCGCCAGATCTTGAGTCAGCTCATCAAAATACGAATCTTTAAATTCGAACACAGACTTCATACCTCTAGAATACAGAGTAAAGTCGCGATACTTTGATTCTTTAAGATCATTAACAGCAGCCAGAGACCCCAGCTTCAAAGTCATATTTTTCAATATATAATTAAGCGCTGTTCGTGCTGTGGTGTAATGGAATACGTATGGAACGTTTTCTGTCACAGTGCTACTCCTCATTTTTTACAAAACAGATCCCCTCCACACATACAATCTCAGACAGTTGAACCACTAGCAAGCACGAAGTACTCCAGTCACATTAGGGTGAGCATAACCGCTCATTGAGTCGCCATTCTCAAAATTTCTTGGCACGCACTTAACGCAATTAATCCTCTGTCACCCCGATTCGTGATGGCGACAATTCTTTGAGCATGCGCTGGGTCAAGTTCGGCTCGTACGGTTCCATGATCCACGCCGCCGGCGCTGGCGGCTTTGGGCACGTCACTGGCACCGGCTGAACCCGAGGCAAGGATGACTGACAGGCGCAAATCAGAAGTGGCAAGGCGATCGCGCAGGCGATCTTGATCACGTTGGGCATCGCTCAGTTTCCTGTAGTGGGTTTGTTCACTGGTTACAAGCCGTTGCTCCAGTGCCAGGCGTTTATCCTGCTCGACCTGTTGCGCTGTCGCGGCAGCTTTGTTCAGTTGGTTAAGGGCTTCGGCATGAAGCCGCGCTTGCTTCGCCAACTGCTCTCCGTAGCGCCAGTCTTGAAACTGCCAAGCGCTACCAGCACCAGCGATTACCAGCGTCAGCACGCCCAACGCCTTCCACGGAACGACCATCACGGCACATCTCGAAAGAAGACATGTCCACCCAGCTTGAGCGTCTGTTTTGCCTTCGCCGCCCAGGTCGGCGCTTTGATGCTGGTGGCGTAGTAGTGAGTCGCGCCGTTGGTTGGGTCAGGGACATTGCCGTCGATCACTTGGTCGGCTGCGATACGACATTGCGCCAACTCGCGGAATGGGATCTGCTTCACGCCGATCAGGAACTGATAGTTCGGGTCGGTCTTGTTCCAGCAGCTGAACTGGTACGGCTTTTGGCACACGCCGGCGTAGCCCTCGCCCCACCACGAATTGGCCTTACCATCGAACACACGGTTGCGAATCGTCCAAGCTACGGCTACCTGTCCTGCCGTGCCTTCGCCGCGCGCCTCTCCCCATAGCGTGCGTGCGAGGATGTCGCGGTCTTTCTCGGTTGCAGTCATCACTTGTCTCCAGGTAATAAAAAACCCGCCGAAGCGGGATATGCGTTAACAACGTTGTGATCAGGAACTAGAAGGCGCAGTACTCACCAGCTCGGGAAAACCATCCTCACCTGCCACGATGTATTGGCCTGTTGCCTGGCCGTTCAATAATTCCCGCCAGCGCTCTTCTGTTATTTCAACCGCATCCTCTGGAATGAAAGTATCTGCACCCGCGTCATCGTTATAAAACCCCATGTTCTCTGCCGAAAAGTAATTCATCTCAAGCCCCCACAGCGAAGTATGTGTATTGCGAATCCGAGTTCCCGCCGTTCCAAACAGCGAACCCCGTATTAGAGCGAGTCCTTAACATGTGAGGGTTGCCACCTGTAGCAACGTTGGCTGACGGATTGCTGTACGTGGTAACGACCGAGAACAAATTTGTTGCGAACGCCGTTGGAAAAAGTGTCGTTGCAGATGATCCCGCTGGAATATTGGCAGTGATTCCCCATTGAAGGGTCACGCTACCAAGCCACGTTGGAAACCGAATGTATCCCGTCTGAGAGAGGCTGGCCGCAAACCCCCACTTGAGTTTCTTCGGGGAAACTGCAGATGCGTCATCTGCCCCAGCATCGGTCAGAACTTGACTTGCAACTTTCAAAACCCCGAGCAATAACTCAGTAGCCTGAGGTGTTTTGTCCCCTATCAGTTTCAGGATGGCGAGGGTCAGTTGCTGATGGCTTGCCTCGGAAGGCACCAGTCCTGCTTGAGCAATAACATACAGAAGCTCGTCGGTTACAGAATTCCCCCACTCCGCCGGAATAAGAGATCCGGGTGTTCCCGTAGCAGTGTTTTCGTTAGCAAACTTCCCGTTAACAAGACCGATGTTCGGAACGCTTCTTGGATAGTCCACGCGATTACCTCTTAAGAGTAATTAAAATATACGAGTGTGTATGCGGGTGCCGGTCGGCGGATCGAGCATTCAAGGGAATCGCCCGGATTCGTTCCAAAGCGCTCACCCCAAAAGCTGGCACCGAACCTGCGGCCCGATCGCTGGCGGCCCCCCGTGTTCAGCGTCCACATGAACTGAGCCGACCAGGTACCGAAATTCGCGGAGCCAAAACGAGAACGCCCCATTCGGGGCGCTCGGTGCTCGGTGATAGTGGCGTTGGGATAGCCTTGGCTGACGGCAATATCGATGAAGTACGCCCGGCTCTGCCCTCCCACTTCGACTAGGCGCCGACGAACTGCCAGGCGGCGATCATCGAACGCTGGATTTGGGCCGAGACACGGATCCGGCAGGTTCATGATGGCTTCCCAATCGGGGACCAACTCACTGACGCCGGCGGGGTCCATTTCGTTGAGCAGGTCCACAGCTCGGGCATCGAGCCGAGAGAACTCGACCGCAACGCCCGACAGGACAAGATCGATCTCAGGAACAAGTTCCGGATCCCATGCCGGGCCGGCTGGCAACAACCCCCGCAAATGCCGGTGATACTGGTCCGCGCTTCTTGCTACAGCCATGTGATACCCCCCAAGATCAGCAGCTCATTGGTGGCGGCAGCTACGTTCGCATTGGGAACAGTTAGGTTGTGGTCCGTCTCGCCTGCCGCCCCGCTGATCGCCTCCCTGATATGGCTGATCAGCAGGGTATCTCCCAGTCCCGCTTCACGCTTGTGAAGGTCGGCAAGCTGCACGTAGATTGCCGTTCGAACCGCACTGGTGTCAGGTACCGGCCGGATGCTGTAAAGCACCGGCTTTTCCACTGGCGCAAGCACGTACAGTTCAGCGGTGACCGGTCGCAGTGGTTTGATGTAATCCTTCACTTCCTGCAACTGGACCGGATTGGGGACAGCTACCGGATCATCGTCACGCATTACGAAGAGGCCTACCGTCCCCGGCCCCATGTAGGAGCCACGGCACCAGGCTCGCGTGACGCCTGGCACCTCCAGTGCCCAAGTCTCGTAGTCATCGACAGAGCCACCATGCGGGATCACTCGATAGGAGCGAATGACCCGCGCCCGAAGTGACTCGATGCTTTCGATCGCCACCCCGCCCGAGAGTCCCGGATCGGCCACGGTGAACGCATTGGTGATACCACGTACCGGCTGGACTAACGTCAACGCCAAGCCTGTTTCGGAGTTACCCAAGGCGCCCGCATCAACCGCTTCGATGGAGGTTGTGTTCCAACCTGCCACCGTGGTGATGCCGGTGGTGACTCTGTACATGCGCCCATCACTCGACTGCATCACCACATCAGCGTCCAGCACAGCACCGGCAGCGGCGCTGAACCGCACTGAACCTTCAGCAGGCTGCGCCGCTTTTCGAGGCTGATTGAGCCGCAAGGCGGCAATCCGCTCCAGCGTTTCCACCTCGGCCCTGTCTGGCAGAATCTGGTCGGCCATCCAGTTCAGATAACCGTATAGGCCATAAGCAGCACCACTTAGCGTGCGGGCCAATACTTGCGCATCGGAACGCCGGAGCGAATCGCTCGCCAGATCACTTTGAGTACGGCTGATCAACGCCGGTAGCGAAGGAGTTTCAAACGGCATAGATCACCTGCCACGATGAGAGGGGTTTGATTTCAACGCGCGCGCCGCCTGGCACGGTAAGGATCACCACCAGGTTCAGTCGATTGATGTCAGGTTTTTCACTGGTGATCTCGATCGCGATCACATGGCCGTCATCTAGTAACCAGTGCAGAGCCTCATTGGCGTAGAACTCCGCATCGCGCTGGGTCGCTTCAGTAAGCTTCACCCTGCGCAGCAGCCACAACCGCGAACCGATGCGATCGTCCGTAATGGCCGGGTAACTGTCCCCCCACCATCCGAACAGCTCTTCATCATCGACGGGGTCATCGGGGGCAGCGCGGCGCCAGGTGAACAGGCTAATGAGCACCGCACGCGTCAGGGAGGCTTCACGGTTTTCCGAAATAATCATCAGCCCCCCGCTGCGGGAGGCCCGCTATTGCCGCTACCGGCTTGCACGTTGGTGTGAACATGACCGATCTGGCTGATACCGCCGGCAACTTGATCGCCACTAGAAACGATCTTTCCGGTCTGATTGATCACCGGTGTATCGAAATTCACCGCGGTGGTCGCTTTGATGTTCAGGGTCTGGGTTTCGATGTCGATAATACGACCACGCTTGAAGTGCACTTTGTCGCCTTCATCCGTGTAAACCGCAACCTCGCCAGGCTTCAGTTCGGTAATCCGATACCGACGATCAGCAGCGACCACCACCACTCCGTGTGACCGATCGCCATTGAGAAACAGCGTCAGCACCTCTGCGCCTGGCAGCGGGTTGCTGGTCAGGCCATACGGTTCGAAGTGCTCGACGTTGTCCTTCAGCTCACCCGCTGTCAGCCGCACCTGCAGCGCTTGCATCTTTTTTCCGGCTGCCGCGAGCACCACTGTGCCGCGCGCCATTATGCTTTTCAGGCTCATTTTTTCGGCTCGTAATCTGCGGGGATGAGGTACTCGAAGTTGTCGGCCTTGCCGCCCTTCTTCAGCTTTCGGTTCTTGTGCGGATCATGCGGTTCTGGCTCGAACCCATCCGGCGGGCCAACCTCCATCTTGGTGAGCATGCCGTTGTCGGCAAGGGTGTAGGTCACGCGGGCGATGAGCATGATTCGGTCGAAGCCAATGATTGGATCAATCACACGCACCAGTGCGTTGTGCTTCCACAACGCTCCATTTGACTGACGCCAACCCTGCACCGTGTACGTCGTTGTGACCGCCTTACCCATTCGGCTGCCGCGCTCCCAGTTCGCCCGGGCCTGTGCCAGCTCGTTGGTCATCTGGCCGGACTCCTGAATGACCATCACGCGTTTACGCGTCATGCGCGGATCAACGACTACAGCCGACACCTCGGCAGCCTTCTCACCAAACTCTTCATCGGTGCCACTCTTTTGGCCCAGTACCCGGTATTCGGAAAATACCGCCGAGAAATCCAACGAAGCGTCAGCGGACAAGATGTTCTTACCAACCTCAAGCACGTCAAAAGCCCGCACCTCGCTGCCCGGTTTAGCCAGCACCGCCATACCTTTCGCGTCATCCGTGGAGAACACGCGGAAAAGCGTCAGCAAGCGATCGATAGACTCGAACGCCGTTTCGCCAGGCTCGATGGTGTGATCTGACAGCTTGGCCCCTTCCGGGATCTCATTTCGTACCCTGATGCCGTATGGCGCAGCCAGAGCACTAACGATCGCCAGCACGCTTTGGTTGTTCCACTGACCCGGCTTATTGATCGCCCCGGAGTCCACCAGATCGGCAGTGAGCGAACGCCCGCTAACGGTGGTGGTGATCTGCTTGTCGTCGTAGCTGATGGGCGTAGCGAATACCCAACCAGTCAGCACCAGGTCGTCCCCAATCTTTACCTGACACTTGGAGCCCTGCTTGATCGGCAGCGGCTCAATCTGGCCCGGCCATCTCCACGTGATGCTGAGATTGAACGAACGCGCCTGATCCTCTAGCCCCGCGGCGATTTCCACGGATTTCCAGCCAGAGTAATCCAGCCCGTCAACCGTGAGGCTGACAGCATTGATGTCTTCCATGGGCTACCTCTGGGCGATTTTGATCGGACGCGGTGGGACGAAGCCCGGGTGCCGCAAGCGGTTTCGCTGCACCACCTCAGTTTCGCGAGTGGCATCGCCGAAGCGGCGGTAAGCAATCACTAACGCCGAGAGCGTTACGGGTGGAGTGATGTCAACCAGGCGCACGCCCGATTCCGCGACTGCGGTCAGGTGCTTTACGATGGCTTGGCGAAGCGTATTCAACGCCATGTAATGCACCGGGTCAGCCTTTAGTGACGCCTGAAAGATGGCTTCATCAAGGTTATCGCGCAGGTCGATCACATCATCCGCTACGGGAACCTCCGGACGCACGATGGGCAGCACCGCTTGTTGCTCGACCGACGGCGCGGTGCTGGTGGAGACCGGTTGAGACGCGATCGGCATTTCACTGATGATCATCGCAACCTGCACCAGCAGCGCGTCTTGCACCAGATTTGCGGTGGCCTGGCTTGCTGCAACCGCATCAACGCCGCCTACTTGACTGACTGTGTTGATACTGGACACGGCCTCTGAATGCTGAGTTGCCGTGGCTACCGTGTCGCTGTAGCTCGAACTGGAGCCCTCGCCAAGATAGTCATCGACGGAAAACTCGCTGAAGTAGCTGGAGAACAACGACGACAGGGAATCTGGTGCGTTCATCAGCGACTGGACGAATCCGGTCAGGTTGGTGAATACACCGACGATGGTCGAAAACTGCTGCTGGATCACCGTGTATACACCTGACAACGTGTTGCGCAGGCGAGCCAACCCGAGTCGGGCTTGGTCCACCGTAGCCATTGCCGATTTGTAACGAGACAACGCCGAATCCCACAAACTGTCGGAAGCCTTGACCACCTGCTGCTGGCTGTTGACCTTGGCGGTCGGAAACTTCAGAGGGGTGTCGGGGTAGAAAGTCACCTCAAAAGCGGCCATTCCTCCCGACTTGAAATCGTGGGTCAGCTCACCCTCACCCGCCTTGACCTGCATCCGGCCCAGCCACGGGTGTACCAGCTCACCCGGGCCGGGCGTCTGAATTGCCTCCATGAACTTGTCACGTCGTTCAAAACAATCATCACCGATAATCCAGCACACCAATCGATGCACCTGAGATTGCTTGCCCAGTTGCTCGAAGTACGGTTCGTCACGCTGCGGGAATTCGTGCAGCTGTCCCTTCATGCCGATCGGTACCGAGGCCTGAGGGATCAAGAAACTGATCCCGCGAAACGAAGCCGGCAGCATTTGGTCACGCCATGTCTGGTCCATTTATGGCCTCATCACACCCACAGTACGGGTGCCGACTTTTGGTTTGATTTTTAGGCCGCTACTGTCTGACTTCGGCTGCTCCACCGTCGTACCCGGCGGCGCGCTTGGGATATTGATCGTCAGTTCGCCATTCACTTTCTGAGTGTTTGCAGCGGCAGTCTGCTGGAGCAGACTTCCCGAGGGCGGCAATTGTCCCGACGGGGGCAGTTGTCCAGGCGCGCGAAGTAGCTGGTTGTTGTCGATACCAAACGCCTGGTTGTTGAGTGCCTGCCGACCTTTTGCAACCTGAGTTGCATCCGCTTGCAACAAAGCACCGGTGCCGCCACCGGCGCCGGCGTTACGTTGTGTCTGCTCTTCTGCGAAAGAATTGGCGACATTGGTCGCCTTCTTGATGATCCCTTCACCGCCATCTTCCATGCCGAGCATCTTCATCATTGGTTCTAGAATCGGCCTCACTCGGTCCCAGAGCTTCTTGAAGAAGGCGACGATGGGTTCCCAGTTGTTAATGATCATGCCGAGCGGCGTCCAGTCGAACAGATCGCCGAGGAATTTCATCACCGGCGTACTGACGGCATAAAGCACATCCCAGATTGCCGAGAACAGACCAGTCAACGGCTCCCAGTTGGCGACCACCCAGGCCATCGGCGTGAATTGCCAAGCCAGTTTGATCCACTCCCAGAAAACCATTGCAGGACGCCGCATTCGCTCCCACAACCGCTCAAAGAACGGCGCCACTGTTTTCCAGTTTGCAATCAGCAGTCCTGCCGCCAACGCGATAACTCGGACGATGATTCCGACCGGTGACATCGCCATCACCGCGCTGAGAATTTTGGTCGCCATAACTGCGCCCATCACCGCAACCCGCAGTACACCGAAGGCAAGGCCGGCCGCCAGCACCCCGCGGACCACTCCGGGGTGTTCCGCCGCCAGCTCGGACATTCTTGTAATGAGCGGGCCGAGTGTTTCCATGATGTCGTTCAGTGGCGGCAGAAGAGCGGCGCCGACCTCAATGCCGAGCCGAGTAACCCGGTTTTGCAGCAGCTGCATGGCATTGGCCGTGGTCTTGGACCGTGCCTCATATTCCTTTTCCATGGAGCCGGCGAACTTGCCTTCCTTACCCACCGCCGCGAAGCTGGTTTTCAGCAGATCCAGGTTGGTCAGCATCGGCGCGATAGCTGTCACAGACTCGGTGCCGAACAACTCGGTCAGCAGCCCCGCCTGCTTCGCCGGGTCTACCTTGGCAATGCGGTTGAGCACATCCTCAATCGTGCCCTGAGCGTCCTTCTGCATGCTCTTGGCGACCTGCTTCACATCGAGTCGCAGAGATTTGAAGGCCTGTGATTGTTGCTTCGTGGCTGCGCTGCCTTTCGTTAGGGCCAGCATGAAGTTCTTCATGCCCGTGGCAGCGACTTCGCTCGGCACACCAACTCCCGCGAGCGTAGCGCCCATCGCCGCCAGTTGCCCGGCACTCAAGCCAGCGACGCCACCCAGCGCACCGACCCTTGTTACGATGTCGGCAACCTGGGCCGCCGACGATGGCCCTGTGTTGCTGAGGTAGTTGATCTTGTCTGCCAACGTCACCACTTCAGCCTGGCTCAACTTGAAGGACGTCCGCCACTTGGCCATCATGTCGCCGGATTGGTCGGCTGTCTGATCAAACGCGATACCCATCTTCACGGCGTCTTCAGCGAACTGTTTGAGTTCACCGCGAGCAAAGCCGGCCTGCCCGCCCGCCGCGACGATGGATGCGATCCCGCTGGCGGCCATCGGCATCTTCTCGGACATATCTAGCACGTCCTTGCCCATCTGCTTGAACTGCTCCGGCGTATCGAAATCAACAACCTTTTTTCACGTCGGCCATCGAGGATTCAAAGGCCATTGCCGCCTTGGCACCCGCGATGAAGGGCGCCGCGAACGCGCCTCCCTGCACGATATCGCTGAACCCTATTTTGCCGAGCCCAGAACTGTTCATCTGTTTGCGGAAGCCCGCAACGTTCTTTGCGGCGCCCTTCAGTGTCGGCGACAGCTTGTCGACGCCAGTGATCAACGCCTTGAGCTGGAACTTGTCCGCCATCACTGCACCTGCTGGGAATTGTTAATGCGCTGGGCGTGCACCAAGGACTCAACGAGCACGTCCAACGGCCGGGCCATTAAGAGCTCCGGATCTGTTTTCCAGAACCACGCCAGGTCATATGCGACCTCGATCAGTTGCTCGACGGTGCCGACGCCGCACTCATGAAAAAACCGGCCACCGCCCAACTCAGGGCGTTGAGATCGGCAAGATCCAGCTGGTTGACCGACGAAGGTGGGATACCCGCGCAGACCGCGATGTATTTGGCGGTAACGTCCATGTCCAGACTGACTTCTTCGTTTTTGTCGATCCTGTACGGCAGAGACTTGATGGCCCGCACTTCCTGCACTGTCGGCCTGCGTAGGTTCAGTTCAGTCACTGGCTCGCCGTGTGCCTCGATCGCGACTTGTAGTTTCACCAGATCACTCATTGCCAGCTCCCGTTCACGCCGTCGAATTGCAGTTCTACCGTTCCGTCATCACCCTTATGCGAAGGTTCGTCCACCAGGTACGCGCCCGACAAAACGTAAACCTTGCCGTTCTTGAACTCGCAGGTGACGGTCATGTCACGCCCATTGATCAGCGATTTGAGCGGAAAACCCGCCTCGAAAATCGTGGTCATTTTCAGATAAGGCGCCAGCGGCTCTTCTTTGTAGAAGCCCGGGTGGACCGTCTCACGCTTGACGGCCATCAGTGGCGCCTCTGCCCCTCCCGTGATGGTCAGTTGCGCCCCATCTACTTTTACGTATGCGGTACCCGCTACAAGTTGACCCATGGTCATGTTCTCCAGAATGAAAAAGCCCGCACTGGGCGGGCTGGGTGTACAGGGTCAGACTCACGCCGCATCGTCGTACTGCAGGCGGAATTGGTTGAGCAGCGCGAAAATACGCAACCCGTTGATGTAGTCCGGCGGGAACAGCACATTGACACGGCTTGGATCGTTGCTGTCGCGCTCGACAATCAAGTGCTCAGCGAACAGTTCCGCGTTTTCAACGTGGCCTTCCATTTCCAGCTTGGCGTACTGAGCAATCAGCTCACCGCGAATCGTGTTGGGGGTAACGATTGGCTGGCCAGCACCGAAAGCGGTACCGTCGCTGGCCAGCTTGTGCCGACCGTATTTGCTGGTGATCACGCCCTGCATCCGCCGCACGATGAACGCGGACTGGTGCATGGTTTCGCTGTCCAGATACGAGTTATCTGCCTGGCCGTAGGCGTTCTTCTGGTAGGTAGTGATCGAGCGCTGAATGCGCACGTAGCCGCCTTCGTAGTACGCGGTGGCAATGCCATAGTTCAACAGCGATTGGCGCTCGGTCAGGGTGAAACGGTCACTGGCAGGCGCAGGGTCCACCCCGGGGAGGCTACCGCTCTGCGTTGGCCGACTGGCATCAGCCGAGATAAAAACCGCAGTACGGGCGCCCAGCGCAGCAGCCTGCACCCAGAATGGTTGCGGCACTCCCGGCTCCAGCGCCTGAATGGTCATGTGCTGGTCGTTGCGCGCCTGACCCGCGGCGACCAGCGTGCCGATGGTGCCGCGCTTGGCAGTGTAAACGTGGCCGAACAACTGCTTGGCCCAGCTCCAGCGACCTGTATTGTCATCCATCGCGTCACGCCAGGCATTGAGCGTGGTCGTATCCGACCAGGGCTGGCACAGGAATTCAAACGGTTCGTCACCCAGTGCCGCTATGGCATCCACCACATCCGGTACGCCTACACCGCCAGCCATAGACGTGAGCGCCACGGTCAAGCCAGCCGGTGTAAATTCGCCATTCGACTTGCCGAGGCGATTCATCACCAGGCTGATATCGTTGCCGCTGTCGCCCTTCCATTTGCAGGTCAGCGTCACCACACCTGCAGCCGCGAGAGCGGACACCGGCAGATCTGGGGTCGCATTGATCTTGACCGCCAGCGCGGCGGCGGCTATCGCCGGCGTTGCTGCCGCAGTCACGACCGACTGCACACGAGCTCCTCCAACATACAGGTTCAGTAGACCCGCCTCAGCGGCGGCACCTGTGAGGGTCACTGTCGCGGAAGCGGCGGTACCGGTTTCGCCTTGTAATGGCAGACACCAGATTTCGCCGATCGCGTCCGCCTTTCGCCAGGTCTCATACATGGCGGCAAGCATCGAGCCTTGACCGCCAATGCTCTTGGCGATCGCGACGCTCGAAACCAGCACCAGCTTGCCGATGCTTTCGCTATCCGCGTCATCGTTGACCTGCCCAACGATCAACCGACGCATGGCCGACGAGGCCGAGTTTGCAGCCGAGTTATCCATCTCCGCGTAGAACAGCGGCACGCGGATATCGGCGGGGATGTTGCTGAATCCGATGGCCATTATTTGCCTTCCTCGGGGTTCGCCGCTGGGGCTTTGGTGGTTGGGGGCTTGCTGGCTTTGATGGTGATGTCACCGTCGGCCAAACGACGGCGCCACCAGGCGCCGTCGATAACTTCCCGGCCTTCAACCGGCAGCAGATCGCCAGCCTCTGGATCAGGTACAGCGCGGCCCGAGGCCGGCACCACAGTGATGCGCTTGGTCATGGTGTTACGTCTCCAGTGAATTTCACTTCGATGCGCCCATCCGGGCCTGGACGTTTCAGGTTGGGGTCTGCAGGGTCGATGCAGTCCATGTTGATAGTGGCGCCGGTGTACGGCGTCAAACCGTCGAGCTCGAGTTCATGCCAGGTCTCGGCGGGGTCTGTTGTGTTGTTGCGCCCGATCTGAAACTCAGCGGTGAAAAGGTACTGGTAGATGACTCGGGCGCGACTGACGAACACCAGTGCGCCTTTGTCGTATTCGATAGGTGTGTACTCAGGTCCTGCTTTCCAACCAACCAAAGAGCGCCACAGTTCCGCACGAATATCGTGTAACTGATCGTTGGCCTCCTGCCCTCGCTCGTCGCCGGCGTCCAACACAACGACCACAGCAAATTGATCAGTCACCGCCTGAATCACCGCGTTCTGCGCCTGACTTGGCGCGGCAGCATCAGCCGCCGCGATAACGTAAGCCGCTGGCATCGGCAGCTTGGCACTCTCAGCGACAGCGTCCCAATCGATACCGGCAGCAACCCGACCGCCATAGGTCGGGCATGTAGCCTTGAGGTGAGCAACAATCGGGTTCAGCTTCATTGTTCAAATCCCGGGCATAAAAAAACCCCGCGTCAGCGAGGTTCTTTTGAAGTTCAAGGTCAGCCTTTAGTGAATGCTTCTACCGTCGAGCCAACATTGATGTCGCTCGGCAAAGGCAACTTCACGACCGTTACATCTGGCTCCGTGGAGAATTTCCCCTCCGCTAGTTGGCGCGCACTACCGTTTACCGACTTGAACTTGTCAGCTTCGTAGAGCCAGATATGTGGTGCACTTTTGCCGTTCATGGTCAGGTTCCAGCATCCAACTATGGAACGGTTGCCGATCACTTTCGAATCACACTCAACAGAACCGTTGGGATAGATCTTGTGGTTCAGGTAAATAAGTGTGATCCGGTCAATGGCCGCACTTGGGGCCTCGCTCACAGCATCTGCTGCATGCGTGGTCATCGCTGAAACAGCCATGGCGACAGAGGCAAGCAAACTCATAATTTTCATAGGCAACTCCCTGTTATCAGAGCGACAAGCCTATCCCAATGTGTTTTGAAATGCCTCACTTGGCAGCGTGCAGATCATGAAAGCGCCGATGCGAAAGCCGTGAACAGAATCGACCGCACCTGTTCGGATGTGTCCTGCAGCGCATCGGCCATGTAGTTATCGTGCGGCTTGATCCGCCACTCACCCGCTGCCCTCTCGGCAATGAGCCGGGTACGAACGCCAGCCTGCCGGCGGTTTTTGCGGCCGATGCCTTTGCCCGGCGCGAGCTTTTGAGGCCTACGGCCCTGCTTCACGCCGTAGTACAGATAGGCCGGGTAGAACTCACCCATCGCGGGGGTGAGCGTCGGTGAGATCTTCACCATGAAGCCCGAACGCGACACCTTGAACTTGATGGACTTGACCGTCTCACCGGTCCGGTTGGCCGGGTAGCCTTGCCGCCCCTTGCCCAGCACCAGGTTCATTTGAGCATGCTGCGTGACCAGCAAGCCGGCCTTACGCATCCCTGCGCGAATCTTCTTTTTATCGAAGGCGTCGCGCTCGAAATCCTCGAAGCCTTCAACGTGCAGGTAACTTTCAACCGACGCAGAGTTAGCCATAGATACCGCCTCCGGATTTCTGCGGCCCGAGTTCTTCGACTTCAAGAATGGTGTAACGACGTGTACCGTTCATGTCGGCAACACGCCGCATCCGGTAGATGGTGCCGCCGTGCACGACCTCATGGGCGTCGCTCACGCCCTTGAGGAAGTAGAACGTCACGCGGTGAGTGATCTTCACGTCCGTTTGAACACCTGCCGTGTAGACCGCAGTACCGACCGGCTCAATCTTCGCCCATCGCTTTTTCTCGTCGGTGAAGATCGAGTCAAGCCCCTGATCCGGCGCGGGAACATCCGTGCGCAGCCTCAACGTAATTCGCCGATCCAGCTCACCGGCACTCGGTTCGCGATAGGCCATGGTCAAAACCTCGGCGGTAAAGTGATCTCAGCCACCAGGTGATCAAGAAAGTCAGAAGGCAGCTCTGACAGGGATTGGCCAACCAGGAACATTTCCGGATGCCGATGAATCGTAGCCGCCGCCATCAGCAGCCAGTTGCGGACACCTGGGTGAAGATCCAGGTCAGTCTCTGCCTTGTAGCGAATACGCAAGGCGCCAGCAGGTCGCCCTGATGGAAACGACACGAAGCTTTCGCGCTGGCCCTGTTCGAGTTCTACCGGGCCAGCGTAATCGCTCCACGTGCCATCAGCCTGCCGAAGCTTGACCGACAAAACTTCGGTCGCTTGGCCGACATCCAGCGCGTGGCCGGAGGGGAATGCAGCGGGCCAGTCCTCTTCGTAGATCGCCCCGCGAATACCCGCCCCGGTTTTGGACTCGCACTGAGTCGTGACACCGGGAATGATGATGTCCCTGATAAGCCCCGGCTCCATGTCTTCAGGCTCCAGCCGACACTGGAAGGCGACTTGCTCCAGCGTCAGGACTGGCTCGCCGAAGTATTCGATTCGACGGGCCATGGTTTAGGGTTTCTCTTCGACGGGTCCATCAACGATTTCGGTTGTACCGCCTGGCTCGGTGGTTGCTTCGGAAGTACCACCCCCAGCAGCCGGGCCGCTCTCAGGTTTTGCAGCACCGGCTTTTGCGGTTTTGCCTTTACCCCCCTTCGATTTTGCCGACGTCTCGCCGCTGGGTTCATAGATTTCCGCGAACCCCTTCGCCTGCAGCCCCTCGACTACAGTTTGATCGAAGCCGGCCAACTCGTCCGCAGAGTAACCGCGCCAGGCCTTCAGAAAACGCACCACTACTTTGTCTGTCATTACCCATCCCTCAGTTATGCGAAACCCCGCCGAAGCGGGGTCGCGGAATTACATGCCGGCGCCCCACTTGACGTTGATGGCAACGACGATGCACTCGACGTGGCGCGGGCCAAAGTCGTGTTTGGCGATAACTTTGACCAGCGTCTGGTCACGCTGGAACGCGCTGACCATGTTGCCTTCGGCGTCCTTGTAGGAGGCTTCGTTACTGAAGGAGATCGTCAGGTCCATGTCTTCGCCGATCATCATGTCTGCGAAGTTGACGAAATAGAATTCGGTCTCATCACCACCGGCACCGAGGTTGACCGGAATTTGGTTACTGAGGCCGACCGGGTAGCCCTTGAACAGGCCTTGTTCGATTTCAGGGTAAGCTTTGTTGCCATTGCCGTCACGAAGCGACTGCAGCCAACGGAGGACGCGTGGATGCATCAGCCAGCCGCAGGCCTTCATCATCACGTTCGCCGTTTCCAGGCGGAGCATCATGCCTCCGCAAAACAGGTCGATCTTTTCCAGGGTGATGGTGTCCACCGCCGGTGCCGGCAAAATGTTGAACGGCTGTGCCCAATAACGCATCCCTTTTGGCAGCGAGCCGCTGCCGTCAGCACGGATGAAGTGCAGATCTTCTGACAGGCCCATCGAGACCGCCAAGTCTTCAACGACGATATCGTCAGTTCGTGGGCTGACACCGGCATTGGCAATCAGGTCGTTTGAAATCGGCACGATCGCCGCAGCCTTTTTCGCGGACAGCTTCGTATCTGCAAACGTCATCCCAGTGATCGGGATATCGGTTTCGGTACCGATGTAGGTAACGACGGTGTTGCCGGTGATGCGGGGTTGAGTCAGGTTGCCATTGTTCAGCGGCAAACTGCGCGCGCCCATCTTGCGCACAACAGACATTGGGCGGAGCGCTTCGATAATTTCGGAAGCGAAGTTTTGTGGAACCAGTACACCACCAGCACCCGGCGTCACGGTGCTGAGAGCCATTGCAACATCGGTAGAAAATCCGCCCTGCTGCGCCATTTGGGCGGCTTGATGCTGATTGCCACCGGCGGCGGCAAGCAGTCGAACCATCTGTGCCATTCGCACACCGGGTGCTTCAGCCGGCCCACCACCGTGAATATGGCCGTGAGTACGGCCTTTCGGCGGGCCGGTGCGGCCCTGAGCAGACTCATTCACAGGCACGGCGCTCGCGGCGGCAATACGCTCGGCCTGTTCTGCACGGCTGATCTTGTCAGTCAGTGCGTTGAACTCTGCTTCCAGAGTCGCAAACTGGGCCAACTGTTCAGCCGACAAGGACTCGCCTGCGGTTTCGAGTTTGGCCAACGCCTGAATCGAATCGTTGATCTTCGCGCGTTCGCTACGCAACTGAAGTACTTGGGACATGTTGCCTCCTGGGCATAAAAAAACCCGCACAGGGCGGGTTTCGGTGACTGCCGCGAACGCGGTCAGATCTGGGTTTGAAGATTCAGCGCGGATGCACGGACGGACAGGCGGCCGGACTGGCGGACTGCACGGCTCATGGCGACAGAGTGAGAAAGGTCATCGACCGCCTGTTGCGGGCTCTGCATCCGATCAGCCAGCCCGGCGTTGATACCGGCCTGCCCCCGATACAGCCCTGCTTCGGTGGCGATGACCTGCTGCACGGAGAGTCCCCGGTAGTCCGCCACGGCGTTGACGAAGAGCTGGTAGCTCTCTTGAACCACATCGTTCAGGTACTTCAGCGACTGCTCGCTCAAGGGTTCGTGAGGGCTGAGGTCGTTCTTGTGAGCCCCCGCATAAACCGTGGTCACTTTCACGCCCATGCCCTCTTCCTGCTTGGACCGGTCCATGTGACTGGCAATGACACCAATCGAACCGACGCCGCTGGTCTGGCTCACCACCAGCTCGCTACAGGCCGATCCGAGCAAGTAGCCGCCGCTGTAGGCCATGAAGTTGACGATGCCCGTGATAGGCTTTTGCTGAGCCATGGCGCGGATATCGGCAGCCAGTTCGAAAGCGCCGACCGCTGACCCTCCGGGGCTGTCGATGTCCAGCACGATCCGCTCCACCATCGGATCGGCTACCGCGTTGCGCAGTTGCGCCCGCAGTGATTCATAGCTGGTCATCGTTTCGCACATGCCGATGTGACTGCCACGGCTGACCAACACGCCGCTGACGGGAATCACCTCGATCCCGGTTCGGGCGATCGCCGTGCGGCGCTCTTCCTCTTGTTGCGCTATGCGGTCGATGCCATCGTCATCCCAGATACTCGGGCCGCTCTTGGTACCGATGTTGACGATGTTCAGGCTCATTGCCTGGTTGGCCCAGCGCACGCCGAGATCTAGCATGTCCGGGGTCACCAGCAGCGGCTGGTTAAACAGCAGGCTGGAGGCTCGCAGGTAGTTTTTCATTGGGCAAGAATCCTTCCGATTTCAGCTTGCTGGAGTTCGAGCTGGGCTCGCACTTTGGGGTTGGTCAAATCGCCGCCGGGTTTTCCTGCATCGACCATGTTCAACGGTTGAAGGTAGATATCGCCACCAGGTACTGGCGGCATGTTCTCCAGACGCCGAATATCATTGACGCTGAGCCAGCCCCATTGCCGGCCAATGGCGTACGCTTCGTAGCGACTCTTCTGGTCGCCGCGCAGCAGGCCGGACAGGTTGAACTCAATGAAGTACTCGCGCCGATCCTTGGGCAACAGGAAGTCGCGCATCATTGCCTGTTCGTGGCGCTTGACCCAAGGCAGCAACGCGAACACCACAAACTGAATCATCAGTTGTTCCAGCGTGTTGTAGTTCGACTTTTCCAAGTCGTTGACCATGGGCAGCGGGATCTTGTAGATCCGGGCGATATCGGTGCCGGTGGTTTTGAGGATGCCCAGCACCTCGGCATCCACGTTGCTCATGGATATCGGTTTGAAGGTCATGCCCTCCTGCAACAAAGCGACCTTTTTGGCGTTGTCCATGCCGCTATACTTTTGCCCCCACTGATCGACAATCTTGTCGATGCTGCCCTGATCCTTGATTGAGGGCGCTTCACGGGGACGCTCGATTACACCTGACACGGTCGCCCCGTTGGCGAAGCTCTTGCCTGTGTACTGCCGTACGGCCTGGGCAAGACCAACGGAATCGGCATGCACTTCTATTGGCGAAAGTCCCACGTACTGATTGGTGCTGACCCATCGGACGTGATGGATCATGCGCATCGGCGGCTCGCTTGCGCCGATCCGGTAGTAAGGCAGCAAGTCGGCACCCTTCAGCACCTGGACCTTATTGTTGCAAAGCGGCCACAAGCCAATGACATTGCCGTCGTCGCGACGGTCAATGAAGCTGTAGCTGTTGCCCCGCAGTCCCGCCGCGAGCTGACTGCATTCCCGGTATTCGTATGGTGTCTGAAAACCATTAGGCTGGTACCGCAGAACGTCGTAGGCCGGATGATTGATCGCCGCTTCCCGCTGGCCTTTGTCTTGACGGCGGTACATCTCGCAGGGCAACTGCCCCATGGTTTCCGCCAACAGCGTGACGCAGTTCTGCAGGATGGGGAGGCCGAGCGCTGACTCGGGCGTGACGGTGACGCCCGAACTGTTCCGGCCACTGCCGATGAGTCCGCGCCAGAAACCGCTGTCGGGGTTTGTGAGAGTGCCGCGCCCATCGCCGAGCACGCTTGAGAAAAACATGCTCAACCTCCTTGGGGTTTGGATTGGGCCTTCAGTACAGCGGCTGCGCGATCGGCAAGGTAGGCCCACGCCATCAGGCCGAGCCCGGCGACGATGCAACCAGCGGGAACGCTGATCAGCGTCACGCCACCCACCAGCAGCCCGAAGCCCAGCAGGCCGGCCAGCCATGCCGCGATGGCTAATTTCATATACCTGCTCCTTCGTCGTAGATGGATTTACCGCTCGGTCCAGCGGACTTGATGCTGGTTCCGACGGCGATGATGGATGCCACGATGCCGTCAATCCGACCCGTGGCTTTGGCTTTGTCCGCCTTTCGGTTGTTGGCCGGATCGCAAACGATCACCGCGTTACCGGCGCACCAGGTCATGACCGGATTGCCGTCGTGGCGCAAGGTTTCAACCGTTTCCGTTTCGATGACTTCATAGTCCGCCGGATCCAGATCAATGACGCCCTGCTCATCTGCACGCCCCAGCAACCGACGTTCGAACTCATCAACCGCGGGTGCCATGTCCTTGAAGCCTTGGCCGAAGCCGACCATTTCCGGCAGCGAGATATCCTCATCCGCCATCAGTTGCAGCAGGTCTTCCACGCGCCAACGGTCGTAGCCAATTCGCTCGACTTCAAAGTACGCGCAGATTTTTACGAGCCGCATCAGTACGTGTTTCTTGCTGATGGCTCGACCGGGGGTTGTTTCGAGGTGGCCGTCCTTGACCCACATGGCGTACGGAACCTTGTCCCGATCCTCACGCCCCTGTAGGTCTTCATCCGGAATCCAGAAGTACGGCAGCAACCGCCAGTGAGGGTCGTGCGGCACTGGCCAGAACAGCAGCACGAACGCAGTCAGGTCGGTGGTGCTGGCCAGGTCGAGGCCGGCAACGCAACGACGGTTACGGAGAAGCCGCATCGGTACGCGCTCTTCGGCCTGCTTCCAGACGGCCCACGAAATCCACGGCGCATCCGCTTGGGTCCACTCACAGAAGTTGAGGCGGCGCACCACGGATTCTTGCGCCGGCAAGCCCCGGGCCGATTGGACCTGCTCACGCAAGTACTTGCGCCCGGGAATTCCATCGGTCTGCCCTTCCGCAACGTAATCAAGCGACGGGTTGACCTTCGGCCAGCAGGCTTCGTCTGTAAGAGGATCGTCCCCTTCGTCCAGCGAACAGATGAACGCAAAGAAACTGTCGTCTGTTTCGATGTCCGCACAGATCCGCACGCCCAAGTCGTGGTACTGGCCACACACTGTCTTCTTGTCGGAGCCGCTGTTGGTGATCATCACCACCATGGCCTTGCGCCGATTCTTGGTACCGGCGCGCATCATGTTCACGGTCGCGGCGGTTTTGTGTTCGTGCACCTCATCGAGCAGGCCGATGTGAGGGCGCGGGCCGGACTGGCCTTCGTCCGCGCTGATCGGGCGGAAGAATGAACGGGTGTTGGGGTAGTAGAGGTTCCAGACCTTTTCGTCCCGGCCCGATTGCACCACCCGGGAATGTAGCGATGGTGACATGTCCACCATCGACACGGCGTCACGAAACAAGACCATTGCCTGGTCACGCTTGGTGGCGGCCGCGTAGATCTCCGCACGCCGTTCACCGTCGGATGCCAGACCGTACAAGCCGATTCCAGCAACCAGTGGACTTTTCCCGGAGCCCTTTCCCGTCTCGATGTAGCCCAGGCGGAAGCGGCGGAAACCATCCTCTGTCATCCAACCGAACAGACTGCCCACGACGAATGCCTGCCAGGGTGCAAGCAAGAACGGCATGCCCTCGTAGTCACCGCCGTTGAGGCACAGGACATCTTCGAAAAAGCCGATAGCACGATTCACGCGGGCCAGGTCGAACATCAACCCGCGATCCGGACCGTTCTTCAAATCCCGCAAGTGACGCTTGCACGCGTTGCGGACATCAGGGCCAGCGACGATTTCACCAGCCAGCACCGCATTCGCGTAGGCGGTCACTCGGTCATCAGCTGAAGTACTGTTCAGCGGCTGCTCTTGGGTCATTGGGGAATAACTCACCTTGCGGGGGCGCCGGTGCTTTCAAGTTGCGGCGGGACACTGGCGACATACCGAACTGGGCGCCAGCGGCGTTGGCGCGGCGCTCGGCGTCGTTGGCGAGCTGCCGCAAAACGTGCATCTGTTGGGCACCGGTCTTGAAGGTCTGGACATCGCCACCCAGCTCATCGTCGGATTTGGCGTTTCGCTCGGCGATCAGCCGCTGGTAACGACGCCAATCCGCAGCGGCCTGGCAGTACGAGGACAGAGCCATCGCGTCGAGTTCGGAGATGAGGCGCAGAGACATCAACGCCGGAACCACTCTTTCCCACTCGGCCACCGCATCGGCAGAAAGAACGTCCGGCATGAGTGGAGCTTTCACCGGCACGGTCGGGGACTGCACTTCATCCAACAGAGCCGCGACGTTCTTACCGCTCGGGTTTCCCCGCAACAGATGGACCGACGCCGGTAAAGACGGGCGGCCCGAATTTCCATTTCCTGCCATTAATTCAACCCCTTACCTGTCGATACCCCCCTCCCCTCATTTTTCCCGACTTTGTGTAAAGAGTTGGGCGATCGGTCTAGAAGGAAGGCGGAATGAAGTTTTTTACCCCCCCCCACCCTCAGCAAACCGGTTTTTTTCGGTCACTACTTTTTCGGTGACCGGTTTTTTTCGCCGACTACTTTTGCCGTGGTTTCGGGATAAGAAAAACACTCGCTAAAAAAATAACAGTGGGCGTTAATCTGCCGGCTCACCGGTTCCAGTGATGCCCCGGATCGACCGGACGGCCATCGGCATGACACCCTGGCACGCGTCCGCTCTTCTCGATCCGCTGCTTCGTCGAGTCGTGGCAGAACTTGCACAGGCTCGCCCAGTTCTCTGGGTTCCAGAACAGCTTCCACGCACCCTTGATCCGCACCGGATCGCCGCTGTCCTTGGCGTCCTTCAGCTTGGGTGCAATCTTGTGGTCAACGATTGTCGCCGCGACTGGTCGCTGATCGGTCGAACACATCGTGCAATACGGGTGTTCCCGCAAGTGTCCATCGCGTGACTTCTGCCACTTGTACCCGTAACCCCGCTCGGTGCTGCTGCAGCGTCGGTCATCCGATACCTTGTTCATCAGCCCATCTTCCAGACACGGGCCAGATTGCCGCTGCTTTGGTACACCGACCCAACGAACACCGCCAGCACGATAACCAGCGGCCATGAGTTCTGCGGCATGACCAACTGCCCTTTGCCGATGTACACAACCGCAGATCCAGACGCGACCATCACCACCCAAGCAAGACAGCTCATGCTCCGGCGGAACCGGGCACCGCGACGACGGAACGTGAACAGCCGAACGAACAACGCCACGCACAACCAGAACGTGGCCTGCGTGAGAACTTGCGGCATCAGTTGACTATCCATCCTGCCTCCCTTGCGGTTCAGCAACGAGGCCGCGTCTCTTGATGACGGCGAGCGCGACGGTAACAACCACAACCGAGGCGCCGAACGCCGCCGGACCGGTGTACTTGAAGGGCCTGGTGCCGAACAACTCAACCTCGGCCATGCCAGGTGCGAACATGTAACCCATCACGAAAGACACCAGCAGGAACAGAACCCGCTTCCAGACCGGCAATTCCTCAGTGGTGGTGAAGAACACCAGAGAGCCAGCCAGCGCACCGATCACAGCGAGCATGTCCACGCCCGCCAGCAGACCGGTAGCCGCCAGTCCTACACCACCGGCCACGACAACAGTTGCCGGCTCGCTCATGCTGATTCTCCTTGCAGACACCCCAACGGGCCGAAAATAAAAAACCCGCCGAAGCGGGTTTGGGTGACCGGCTCAGGGAAGGCCGGGGGGAACGATGTTAGAGCCGAAGGTTATTTGTATATCGCCTCGACGATTTTCAATGCTTCGTTGTTAATCAGGTTTGCCGTTAGCGACGCGAAATCAGCCATGGTAGCGACACCAGAGTTCCCATCCTTCCGTCCCGGAGAAAAGGTACTGAAATGGAACAACACACGGTTAACAGACTTATCCAGTGTAAGAGTCAAGTAAGGAGCATCTTCTCCATCCCGAAACTTTAGTACTTGGCGATGCAAAAACTTGATGCCTATCGATGCAGGTAAGACCTCGTTGCCCTTTTTCTGCCCATCTTGTGTTTCAAAAACCCTGCTCTCGAGACCTCGGTCAGTGAGTTTTTGAGCTAGCGCGTTAAGAGTTGGTCGTATTACCGACGCCTGCAACTCTAGAAAATCCTGAAGGCTTTTTTCCTGCTTTTGTTCTGCCTCCAGCTTGACGCGCTTATTTTCAGCAATTCTTTCAGCCCGGGCGTTAAAAATCGCGTCAAGCTTAGCGTCTACATCATCCGACATTCCCAACTCCTCATTCCGTTGCGTTGAGCCCTTGTGATTAGCGGCTATGAGAAAATTGGGGCTGTAGCTCGACTTTTCAAGCGCTTGTCACGACGTCTAGCCTAATTAAAAACCCCGCCGAAGCGGGGTTAGGTGACCGGCTCAGGGAAGGCCGGGTGTATCTGCACAGCACGTGCGAGGTCAGCGCCGAGGCGCAAATTGCATATCGTGGTGACTTTTTACCCGCCTCCGGAAAAACCGAAAAGCGGTGATTTTCGGTAGGTCAGCAAACGACACTAATGTGACCGTGATCCGACCACAACGCGACAAGCCGCCCCGACGAGCGGTCAGCACGGTCTGATCCTCGCAACCCTAGACGCTCGCAGAAGATCGGTCTCCGCTGACTTCACGCGTCGATTACGTGCACGACCTGGGGCGCTCCGCACGGTCAAGATCACCAGCACCTGCTGATGCAGAGCATGAACCCAGTTCCGATACGTCCGGTCAGCATTGTCACCGAGACCCAGAATCGGCAACTGAGAGCGAACCGACAGCGCAGGTCGAGGCAGATACCGATTGCGAGCCAGCTTCGCCAACAGCGCGCCCTTCTCAGACTGACGCTCAAGTTGCGCCAGCGCCGCCGCGACTTCCTGCGCGGCGTGATCCATGCCACCACCAGCCGCCATCATCAGGTCGCGCGATCCCGGCGTACCGCGAGGGGCAGAGCCGCCCCACTCCATGATCGTCGCCATTGGGCTACCGAGACCTCCACCGTCACCCACCTGGTTGAACTGATTACCCCAATGCTGCATGAGTTCTTCGACTTCCTCGATCATCGCCCTTCCCCCCAAAAAAATCGAACCCAACACAAAAAACCAGCAACCCAGCACAAACCCGACACAAATAAATCCCTTTAAATTCATGTAAATAATGAAACTTGAGTTAAGTGTGTTGGGTTGGTTGGGTTTTTCTGCCCTCGCATAGAGTTTTTTTGTCTGGTGATTCAACCAATCGAAAAAGATCACGCAGGCGCGTGCGCGAAGCGAAACCCAACACACTCCACACAAAGCTCGGAAAGCCGCGAATTTAAAGGCCTCAAACTGTGCGGGGTCTCGAAAACCAACCCAACACGCACCCCACACACCCGACACACTTTTATGTGTACTCATGCTGCAGCCGCCTTGATGTGTTCCCAGTTATCGACGTTCCAGCCCGCCAGCCGCGCTTTTGCCCGCCAGTCGCTGACGACTGCCCCAAGGTCGGCCGCTTTCAGGGATGGGGCGCGGGAAGGTTCCAGATCAGCGGGAAAGAAAAACGCCCCGAATCGCCTGTTGTTGCCATCCGTCCACGGTATAGAGCGCGACTTGTCCAACTCGGAACTGAGGAACAGCGCGAACTTCGTGTGGCTCATCGCGTGCTCTTTGTTGCGCTGGCACCACTCCAGGAACAACGCGAACACGTCACTTGAGAGGCAGACGCCCCATAGATCCCGCCCCAGCTCGCCGTACTTCCACAAATGAAGGAACGTCTGCCAGCCTGCCCGGCTCAGTGCAACAAGCCGCTCCCGCGCCTCTGTCTTCGGCGGACGTGTTCGCTGATCAAAGTCACCGAGGTCGAGCGACAGCAACCAACCATGCAGCGCCGCGACACCACCATTCTTCAGCTCATGTCCGATCGCCTTTTGCCGATCGGGCGGCAACGTCTCATTGGGCCACATCACCAACATCCGGCGATCGCTCTCACTGATGGGCCACGGCAGGATCTCGTTACTCAAGAACACAGCGTTCATGTGGTTGGACTCTTCCCAGCCGTTGATGAACTTGGATTCCATCCGCACGGTCTTGCCAGTGATCAAGTGCTTGATCTTGCCTACCTGGTTGTACCGCTGGTCACGACTCACGACCTCTTCGAACACCGCCCAGAGCTTGCGGCTTTGCCAGGCGTTGAAGTTGCTTTCAAGCTGGGTCTGGCCCACTGTCGCGGCGTACTGGCCGTAAAGCATGCCCAACGCATCGGCAAACAGCAGGCTTTTACCCGAACCTTCCATGATCGAGTGCATCAACACTGCCGTGTCCATCTTCGCGCCAAGATGTTGGAGCGGGTAAGCCAGCCAGCGGGTCAACCACCACGCCGCGTCATCGTCACCATTACATAGGAACTTGATCAGCCATCGCAGATTCGCGCAGGCGTCGTCATCGCGAACAGGATCAAGCGGCAAGCCATCAAACGTATTGATATAGACGCTCGGGTCTTTGGTCATGGTCGGGTCGAAGACGATGTGATCAACATCAACCACGCGCCGTTCGGCACTGTTCAACCACAGGGGGTAAGTATCGCCCAGCGCCATCTTCACCGCGCCTTCAGCGATCCGCCGCTTCTTCTCCCTGTCCCACACGTCCTTCGTCCCATCGATGTACACATAGCGCTCTGTCGGCGACATCCCGAACGCGCCGCCCTTCTTCCCCGCCATGCGCCGCGCCTGCTCGATCTCGCTGACGTGATCACCCGAAATCAGTTTTCGGTGCTCGGTGTCTTCCAGCCACTGCTTCGCCATCGGCTTGCCAACGCGCGCCTCGAAGGCAGACTTCTTCATAACCTTGGACTGGTCCAGATCCCAGATGTGAGTCGTTCCATCCACCAACGCGTACCGGCGCAGCACCTGGTCAATCGTCAAGGCTACCGGCTCATCAGCGCCCCCCGCGCCCCCTACAGGATCCGGAGCGGCCTCGCTGGACTGCGCGCCGTGGTAGGTCGGCTCGCGCATGTCATCGGATGGGGTCGGGGGAAGATCGCGCGGATCCGGCCGGGAAGCATGCTGCATCCCCAACAACTGCGCCGCGGCTTTCACCGCGCGCGACTGATCGCCGGAATGCTCCAGCAGGCAAAACACCTCAAAGGCGTCATTCTGATGACCGTTAGCCAAGGGATCTGCGCCGTGGTGCGAATACACTTTGTCTTCGTTGACCGTGACACCCGGTAAGCCCGTACTGCTCTGCGGGTACAACCACTTGCTGCCGCGCTTGATATAGCCATGTGCGCGCAACAGTTCTTCGACGTCATGACACCGGTTGAACTCGTCAATCACAGAGGGCGGTTTACCCGCCGCTGGTGGCGGTCGTTTGATGACCTTCGCAAGCGGTTTCTTCGGCTTCGGGGCCCACGGACATGCCGATTCGGCATCCCTCTTGAAGATGTCCCAATTTTGCCAGATGCTCAGCAGCTCATTCATAAGCGTCGGCAAGCCATCAGTCGCATTTGGCGGGGTGCGCCAGGTGTAAGGTTTTCCGGTACCGGGATGGATCGACGGCGGAAAAACGTCCTGCACCAGGCCCGCACGTAGCTCGAACACAGTGAACCGCTTGTAGTCTTCCGCCTCGGCTTTTGCCTCCGCCTCACCGGCAACATCGCCCCGCTCTTTCGCAGCCTTGGCCTTAGCCATCAGCCCCTTCCAGATCGAGCCATCCGGGTCTTTTTCATTCGGCCACGAAAGCGAATGCCGGGCCAGCTCAACGCCGTCAGGCAACTTAAACAACACGCGAAACCGCAACGGGTTGCCGACAATGGTCGGGTAAACAACGGCCATCGCATCGAGATCAAGACCCAGCAGTTCATATAGGACATGGCGGGCCCACTGGACATCATCAACGTCCAGCGAACAGACACGACTGGGCCCGAGCACTACGCCCAGATTGTGGTTGGGGTTACGCTGCCAGAATGCTTCGGCGGCAACAGGGTCGGTGATATAACCGCCCGGTTTGTTCCAACCCATACCTTTCGGGGCCTTTTCACCCGGTTCAATAGGGACAAGAGCCAAACTCCAATTCTCAATGTATAGCTTCGCCCAGCTCGAAACCCCTTGGGCACTAAACATTTTTCACCACCGGATCTTGCGATTTAGATTGGAAGCAGCTGATTATCGAAGAACTCATAGCTGCCGTAACAGGGATGAACGTATGCCTCAATATGTCGCAACACTCGACTGTCCGCACTGCAAGACAACAAAATCCGGAATGCGGTCGACCTCTCTTATTTTCAACGGGATTGATTATCGGGTTCCATTGACATGTCCACACTGCGACGAGATCGTAATTGTTGGAGCAGACGCTGATACCAAATTTGAACGTACAGCCTGGACGGCGAGCACCGTATTCAATCTTGACGATCGAAACTCTGTAATCCAGCGACAACACCTTCAATACCCAAAGGACATGAAGCGAGAGGTACCAGACGACGTACCTGAAAAAATAGGCAATACATATGAGGAGGCGCTCGACAACCTTCACCGAGGAAAGTACGAGACATCTATTCTCCTCTGCGGCAAAGCAATGGATCTCGCTACAAAAGGTATGGATCAAACTTGGAAACTGGAAAAGCGTCTCAAGACGCTCGCCGCCGATGGAAAGATCACCGCTGCAATGGCTGATTGGGCGCAAGAAATTCGTATCGACCGAAACGCGGCCATCCACGAAGACGATGAGTTTACGCAACGAGATGCAGAAGACATCGTTGCGTTCACCGAGGCGTTCTTGACCTACATCTATACTTTGCCTGCGCTCATAAACAGTCGTAGGCAGCCTCCAGCGGATATTTAACCTTTCACAAGACAAATTGATTAAGCATTGGAGGGTCATTCCAAACCCTCCATGGCCTCGCGCGCACCTGCCATTATTCCAAGCACCGCTTGGATCACATCAATCCCGTGCTTGTCGAGAGTTGCGACTTCGTGAGGCTCCCACACGTTGTCGGCTGCACCTGAATGCATACTGGAGACGAACTCCCCCGTTCTTTCCAACAGCTTGCCGACAGACTTCAGAGCCTCGGATGTGGCGGGTACTGGCGTCGGCTTGTACCAGACAGCGCCCGCAGGACGCACCAGCGCGTCCAGCAACGCAGAGTTTTGCGTCAGCCGAATGACCTCTTCGAGTTCATCCGGAATCAGCCAGCGGCGTTCTTCATTGAGCTTGAGTTTCTTCTGCAGCTCGTCGTAGTCCATGAGCATGTCATGGGCCAACGTGGTGATGCCGCCTCGATAATCGCGCCCGGCACGGTAAAGCGCCTCACGCAAAGAAAGAACCGGGCCAGCGCCCGGAAGGAGATCTGTGCGACTCATAACCGTAAATACCCCGTTTACGGCCTAGCCATCAGATAGGACACGCCCTATCCTACGACCACGACCGATGTGCTGTGCTAATCGTGCTGTGCCGCACGGTTCATCGTTCCAGTCAGTCCGGGGAGTTCTTATGGTGAGAGGCCCCGAACTGATGATCTCTGTAGCAAGTTGCATGTAGCCCATGTAGCTCGTTGCAGCCGGCCCGAAGGATTCTTTGGTGAGAGGCTTCAGGTCGGTAAGTGGTGATGCGTTATGTTCTGCGTGCCGCCGCGCCGGGCTGGGGGATTCTTTGGTGAGAGGCCCCAGACCGGCATTTTTTTTACAACCCTGACGCGAAATCATTAGTCAGCAGGGCAACGCATTCGATGATCAGACGGAAACTTTCCTGTGGCCATCGCAACCATGTGCTTTCATTTGAATGGATTCTGGTGCTGCACCAAAAATGTCGGGCCGCAGCATGTAGCGTGTAACTCTAAACTCCGTAATTCGCTCGATATCGAGAACTCGCTCCGCCGGTATCTGTTTGCGCCTGCGCCATCCATCCAGCGCCTGCGGGGAGATACCCAGTGCTCGCGCGAGAGCTGACTGGCTGTGAACCTGCTGTCTAAGCACCTCGAAGATGTCCATTGGCAATCTCATTTTAACCCTACGGCTTAAATAATGAGCCAATGCGTTGTAGACCGTCAACCAAAGATTGAAGATGATCCACAAATGAATGATTTGAACGAAAAAATTCGCTACGCGCTAAAGCGTGCCTCTCTATCCCAGACGGCTGCCGCTCAGCGTATTGGTGTCACGCCTCAATCCGTTTACAAGTGGATCAAAACTGGAAAAATCGAAAAGGCTAACCTACAAAAGTTGGCGGATATCACAGGTCTTCGCATTGATTGGTTTCTGGACACAAACGAGCGCAGTTGGACACCCAATGATCCAAATAGCCTGATAATGCAGATGCCTGGCGTAAGGCCTGTAAAAGAGGCTGTAGAACTCCACCCCCTGCTGAGCTACGCCCAAGCGGCGCTACTGCTGGATCCGAATGAACGAATTGCACCTGCGGATGCGGAGGATTGGCTCGCGTGGCCATATCCATGCAGCTCCTCCACCTATGCATTGCCTGTGCGCGGAAGCAGTATGGAAACTGAATTCTTTGAAAACGAAATCATTTTTGTAGACCCTGCCCGCCCCCCAAAATCTGGAGATTTCGTGGTAGCGAAGCTCGACCTTCACCGCGAAGCATCACTGAAAAAATTGCTTCAAGAAGGCGATAATCTCTACTTGAAGGCGCAAAACAGAGACTGGCCTGAGCCGGTCGTTCGCTTGGATGACAGCTGGACCATCTGTGGGGTAGTGATCGGAAAGTTCAAAAAATACTAAATATTTAAACCTACGGTTGATTTTTTAAACCTACCCTCCTAATCTGCTCGTACACCTCTCACCAAGAGTACGAGCAATGCCTACTGCACAGCACAACACACCCCGCTGCCCGGTATACCTGCACCCCTCAGCTTGCACCAGCTCAGCAGCCGTCGAAGCGATTCAAAGGCACACGGGCCTGCTGGTAATCGTCACTCCCGGCTCTCGACTGGTATCTGCGAAAGCAGCTACTGCAGCGTCTGACCTGGGGCCATTCGGGGGTGACGCGGCATGAGTGCCTATTCCCTTCCTCTCGCCAGACAAGAGCTCTTGCATCACATGCTGCAGGTCGGCGGCGATGCTACCTGCGAGTTGATCCGCCCCGAGCAGACCATGCGAGCAGAGTTTTCGGTCGAGCTGACTCCTACCTTCACGATCGTCGAGGTCAACGTTGCAGGCCGCAAGGACAGCATCAAGCTGCGCCGCAATGATCGAGCGAATCACTTGCACCTGCGTGACTTCATCCATGAAGTCGCCAATCGCCAAGCTCAGGGCTGAGGGCGCCGCCATGACAAACCGCACCCTGGACGAAACCGCCGCACTGCTCGGACTCAAGCCCCGTGCCTTCCGCACCAGGTTGCGCGAGCTGGGCATTCTGAACAGCAGCGGCGACCTTGCCAGCCAGCACCGCGACCGCGGCCATCTGTACTCGGATCCGCGCATCACGTTGATTCCACCTCACAACAAGCCACGGCATTACTCGGTGGTGATGGTGAAAGAGGACGGCGTTGATTGGCTGGCGAAAAAGCTGGGAATCACCATCACCAAAAAGGATGCCGCCGCATGAACATCAACTACATCAATGCCCACATGCAGGCGCTTGGCAGCCTTCGCCTTGTCCCGATCTACCTGGACAGCCCCGGCATCGTCAGCCGCGCCCTACTTCTCGGCGCCGCCAACGAAGCCGCGCTAATGCTCGGCAGCGTACCCATGCGCGTGCTTGAACTGGCCGACGTATTTCGCTGCGTGAACAACGTGATCCTTGAAGGCCAGACCGCCTACGTCACCCCGACCAACTCGCCGGAATATCCATTCGGCGCCGTCGTGGCGGATGAAAACGGCAACGTCTGCGCCGCCGCCATGGGCAAAAGCAAGGAAGGTCTCGCCGAGATGATCCGCCTGAAGTTGCTGCCCCCAACAGAGGGGCACGGGGAGAAAGCAGCGTGAGCACCACTATCGACCAACTGCGAAAGGAATGGCCGACGCCCTGCCCCACATTGTCCGCTGTTAGGCAGCGCTACTTTTCGCACATCACCAGCGACCGCTACCTGTTGCGGCGCATCAGCGCCGGCCGTATCGCACTGAAGGTGACACGCCTCGGCGGATCAGCCAAAGGCACCGCCGTCGTTTACCTGCACGACTTGGCTGCATACCTCGACGCTCAAGCGACGAAGCAAGCAGCCTGATTCAACGGTGGCGCCTGCCGTTCAGGCGCAAACAGCACAACTCAATGAGGCACAGCACATGAAAGCTACCAACACTGCCGAATTTATTGGCGAACTCAACGCCGGCGTCTTCGCCAGTCAAATCGGACACGCCCTCTCGGAGGTCGCGGCCGGCGTCGTTGACAATAAGAAAGTCGGCACCGTCACGCTCACCTTCACCTTGAAGCAGATTGCAGACAGCCACCAGGTGACCGTCAACCACAAGCTCGCCTACAAAGTGCCAACCAAGCGCGGCAGCCGGAGCGAAGACACCACCCTCGACACTCCTATGCATGTCGGATCGGGCGGCTGCCTCACGCTGTTCCCTGAAACGCCCCATGCCGATCAGATGTTTTCCCGCGACGACGCACCGATTCACGCGAAGTCGTAACGCTTCACTGCTTTATACCTCTCACCAAAACAGGAATAGACCCAATGGAAGCTCGTGCAATCCAAATCATTCAAGAGACCGCCCTGCTCGCCAACGCCAAATCGTTGGACACCTTCACGCCAGTTCTGGCGCTGCCGGCAGACGTCAAGATCCATAGCATTGAAAAGTTTCAGGAGGGGCGCAGCCGCTTCCGTGGCTCGCTGTCCACCCACTCGCTGAAAGACTTCGCCGACTATGTGATCGCCGGTAAAGGCCCGGCGGTCGCGGGCTTTGTAGACGGTGACTCGATGACCTGCACTGTGTACTTCAACCTCGGTACCGCAGAAGAGCCGGGCCATGGTGACTACACCGCAACTCTCGGCCTGAAAAAGACCGCGGCGTTCCTCGCGCTTGAATATGCCGCCCAACGCCAGCACGCCCAGAAAGATCTCAGCGACTGGATCGAGGACTGGGCACCGAACCTGAAAGCTCTGGACGCTGACGATAAAGAAATTGACCTGCGCAAGGCTGCCGGAGCGATCCGCTCCATCAGCATCGAGCAGGCTCGCAAGAGCGAACACGTAGTTGGCGATATGAGCGCTTCCCGTTCGGCGATGGATCAGATCGAGGCCAAATCTTCCGAAGGTCTGCCGGCTGAATTCCTGTTCACCGTGGCGCCTTACGAAGGGCTCATTGCACGCACCATCCGCTTGCGCGTAGCCGTGCTGGCTGGCGGCGATAAACCAGCACTCCGCCTGCGCTGGATTGGCGAAGCGCAGTTGCGCGAAGACCTGGCCCAAGAGTTCAAACAAGTCGTTCAAAAAGAGGTCGGCGGCTCCGCGACTTTGACCATCGGCACGTTCAACCTGGGTTAACCACCACTGCAACACCCCGCCGCCGGCCTCTCACCAAGAATCCCGGCGGCGGGCTCTACCGGAGCACAGCACATGCACGCACAAAACACGATCATCTTCATCGGAATGGCTTTCGGCTTGTTCCTGCTGGGTTACTACATCCGCAAGCTCATCCTTCGGGCACTGGATCGCAGCTACGCCGCCGGGCTCAAGGAACGCAACGGCCTGCACAGCCAACGGATCGCCGCGCTCAACACCGACCTGACCACCATCACGCTGCTACGCAACCGCGAGGCCCAACAGCTGGCCGACCTGCGCGCACAGATGCAAAGCATCAAGGCCACACCCTTCACAGCGACCGACTATCGCGACCTGACGGAGATCACCCAGTTTCTGGCGCTTGCACTCCAGACGTGGAAGGCATTGAAAGGTACGGAGGCCAGCCAAGTCAGAGCTGAACAACTCATCAAGGTTTCCCGGGCCTTGGCCTACCGCATGTTCCACGCTGTCGAGACGGCCGGAAACCTCAACTCGCAGCCGCTCGACACCCAGCTGATGGAATGGCTGAACAAACGCGGCACCTTCAACGCCTCTCCGGAACTGAGTTCAATCAGCTTCCCGCACGCCGCCGATACCGAAGGCTACCCACACCTACGTGATGCCCTGCGCGAAGCCTTTGAGCTGGACATGAAACTTCAGGCGATCGAGCTGGACCGGGTGTCAGTGGAGGACGCAGCATGAGCTGGATACTCACGCACAGCGGTCGCCAGTTCGACCTGGTAAACCCAACCGCCGCCATGATCTCCCCGCTCGACATCGCACAAGCACTGTCGAACCTGTGCCGCTTCAACGGACACACCCGCACGCACTACAGCGTGGCCCAGCACAGCATGCTGGTGTCGAGCCTTGTTCCCGACAAGCACAAACTGGTGGCGCTGCTGCACGACGCGACCGAAGCCTACATCGGCGACATGACCCGACCACTGAAAGCGATCATGCCAGGCTTCCGCATCGCAGAAGAAATCATCTGGCACGCCATCTGCGATCGCTTCAACCTCGACCCAGTGCTACCCGAATGCGTGGTACGCGCCGACCTGATCGCGCTGGCCACCGAACGCCGCGACCTGATGCCTAAGCACCCCGCCGAGTGGGAATGCTTGAGCGGCGTACCGCCCATGCCCGAAACCATAACCCCGCAATCCGCGCCAGAGGCCTACATGCAGTACTTCAGCCGGCTGATGGAGCTGATGCAGGGTGATCATCGGAGGGCTTGCGCGTGACAGCATTCAAAAAACCTCCTTTCGACTTCAAGACTCAGTACGCGCTCGGCTTCAATGCTCAGGACGATGAGATCGTTGTCGACTTCTTCTGCGGTGGCGGCGGCGCCGGTACCGGGCTGGAAATGGGACTTGGCCGCGCGGTGAATGTCGCAAAGAACCACAGCGCCGCGGCGATCAGCATGCACACCGTGAACCACCCGGGCGCCGTGCACTACACCACCGACGTGTTCGACGGTGATCCTGACACCGAGTGCGGTGGCAAGGCCGTGGGCTGGTTCCACATGTCGCCGGACTGCACACACCACAGCCAGGCCGCCGGCGGCCAGCCACGCAAGCGCGAGATCCGGAACCTGTCGTGGATCGGCCTGAAGTGGGCCGGCAAGAAGAAGCCTCGAGTCATCAGCCTGGAAAACGTGAAACAGATCCTCCAGTGGGGGCCGCTGATCGCCAAGCGCTGCAAGACAACCGGCCGCGTGGTGAAACTGGGCGGCGGTGTTGCCGAACCTGGCGAAGTTGTACCGGTGAGCCAGCAGTTTCTGGTTCCGGATCCGGCACGCCGCGGGCAGACTTGGGCTGTGTTCGTCGCCGAGCTGCAGCGTCTGGGTTACGCAGTTGAATGGCGGGTGATCAAAGCCTGCGACTTCGGTGCACCGACCAGCCGCGAACGCCTTTTCATGATCGCCCGCTGCGATGGTCAGCCCATTGTATGGCCCGAGCCGACCCACGCGAAGCACCCGGTCAAGGGCCAAAAGAAGTGGCGCACCGCCGTCGAGTGCATCGACTGGACCATCCCGAGCAAAAGCATTTTCAACCGGGCCAAGCCGCTGGCACCGGCTACCCTGCGCCGAATCGCCAAGGGCATGAAGAAGTTCGTCATCGATGCCACTGATCCATTTATCGTGCCGATCGCAAACTGGTCCGGTGATAGCGTGCAGTCTGCCCACGACCCACTGCGCACCGTGACATCTTGGCCGCGCGGCGGATCGTTCGCCATGGCAAGCCCAATCATTGCGCCGGCAACGCATCAGGGCAGCGACCGCGTCAACGATCCACACGCCCCGCTGCCGACTGTGACGTGCGCGAATCGCGGCGAGTTGACGCTGATCAGTCCGGTGCTGGTTGGTGCCGGTGGCCCGGTATATGCCGGAAATCCGGTAGCTGCGGATAAGCCTCTCGGCACCTTGATGACGCGTGGTCACCGCGCGCTCGCCGCGGCGCATTTGGTGAAGTTTCGATTTGCAGACGAAGGCAAAGCGCTCGACGAACCGCTTCCAACTATCACCAGCGGCGGTAACTACCAGCGCCCCGCCGGCGCCGCCCACGCCATGGGCATCTCAACCGTGTTCATGGCCCAGATGAATGGCGGATTCAACACCACGGACGCCAAGAGCATCGAGGATCCGATGACCACGGTGACCAACACCGGCAGCCAGCAGCAGCTGGTGACGGCGACTTTAATCACCAACACCACCGGGCACGCCGCGACGGACCTGAGAAACGCGGTACCGACCGTGACTACTGGGCAGCATCACGCGCTGGTCACCGCCTTCATGGAACGCCAGTTCGGCGCCAGCGTTGGCCAGGGCGTGGACGAGCCAGCACCAACCATCACTGCCGGCGGTGGCGGCAAGAGTACGCTGGTCGAGCTGCAGCTCTCGGCTGAAGTTGAAGCCGGTGCGCTGAGGGTCGCGGCATTCCTGATCAGCTACTACGGCACTGAGAACATGAGCGCCGCCGACGCGCCAGCGCCAACCATTACCACCAAAGATCGGCTGGGCTTGGTCACCGTCACCATCAAGGGCACTCCTTACGTGATCGTCGATATCTGCCTGCGGATGCTGCAACCGGCCGAGCTGTACAAGGCCCAGGGCTTCCCCGCCGACTACATCATCAGCCACGGCGCTGACGGCAAGCCGTTCACCAAGACCCAGCAGGTCCACATGTGCGGCAACAGCGTTAGTCCGCCACCGATGGCTGCACTGGCACGGGCAAACGACCCGTGGCGCCAAACTGAACAGCTACGGGAGGCCGCATGAATACCGTCGAGTTTCTAAGTCACGACCAGGTATGCGAACTAACAGGCGCCAAGACCAAGGCCGGCCAGATTATCGTACTCAAGCGCAACGGCATCCGTCACACCATCAAACGTAATGGATGGCCCTGCGTGATCGCCGCGGCACTCACCGGCGAAACTATCACCACGTCGGAAAAGCCGGCGTGGAAACCGCGCCTGGTGGGATAAATGGGAAGGCGTCCAACCAAGCCGGGGAGTATTCCCCGGCTGCGCGAAAGAAAGCGCGGCGAAAAGATCTATTACCTTTATGACACTGGCGGCAAACCCCGCAAGGAAATACCGCTGGGCACTGACTACGGCAAAGCCATCTTGGAATATGCCAAGCTCGAACAAACACGCGTTTCTGAGGCCCTTACCCAACAGGTGCTGACATTCGACTACGTTGCCCAGATTTACATGAAGGAAGTTGTTCCGACGAAAAGCAGCGCGTCTCAGCGAGATAACATCCGCGAGCTGAAGAACTTGCTTTTGTTCTTCAATGACCCACCTGCCCCACTGGAAGCGATTGAACCGCAGCATGTCGCGCAATACTTGCGGCATCGCGGCAAAACAGCCCCTGTCCGTGCGAATCGTGAAAAGGCCTTGCTCAGCGCCATCTGGAACTTCGCCAGGGAAAGCGGATATACATCGCTGGCTAATCCGTGCGCCGGCGTCAAAGGCAATAAGGAAACCGGTAGGGACGTTTATGTTGAGGACGAAATGCTGGCCAAGGCCTACGAGCACGCCGACCAACCACTACGTGACGCACTGGATCTGTTCTATCTGACTGGTCAGCGCATTGCTGACACATTGAAAATGGATGAGCGAGATATCCGGGACGGAAAGTTGGCTGTTCGCCAGGGAAAGACCGGCGCGAAACGCCGTATTGAAATCATCGGGGAACTGAAAGTTGTGATTGATCGAATCATGACGAGGAAAAGCGGACACAAAATCCGATCAACCCGCCTGGTTGTCATAGACTCCGGCCAGCCAATGACACCGAGCATGCTCAGAAAACGATTTGATGACGCGCGAGAAGCGGCCGGCATTCCAAAAGCTGAGTTCCAGATGCGGGATTTGCGGGCCAAGGCAGCGACGGATAAGGAAGAATCGACTGGCAGCATTCGAGAGGCCCGGGATCAGTTGGGACACACCACCGTGGGTATGACAGAACAGTACATCCGGATGCGTAAAGGGAAGAAAGTCACCCCAACGAAATGACGAATGGCAGCGAATTGCGGAAAGGAATTTTTTATTGCGGAAAAAAAACAAAAGGGCTTGCATGAGGTTTCTCATGCAAGCCCTTGATATTCATGGTGCCCGAAGCCGGAATCGAACCGGCACGCCCTTACGAGCGGGGGATTTTAAGTCCCATGCGTCTACCAGTTTCGCCATTCGGGCGGTAGCGCTGTTGTAGTGCTCAAATCAGTCGACCAGAGAATCTGTCTGTGTTGAGCCTTTGAAGCAGAGCGGGAAATATATACATCACATCCCGGTGAAGCAAGTTCACAGTGGCTGATTTCAAGACTAAATCTTGCAGCGCACTGAAAATAAAAAAGCTCCGTAAATCATGGATCTACGGAGCTTGTTTATAGTGGAGGCCGAGATCGGAATCGAACCGGCGTAGGCGGATTTGCAATCCACGCTACAAAGCTAAGTAGATCAATAGGTTAGCACGCATTTTGTTCCGCAAGCTACTGATTTCTGAAGCCCTCTAGGGTACGTCCCATCCAAAGGGAAATATCGTTGCGGAAATCTGTTCACGCCCCACCAATCGCGAGACAGGTAAACTCCTGTCTCGGTTGATAGCTATCTACCTGGTAGCTTGAACCCATTTTCAACCCTGTTTCCTGATGACCCAGCGGCGCAATGCGGACTCGACAACTGGACGACTCGACAACTCCGAGCGAACGGCAGGCTTCGACGTGGCTATAGCCCTGATCAAGCACGAGGCCTGCGGCCTCGCGTTGAATTCAGCGGAAAAGGAACGACGTTGCTTGGTCATCAGACACCTCTATCTGGCGAGCATTCTCGCCTGAATGGGTGTCCGGTTTCATTAGAGCACTACACAGTACGTGCGATTTACTGGCGATCAGGGTGGGAGGCAAGACAGAAGAGGCCACAGATCTGTGGCCCCATATTCAAATGTCTAAAGCCGGGTTTCCAGGATTGGCAATCACCAGGCGTCCCACATGGTAATCATTGCCATTGCTGTCATTTTCATGACTGATCACCTCCAGATTTGTCGGCCCCGCTCCCGCGGTGAAGTTCCCTGTTATTGTCACCCACTCATCTGTAGTTGTCAGCTCTACCACGCCACTGATGTCTTTACCGTCAACGCTCAATGAGAGCTTTGGTGTACTAAACTTCCCGATCACCCGCTTGGCGCGGATCAGAAACGAATACTCTTGCCCTGGTTCCAATCCAACCAGAGTTTTCTTCAGGATAGTGCCGGCATGCGCTTTGTTCGCAGCTGTTTTAAAATAAAGACCTTTAGTTTTTTGCTTCGCGTAATCGACAAGTTGACAGTCATGTCCGACGGGCCCGGCTTCCCAGTGGTTCCAGTCGCCATCAGTAAACATCGTTTTATCGACGAATTCGGATACCTGGGGCTGCTCTTCCACCCCGGAGTTACTATTCCCAGGTTGCTCAGCACTGTTATTCCCAGTGTCTTTTTTCGCATCATGCTCATGACAACGACAAGCGTGTTTTTCTCCTTTGCTGCTCGGGGCGCAGGACTCAACCAGACCTTTCAGTACGTCGGCCAACGTATTAACCGCTTTGACAATCTCGGGGAGTTGCTCGCAGAGATTACTATTTCCTGAAGCGGTATTATCTGGCTTATCGACAGGATCTTTACCCTCCAACTTATCGGCCTCTTCTTTCTTCTCTTCGACACTTTCCTGATGGGGTACCTTGCTGGCGCAGATAGCGTTTTTCAGTACTTGGGAGAAATCAGCAATGCCTTTGGTGTAAATATAATGTTCACCGCCGGTGCGTAATGCAAGACGCTTGTACTCCTTAACCATGGCCTCTTCATCAGCAGGTGTAGGGTAAGGCAGAGTATGGTGCGGAGTTCCCAGATAGGAGTGAACCTTAACAGTATGGGCCAGTGCGGTGTCGATGGCATCATCACAGGCTTTAATGCGCTCTGCATTCAGTACCATCTCTCCGCCGTACAGGCTTTCATCTCCCAATACGAAGAGATTTCTTTCCGCTCCTTTGCGCCAGTCAAAATATTTGATGATGTCTTCGGCAGCCGGCGCTACATCCTCCTGTGTTGGATTACCGACGGCACTGGCTTTTCGGCCTTTGATCTTACCGTCGTCGACCCCAAGCGTCCCGGTAAGATAGCTACGTGCGCTCTTATCAAATTTTGAATTGCCAAAAGTACCCTCAATTCCAAGAAACTCAACACGTAAATCCGAAGGACAAGCTTTACTTGCCTCCTCGATTGCCGCATTGAGCCTTGCACTGAGCGCGGATGCTTCATCCTTCATTGAGTTACTAGAGTCAATTAAAAAGACTAGGTCGACCTTTTTCGTATTATCAGTGGCGGTCACTTGCACGCTCCTTGAAAAATTAAAATTTCCTTCCTCTTCCGGGCTATCGCTCAGCTGCATCACTATGAACCCGAACGCGCAAATTAGATTAGGCCAGCGACGTAGTTGCACAACCCTTTAATTGAAATTGTTAGATAACGTCAGGTTCAAGGGCTCACTTGTAGCAGCAACGTATTTCATTCTGAAATCGTTTCTTGACAGCCACCTGACGGCAACTCAGCAGCACCACGAAAAAAACTAAAGCCCCAATAAAACCACGTAGCCAGCACGATAGGTTGCGGAACCCCCTCAAGAATTGCGGAACACCCCACTTTTTCGCAGGCAATAAAAAACCCCGTAGATCATTGATCTACGGGGTTTTTAATAGTGGAGGCCGAGGTCGGAATCGAACCGGCGTAGGTGGATTTGCAATCCACTGCATAACCATTTTGCTACTCGGCCTCAAACGATCGCTGTTTAGTAGCACAACAACAACCGCGTACAAACTGGAGCGGGAAACGAGACTCGAACTCGCGACCCCGACCTTGGCAAGGTCGTGCTCTACCAACTGAGCTATTCCCGCTTGGTGTGGCGCATTCTATAGATTTCAGATGCCCCGTCAACCCTTTGATTCAAAAAAGTTTTATTTCTTTTCAACGTCGGTTTTCAGATGCGGCCAGGCGGCCCGCAGGTATTGAACCATCGACCACAATGTCAGGCCTGCCGAGATCATCAGCAAGGAGTAACCCAGCAAGACCCAGAAGCTGAAGTCGCGGGGATTGGCCAGCAGGATCACCAGCGCCAGCATCTGCGCTGCGGTTTTCCACTTGCCGAGATTGGACACTGCTACATGAGCGCGGGCACCCAGTTCGGCCATCCATTCACGCAAGGCCGACACGACAATCTCGCGGCCGATGATGACGGCTGCGGGAAGTGTCAGCCACAAGTTGCCGTGTTCCTGCACCAGCAATACCAGGGCGACCGCCACCATCAGCTTGTCGGCAACCGGATCGAGGAATGCGCCAAACGGCGTACTTTGTTCCAGGCGGCGGGCCAGATAGCCATCCAGCCAGTCAGTTGCCGCCGCAAAGGCGAATACCGAGGCGGAGGCCATGTAGCTCCACTGGTAAGGCAGGTAAAACAACAAAATGAAGATCGGGATGAGCAGGACGCGGAGAACGGTAATCAGATTAGGGATATTCATCGGCACAACTGGCTACGAGGTGAGTTGGCATTCTACTCGCTATGCAGGTTTGCATAAATCGACTCTGCGAGCTTTTTACTGATCCCCGGTGCTTTGGCGATCTCTTCGATGCTTGCACGAGACAGCTCCTGCAATCCACCAAAATGTTTCAACAAGTCCCGACGCCGGGTCGGCCCGACACCCGCAACGCCTTCCAGCGTCGAGGTGCGGCGGGTCTTGCCGCGCCGCGCACGGTGGCCGGTAATTGCGAAGCGGTGAGCTTCGTCACGTATCTGCTGAATCAGGTGCAGTGCCGGTGAGTCACCGCGCAGGGTGAACTCATGGGCGGCATCATTAAGATACAAAGTTTCGAAGCCGGCCTTGCGTGTTGCGCCCTTGGCCACACCCAGCAGGATCAGATCCGGCACCGCCAATTCATTGAGCACGTCACGGGCCATCGACAACTGACCTTTGCCGCCGTCGACCAGCAGAATGTCCGGCAGCTTGCCCTCCCCGTCCTTCAGTTTACTGAAGCGCCGAGTCAACGCCTGGTGCATGGCCGCATAGTCATCGCCCGCCGTGACGCCTTCAATGTTGTAGCGACGATAGTCGGACTTGATTGCGCCTTCCGGGCCGAACACGACACAGGAAGCGACGGTGGCCTCACCACTGGAATGACTGATGTCATAGCACTCAAGACGCTGTGGCGGCTCATCCAGATTCAGCACTTCAGCCAGCGCATCGAAGCGCGCTGCCGTGTGTTGACGGTTGGCCAGGCGTGCGCCCAGCGCTTGCTCGGCATTGGTGACCGCCAACTGCTGCCAGCGCGCCCGTGTGCCTCGCACCCGAAGGCTGATGGTCAGTTCACGACCGCGCAACTCGTGGATGGCTTCGATCAGGGCTGTAGCGTCTTCCGGTACCACATTGACGATCAACTCGCTGGGCAGGTCGCGCTCCGGACTGCTGATGTAGTACTGACCGAGAAACGCCGCCATGACTTCGGCAACTTCCTCCTCGATACCAACCTGCGGAAAGAAGTTCTTGCTGCCCAATACACGACCGCCACGCACGCTGATCAAATGAACGCAAGCGCCGCCCGGGTTGACGAAGGCTGCAATAACATCGATGTCGCCCGTGCCACCTTCCATGCTTTGCTGGTCCTGGACCCGGCGCAGCAAGGCAATCTGGTCACGCAACTCGGCAGCACGCTCGAATTCCAGATTGATCGCCGCCTCTTCCATAGCGGTTGACAGCTCATTGGTCAGGGCGTGACTGCGCCCCTCGAGAAACATCACCGAATGGCGTACATCCTCGGCGTAGACCTCAGGTTCAACCAGGCCGACACAAGGCGCCTTGCAACGCTTGATCTGATATTGAAGACACGGGCGCGTGCGATTTTTGTAATAGCTGTCTTCGCACTGACGGACGAAAAAGGTCTTTTGCAAGAGGCTGAGACTTTCGCGAATCGCCCCGGCGCTCGGGTACGGGCCGAAATACTTGCCCTTGGCCTTCTTCGCGCCACGGTGGATGCTCAGACGAGGGAATTGGCCGTCAGACAGAAAGACATAGGGATAGGACTTATCGTCGCGCAACAGAATGTTGTACGGCGGCCGCCACTCCTTGATCAGCGTCTGTTCAAGCAGCAACGCCTCGGTTTCGTTGGCGGTGATGGTGGTTTCGACCTGCGCGATACGCCCGACCAGCGCAGCGGTTTTCGGCGCCAGCCCGGTCTTGCGAAAATAGCTGGCAAGGCGTTTCTTGAGGTTCTTGGCCTTGCCGACATACAGCAGGCGCGCCTCGCTGTCGAACATGCGATAGACGCCTGGACGCCCACTGACTGTCGCCAGAAAGGCGCCGGAATCGAATGCTTCAGTCATGATCAGGCGCTGGCATCAACCATGCCGTGGCGTACTGCCAACAGCGTCAGCTCTACGTCGCTGCTGATCGACAGTTTTTCGAAGATTCGGTAGCGGTAAGTGTTCACCGTTTTCGGCGACAGACAAAGTTTGTCGGAGATGATCTGCACTTTCTGGCAGCCGACAATCATCAAGGCTATCTGGATTTCCCGTTCGGATAAGGCATCGAAAGGTGAATCGTTGGTTGGCTGGAACGATTTGATCGCCAGTTGCTGGGCAATCTGCGGGCTGATGTAACGCTGCCCGGCAAATACCAGGCGGATCGCCTGAACCATTTCCGGCAATCCAGCGCCCTTGGTCAGGTAGCCGGCGGCTCCTGCCTGCAACAGACGTGTAGGAAACGGATCTTCCTCACACACCGTGACAGCGACAACCTTGATGTCCGGATGACTGCGCAACAGTTTGCGCGTGGCCTCGAGACCCCCGATACCGGGCATCTTGACGTCCATCAGGACCACATCGGGTTTCAACTCACGAGCCTTGATCAGGGATTCTTCCCCGGACTCGGCCTGTCCAACCACCTGCAAGCCATCGATATCGGCCAGCATACGTGTAATGCCTGTACGAACGAGATCATGGTCATCGACCACTAGCACCCTAATCAAGCAGACACCTCGCGATATGGTCTTATTGGGATGCCGGACACCTTAGCAAAAAGTGCCGGACAGACCTAGCGGCAAGCGTCATTTAAAAAGTTTCAATTCATCATCGAGGGCTTGCCGGCCGTGGGTTTCAGAGCACAGGTGTACCGAAATCGAGCTGCATCCTCAGGAAACACTCGTCCTCGCCACACACCTTGAAGCCTTTTCTCTTATACAGACTTTGCGCCGGATTATTTTTGAATACTGTCAAACGCAGTGCCTGGAGTTTTTCGCCACAAGCCAGGGCGACAACCTGATCAATCGCCCAGGATCCTGCACCCTGCCTGCGAGAGGTCTCGGCTATCTGCAGCTCGCGTATGTACAAGGCTCGCCGATCGCGACTGAGACTGAAAAATCCCACAGGAATTTCACCAAGAAGGATCAGCCAGTTGTCCCGGCCATCCCAGGCAACGTCGAATGCTTCGTCCTGCCACAGCAGATCATGGGCAATGTAATAGCGCAGCATGTTCTGACACGTCAGCTCTCGGGCAAATACCCGATCAGACGGTTCGGCGCGACGCAAACGGTAAGTCATTGCCCCACCACCACGGGTACTACCCGTCCCTGCCATTCGCCGGCATCACGTCGCGCGACGACCAACAGTTCACCAGGGCCTGGCGCGGCGGCGACCAGCGTGCCATTTTCAGACCAGACTGCACTGCGACCCGCCGATTGCCATCCACCCGTGAGCCCGGCGTGATTGGCCATCAGCACCGCCATTGAGTGGTTTTGGGCATAGCCCTGCAGTATTGCGCTATCTACGCCATAACCTTTCTCGCCAATCAGCACGCCTGCTGCGTACAGGTCGGCGCCAACCTCGGCGGCCGCTGCCGCGTGACTGGCGTGGGAAAAATCAGCACAGACCGCCAGCGCGACGGTATCGCTGCCTATTCGCAAGGCAGAACCACCAGCCCCAGAGGCATAAAAGAGTTCTTCGCCACTGTGCAAATGTTGTTTGCTGTAAACCTTGAGAGAACCGTCCCCGGCTAACGTCAGCGCGCCGATCAATACCTGCGCACTGTCCTCGTGTCGAATCGGCATGCCGACGACAGCGGTGAGGCCCAGCTCGCGAGCGCAATCGCGCAAGGGTTGCAGCATCGTGTCCTGCGGATCGATTGCCAGGTCGGCGGCCATCTGGCCTTCGTAGCCTGTCAGCGACAGCTCCGGGAACACCAGCAGCTCGACGCCCTGCTCAGCCGCCACGGCCATGAAGCGCAAATGACAGGCGATGTTCGCCGCCAGATCACCGGCAACGGAAAACGATTGGGCTGCAGCAATGGTGAACGTCGACATTATTCATCCTTGGGCTTGCGCAAAATCTCAGTGTGTCACAACGTCCGAGGCACCAGAACGATAGGTAACGCCTTGAATGAGCGATAGCAATTTCTGATTGCTCAGGCGTACAGGCCTCTAGTAAGCTCGGCGCATTCATCGGAGACAAACCATGTTCAACGCCCTCTCACAGCTTCGTTCCGCCAGCGCCCTGCGCTCGGTTGCGGCTGCCCGGGCGAATGACGTTTGCGCTCCAGCAAGCTTTTATTTTGGGTATTGGTTTAGCCACTGGCGCGCCTGATACCCACACGGCGCCCATGAAAACGGGTCGCCTACCAGAGAATTCTCAACCCCCGGTCGGCCTCCCGACCGGGGGTTTTGTTTTTTCAGGCCCGAATTTTTTCAGCAACACACCAGACACTTTGAGGAATCACCACATGAACTACGCCACTTATTACCGTTACGACACTTTTACCGCCTGGCGATTTAGCAGCCTCCGCTCGGGACAGCCTGCCGCCTCCGATCGGTCACCCACAGGTGGCAAGCACTCACACGCAGCCAATACGGCCAATTGTCGAACACCCCAGTAGGGCCGAGTGAGCGGGAAGCACCCGCCGCCAGCCCAGGAATCCCGAATATGAACTCGTCTGTTTCTGCTCTGCCACTGACCACCCTGAACTCTGCCAACGAAGCACTGACCCTGCGTCTGCCCAGCTCGTTACAGCTCAAACAGCAATTGCCCCTGAGCAATGCCCTCGCCCAGCAAGTCGCAGCCCACCGCCAGGCGGTCCGCGCGATTCTCAATGGCGAAGACCATCGTCTGCTGGTCGTCGTCGGCCCTTGCTCGATTCATGACCCGCGCTCCGCACTCGAATACGCCGAAAAACTTTCCCGCCTGGCCCATGAAGTCAGCGACGAGATGTTGCTGGTGATGCGCGCCTACATCGAAAAACCACGCACCACCGTCGGCTGGAAAGGCCTGGCGTACGATCCGCAACTCGATGGCAGCGATGACATGGCCGCCGGCCTGACCCTGTCGCGTGAATTGATGCTTGAGATGATCCGCCTGGGACTGCCCATCGCGACCGAGCTGCTGCAACCAATGGCCGCCGGCTACTTCGACGACCTGCTCAGTTGGGTTGCCATCGGTGCACGCACCACCGAGTCGCAGATCCATCGGGAAATGGCCAGCGGCCTGAGCATGCCCGTTGGCTTCAAGAACGGCACCGACGGTGGCGTAACCGTGGCTGTCGATGCCATGCGTTCGGCAGCCCACCCGCATCGACACTTCGGCGTCGACAGCCAAGGGCACCCGGCAATCATTCAGACACCCGGCAACCCCGATACGCACCTGGTACTGCGCGGTGGTCATCAAGGCCCGAACTACGATCGCGAAAGCGTCGCCCGGGTACATGCCGACCTGAACCGCCTGAAGATACCGAGCCGTATCATGGTCGACTGCAGCCACGCGAACAGCGGCAAGGATCCACTGCGCCAGCCTGACGTGTTCAACGAGGTGCTCGAACAACGCCTGCAAGGTGATCGCACCTTGATCGGCATGATGATCGAATCCCATCTGTTCGAGGGCTGTCAGCCTTTGAGCCCTGCCCTGCGCTATGGCGTATCGGTCACCGATGGTTGCCTGGGGTTCAGTGCAACGGAGCAGTTGTTGTCGAACGCGGCCAAACGGCTTAAAACCTGACGGTCAGAACCGCCTTTGCGGGTCGAATCAAAAACCCGCAAAGGTCGAACCATCGCTCAATCCAGGGTTACGCCCGCACCCGAATGCGGGTAATACCGGAAGCCTGACTGGCATCATCCAGTCGCTCCACCAAATACGATACCTGCACTACGGTTTCCCGATGCTCGCGCCAGAAGCGGTACGGCACGATGAATACCAGAGGCTGCCCGGCGTTTTCCCGAGTGATGTCCCGGTCATCGCGATGACTGAAGTACTCGCCATCGCATTTCAGGTACACCAACTCTCCTTCCTCGGCCTGGGCATCGCCAATCACCACGGTAACCCCGTCCACGGTGTCTGCAGCCTCCAGCTCACCGTCTTGTGCTTCCAGCACCTGGGGTGCCGCAAGATCTCCTCGAATCAACGGTGCGATCAGAACTCGCGAGTTCACGGAGTTCCTCACCTGCGCCGCTGCTGATTCAACCCGGTAACTGACGCTCACCTCTTGTGTGGAATGAGCCGAGATGCGATCGGCGGTTATCCAGAAAGACAGCGCCTGACCAACGGCAAACGGTTCTACGATCAGCACATCATTGAACACCGGCATCCCCTCGGCGCCCTGCCAGGACAGGCTGATGCGGTCACCGGCAGCCATCCGGGCATAGGGCCGGACGATGACATTTGTCCCCTGCGGAACACGGGATGGGTCGAGCGTTCCACCGACTGTTTCTTCAATGATTGGTGCAAGCAGCCCAGGCTCGGGATCGCCCACATCCAGTTGCAGGCGACGGGATGACACCGGATGGGACAGTGCAACGCTGTGCAGCGTCCAGTAAACCTCCAGTGAGCCACGCTCCAGCGCCGCAACGTGCTGACCTTTTATGACAAAGACGATTTCCGCGCCCACCTGACCTTCGCTTACCGAGCGAGTGGCTTCATGACTATAAGCCAGTCCTTCATCGTCGAGCCCTTGCCAGCTCAGCACCAGTTTGTCGCCGCAGAGCATGTTCGGATATGGCGCAATCCTGACGAAGGCGTTGCTCAGAGAAGGATCAAGCATCCCGCCCTCCAACACTTCGATCACCGGGGCAGACAGGTACAAGGCTGGCGATGACGCCGGTGCAGGTATCGGCCGATAGCTGAATTCGAGATTTTCACCGTCCACCTTCAGGCTCAGATGACCAGCCCCCTCGGTGGCAACCGACAAGGGGAAGGCATTTTCTGCCGGCATTGCACAAGACTCGCTAGTGACTTCGTAGATAGACATTCGCAGCTCCATTCCTTGGATAGAACGCCACCATCAAGGCAGCGTCGAACGAATTCCATTGAACATCATCCAGCGAATGGGCGAAGTCAGCCCGAAGCCCCGCACCCCCGAGGTAAACACGCCGCACGACGTAGGCAGACGGCAGCGAATCGGTCCATACGCGGCAAAAGATTGCCAAATGTTCCGACTAGCCCCTCAAGCAGAAACGAAAATTCGCACCATTTTTAGTCCAGATTCCCCTCCACTCCGAGGATTTTTCAGACATCGCCAACCCGCAGGCCTGTTTTACAGTGGCACGCACCAACCACTGACCAGCATCAGCAAAAGAGGCAGGAACATGCAACGGAATGCGACAACTCGCTACCCCATCCTTTTGGTCCATGGCCTGTTCGGGTTTGACCGTATCGGCCGTTTCGAGCTTTTTCATGATGTCAAGCAAGCGCTGAGAGAGGCTGGCGGACAAGTGTTTGTGCCGCAGCTGTCTGCGACCCATGACAACGAAGTACGCGGCCAGCAATTGATGTCGCAGATCGAACGTGTTCTGCAAGGAACAGGCGCCGGCAAGGTCAACCTGATCGGACATAGCCAGGGCGCGTTGGCCTGTCGTTACGCCGCTGCGCTGGCGCCGGAAAAAATCGCTTCGGTCACCTCGGTCAGCGGCCCCAACCACGGCTCGGAACTCGCTGATGCATTGCGCCGCGCATTGATTCCGGGGAGCCTGCCGGAGCAGGTGGCGGAACAACTGGCAAGCCGATTCGCGGACCTCCTGTCGCTGCTCAGCGGTCAACAAGCCCTGCCACAGCAAGCCGTGGCGGCACTCAACGCTCTGACGACCACAGGTGTCGGCCAATTCAACAGAAAGTACCCGCAAGGCCTGCCCGCGACCTGGGGCGGTCAAGGTGCGGAGCAGGTCAACGGCGTTCACTACTATTCCTGGAGCGGTACGCTGCAAGACGATTTGTTACAGACAATGGATCCGGTACATGCCGTCTGCCGGGCACTGGCGGGCCATTTTGTCATCGAGGCCGGACAGAACGATGGTTTCGTCGGCCGCTACAGCTCGCATCTGGGCCGGGTCATCCGCTCCGACTACCCCCTCAATCATCTCGCCAGCCTGCGTCGTCCAGACGGTTTGCGCAAACCCGGTCTTGATTCCATCGGACTCTATGTCGAGCACGCGATGCGCCTGAAGGCAGCGCAACTGTAGATGTACGTCAATGTACCGAGTGGAACTTTGCCGAGAAATCGCTTACTGAATCCGGTAGGCTCCACACTTTACTGAAATAGATTGGAGATTTTCCCCATGGCTAAAGCCACTGCCCGCCACATCCTGGTTTCCAGCGAAGACAAGTGCAACGAACTCAAGGCCCAGATCGAAGGCGGTGCTGATTTCGCCGAAGTCGCCAAGGCCAACTCCACCTGCCCGTCCAGCCGTCAGGGCGGCGACCTGGGTTCGTTCGGTCCTGGCCAGATGGTCAAGGAATTCGACACCGTGGTCTTCAGCGCGCCGATCAACGTCGTGCAAGGCCCGGTGAAGACCCAGTTCGGTTATCACCTGCTCGAAGTCACCAGCCGCCAGGACTGATCCCGCGTCCGGTCTGCTGTGCAACGGCCCGCCTTTTGGTGGGCCGTTGTGTTTTGGTTACAGGATACGGCTGGCGACTGACGCGCCGCTCGCGTACAAATTGCGCTTATCGATCACCCGGCTTAAGGCTGACAATGCGACTGGCTTTCCCGACCTTGCTGTTCACTGCCGTGGCCCTGCTGTTGGGCGCCGCTGGTGTGGACGCTACCCCGCAACACGCGTTGACCGTCTATGGCGAACCTGCCAAATACCCGGCCGGTTTCAGCCACTTCGACTACACCAATCCGCAGGCGCCCAAGGGTGGCACCCTGCGCCGTTCGGCGATAGAGATCGGGCATTTCGATCACATCCTGCCTTATATAGACAAAGGCATCGGCGTCACCCAGATCGACGGCATGCTCTATTCGCCGCTGGCCCAGCGTTCGATGGATGAGCCTTACACCGTCTACGGCCTGGTGGCACAAAAGATGGAGCGCTCGGAAGATGGCCTGTCGCTGCGCTTTTTCATCGATCCCAAGGCACGCTTCGCTGACGGCAAGTCGATCACTGCCGAAGACGTGCGCTACACCTATGACCTGCTGATGACCCAGGGCAGCCTGCGCTATCGCACGCAGTTCGCCGACGTCAAAGGCGTGGAAGTGGAAGCGCCGCTGACCGTGCGCTTCGACTTCAAAAGCAACGAGAACCGCACCTTGCCGCTGGACATCGCCACCCTGCCGGTATTTCCCGAGCACTGGTGGAAAACCCGTGACTTCGCTGGCGGCGGTGGCTATGAACCTCCACTGGGCAGCGGCCCGTATCGGGTTGGCAAGGTTGACTCCGGGCGCAGCATCACCTTTGAGCGCAACCCGGACTGGTGGGGCAAGGATCTGCCGGTCAGTCGTGGCCTGTACAACTTCGATCACTTCAGCATCGAGTATTTCGGCGACACCGATGTCGCACGCCAGGTGTTGCGCGGCGGTGCCTATGACTACAACCGCGAGTTTTCCGCCACCGGCTATTCGATCGGTTACGACAGCCCTGCGCTGAGTGACGGTCGTTTGCAGAAGGCCCATCTGGCCACCGAGGCTCCGCAATCGGCTCAGGGTTTCGTGTTCAATCTGCAGAAACCGATGTTTCAGGACCGTCGGGTACGCCAGGCGCTGGCGATGCTCTGGGATTTCGAGTGGAGCAACCGGCAGATGATGCGCAACATGTACATCCGCCAGCAAAGCTATTTCTCCAACACCGCACTGGCCGCCCGCGAGCTGCCAGATGCCGCCGAACTGAAAATCCTCGAGCCGTTGCGCGGGCAGGTTCCCGACGAGGTCTTCACTCAGGTCTTCGAGGCGCCGAAAACCGATGGCAGCGGCCTGATCCGCGACAAACAGCTGCAAGCGCTGCAGTTGCTCGAACAGGCCGGCTGGAAACCTGATGGCGATCAACTGGTCAACGCCGAGGGCGAGCCGCTGAGCTTTACCTTTCTGGTCAGCCAGAACGGCATGGATCGCCTGCTGCTGCCTTACAAACGCACGCTGAAACAGATCGGTATCGACCTGAATATCCGTCGCATCGACTCCTCGCAATACGTCAATCGCCTGATGAGCCGTGACTACGACATGATTGTCACCGGCTACCCGGTCAGCACGTCTCCGGGTGGCGAGTTGCTCAACTACTTCGGTTCGATATCGGCTAACGATCCCGGCGCCAATAACTACATGGTGCTGAAAAATCCGGCGGTCGACACATTGATCAACGGCCTGATCCGCGCCTCGACCCAGAGCGACATGTTGCACTACGCCCACGCCCTGGACCGGGTGCTGCAATGGAACTACTACTGGATTCCCAACTATTACCCGCCAGGCACCTCGACCGTCTGGTGGAACCGTTTCGGCATGCCGGCGATCCAGGCCAGCAATGACGAAGCCATCGAGAGCTGGTGGGAAATCAGCAGCACGCCATTGACCAACCAGCAGATGACCGCCGAGAAAATCGGCCGTGGCAGACCCGGAGGACCGCACTGATGTGGGCATACATTCTGCGGCGCCTGCTGCTGATCATTCCGACGCTGGTGATCATCCTGCTGGTCAATTTCGTGATCATTCAGGCGGCGCCCGGTGGACCGGTCGAACAGGCCATCGCCCATCTGCAAGGGATCGGCGGTGCGAGTGTCGGTGGCAGTGCCAGCGAAACCATGAGCAACACTTCGCGTGCCAGCCGTGGCCTCGATCCGCAACTGATCAAGGACATCGAAAAGCAATACGGTTTCGACAAGCCGGCGCATGAACGCCTGTGGCTGATGCTCAAGAACTACGCACAGCTGGACTTCGGCAAAAGCTTTTTCCGCGGCGCGACGGTCACCGATTTGATTCTGGAAAAAATGCCGGTGACCATTTCCCTCGGCTTGTGGGCGACGCTGATCACCTATCTGGTGTCGATCCCGCTGGGCATCCGCAAAGCGGTGCATCACGGCAGCCATTTCGACATCTGGAGCAGCACCGCGATCATCATCGGCTACGCGATGCCGGCGTTTCTGTTCGCGATGTTTCTGATCGTGGTGTTTGCCGGTGGCACGTCATTGAACTGGTTCCCGGTGCGCGGACTGGTATCCGACAACTTCGAATCACTGTCGACCCTGGGCAAGATCGCCGATTACTTCTGGCATCTGGTGCTGCCAGTGACGGCGCTGGTGATCGGCGGCTTTGCCACGCTGACGATCCTCACCAAGAACTCTTTCCTCAATGAAATCACCCGCCAGTATGTGGTCACCGCGCGCGCCAAAGGCCTGAGCGAACGACGCGTGCTTTACGGCCACGTATTCCGCAACGCGATGCTGCTGGTAGTCTCGGGGATTCCGCAGGCGTTCATCAGTGTGTTCTTTGCCGGTTCGCTGTTGATCGAAGTGATCTTCTCTCTCGACGGCCTCGGCCGCATGAGCTACGAAGCGGCGGTTTCCCGAGACTATCCGGTGGTGTTCGGTTCACTGTTCATCTTCACGCTGTTTGGCCTCTTGATAAAACTGATCGGCGACCTGTGCTACACCCTGGTCGATCCGCGTATCGACTTCGCCGCGAGGAATGCCTGATGTTCAAGCTCTCGCCTCTGGGCCGTCGCCGTTTTGCCCGATTCAAGAAAAACCGCCGTGGCTGGTGGTCGTTGTGGCTGTTTATTGGACTGTTTGTGGTGACGCTAGGCGGTGAACTGATCGCCAATGACAAACCACTGGTGGTGAGCTACCAGAACCAGCTCTACTTCCCGGTCTTCAAGCGCTACACCGAACAGGAGTTTGGCGGGCAACTGCCGTTCCAGGCCGATTACCGCAGTGACTATGTGCAGAACCTGATCCGCAAGGACGGTGGCTGGCTGCTGTTCCCGCCGATCCCGTTCAGCGATGACACGCCCAATTACGACCTCAACCAACCTGCGCCGAGCCCGCCCTCAAAGGTCAACTGGCTCGGTACCGACGATCAGGCGCGTGATGTGTTGGCGCGGGTGATTTTCGGTGCCCGGGTATCGATCTTGTTTGCCCTGATGCTGACCGCCGTCAGCGCGCTGATCGGCATTGCTGCCGGCGCCCTGCAAGGCTATTACGGCGGTTGGGTCGATCTGTTCGGGCAGCGCCTGCTGGAGGTCTGGAGCGGATTGCCGGTGCTGTACCTGCTGATCATCCTGTCCGGTTTCGTCGAGCCGAATTTCTGGTGGCTGCTGGGGATCATGGCGCTGTTTTCATGGCTGGCGCTGGTCGATGTGGTGCGCGCCGAATTCCTGCGCGGGCGTAATCTGGAATATGTCAAAGCGGCGCGCGCGTTGGGTCTGAGCGACCGCAAGGTGATTGTCCGGCACATCCTGCCGAATGCGATGAACGCGACGCTGAGTTACCTGCCGTTCATTCTGACCGGGGCGATTTCCACCCTCACCGCTCTCGACTTCCTCGGTTTCGGCATGCCCGCCGGCAGTGCCTCGCTGGGCGAGCTGATCGGCCAGGGCAAACAGAACCTGCAAGCGCCGTGGCTCGGGCTGACCGCATTTTTCACCCTGGCGCTGATTCTTTCTTTACTGGTGTTCATCGGCGAAGCGTTGCGTGACGCGTTCGACCCTCGATCCTGAAGTGTGACCATGACTGATAACCTGATCGAAATCCGTGACCTGAACGTCGCCTTCCATGGCCAGCCGGCGGTGCGCAACCTGTGCCTGGACATCCGCCCCGGCGAGTGCCTGGCGCTGGTCGGCGAGTCGGGCTCGGGCAAATCGGTGACCGCGCATTCGATCCTGCAACTGCTCCCCGAAGGTGATGCGCAAACCAGCGGCAGCATTCGCTATCGCGGCCAGGAATTGCTCGGCGCCGATCCAAAGGTCTTGCGTGAGCTACGCGGCAATCGGATCGCAATGATCTTCCAGGAGCCGATGACCTCGCTCAACCCGCTGCACACCATTGAAAAGCAGATCGGCGAAACGCTGTTGGTGCATCGCGGCCTGGGCGGTAAAGCGGCGCAACTGCGCATTCTTGAACTGCTGGAACTGGTGGGTATTCAGAAGCCCAAAGAGCGCCTCAAGGCCTATCCGCATCAGCTGTCCGGCGGCCAGCGGCAACGGGTGATGATCGCCATGGCCCTGGCTTGCGAGCCGGAACTGCTGATCGCTGACGAGCCGACCACGGCGTTGGATGTGACGGTGCAGCGCAAGATCCTGCTGCTGCTCAAATCCTTGCAACAACGCTTGGGCATGTCGCTGCTGCTGATCAGCCACGACCTCAATCTGGTGCGCAGCATTGCGCAACGGGTGTGCGTGATGAAGGCTGGCGAAATCGTCGAGCAGGCGCCGTGCGAAACCCTGTTTACCGAACCGAAGCACCCTTACAGCTGCGTGCTGCTGAATGCCGAACCGGAGGGCGAAGCCCTGCCCCGGGACGAGCGCGAGAACGTGCTGGAGGTGGCTGATCTACGGGTCGAGTTCATCGTCGGCGGCGGTCTGTTCCAGCGCAAACAATACTTGCGTGCGGTGGACGGCATCAGCCTGAATATCCAGCGCGGTAAGACGCTGGGCATTGTCGGTGAATCCGGCTCGGGCAAGTCGACCCTGGGCCAGGCGATTCTGCGGTTGCTCGACTCCGAGGGCAGTATCCGTTTTCAGGGCACCGCCCTCGACGGCCTCGATCAGAAGCAATTGCGACCGTGGCGTCGGCAGATGCAGGTGGTTTTTCAGGACCCGTTCGGCAGCCTCAGTCCACGGATGTCCGTGGCGCAGATCATCAGCGAAGGACTGGAGGTGCATTGTCAGTCCAGCGCCGAAGAGTGCGATGCTCAGGTGATCCGTGTACTCAAGGAAGTTGGCCTGGATCCGGAAAGCCGTCATCGCTACCCGCACGAATTTTCCGGCGGCCAGCGCCAGCGCATCGCCATCGCCCGGGCGCTGGTGCTGAAACCGGCGCTGATCCTGCTCGACGAGCCGACCTCGGCCCTCGACCGTACAGTGCAGAAACAAGTGGTCGCCCTGCTCCGCGACCTTCAGGAAAAACATGGCCTGACCTACCTGTTCATCAGCCACGACCTGGCGGTGGTGCGAGCGCTGGCGCATGACATGATCGTGATCAAGGATGGCAAGGTAGTCGAGCGCGGTGCCAGCCACGAGGTGTTCGACTCGCCGCAGCATCCTTACACCAAAGAGCTGTTGGCGGCGGCGCATCCGGGGTAGGCATAATCGGCGCTAGCCTTGATACCGAGTCGCGACTTTCGCTGGCAAGCCAGCTCCCACAGGGATTTGGGTTGTATCCAAATATGGGGTACACCAAAGAAACCTGTGGGAGCTGGCTTGCCAGCGAAGAGGCCCGAACAGACAACCCAAACTCCGGACCAACTCACGCATGAACACCTCCGAAAGCCTCAAGGACTACCAACGCGTGCGCACGCTGGCGATCCGCTCGCTGTTCGAGATCATCGAGCAGTCCAGCGAAGGCACGGTGATTGTCGATCGTGATGCGAACATCGTCTGGATGAACGAACGCTATGCCCGGCGTTTTGGGCTGGAGTCGGCGAAAAAAGCCATCGGCAAACCCTGCGAAAGCGTGATCCCCGGCAGCCTGCTGCGTGAAGTGGTGCGCACCGGCCGGCCAATCCTTCTGGACATGCAGGACACACCGAAAGAGCCGCTGGTGGTGATGCGCCTGCCAATCCACGACGACGCCGGGGCGGTGATTGGCGCCATCGGGTTTGCCCTGTTCGATGAATTGCGCAGCCTGTCGCCGATGCTCAAGCGCTACCTGAGCATGCAGGAAGAACTGGCCTCGACCCGCTCCCTGCTAAGAGCGCGGCAGACCAAATACAACTTCGCCCATTTCATCGGCACCAGCAGCGCCAGCCTCGAGGTCAAGCGCCGCGCCCGCCGCAGCGCCAGCGCCGAATCCCCGGTGTTGCTGCTCGGCGAAACCGGCACCGGCAAGGAGTTGCTGGCTCAGGCGATTCACAGCGCCTCGCCCCGCGCGCACAAGGCGTTCGTCAGCATCAACAGCGCGGCGATTCCCGAAGCGCTGCTGGAAGCCGAATTCTTCGGTACTGCCCCCGGTGCGTTTACCGGCGCCGACCGCAAGGGTCGCACCGGCAAGTTGCAGATCGCTCAGGGCGGTACGCTGTTTCTCGATGAGATCGGCGACATGCCGTTGCCGCTGCAAAGCAAACTGCTGCGGGTGCTGCAGGAAAAGGAGTTCGAGCCGGTTGGCTCCAACGACGTGATCCAGAGCGATGTGCGAGTGATCGCGGCGACGTCGACCGATCTGCAAGCCGCGATCAAGCGCGGCGAGTTCCGCGCCGATCTGTATTACCGCCTCAACGTGCTGCCGATCCAGGTCCCGCCACTGCGCGAGCGCCTCGACGATCTGCCAGCGCTCAGCGAGGCGATCCTTGAAGAGCTGCGCAGCCAGCATGAGCTGAGTCGCGCAGCGCTGGAATTGCTCGGACAACATGCGTGGCCGGGCAACATCCGTGAGTTGCGCAACGTGCTGGAACGCGCGGCGCTGCTCAGCGATGACCTGATCCTCAGCGAAGAGGATATTCACGCTGCGATCGGCACCTTCACACCGGTTGAACGTCCGTCTGCAACCACGCTGGTACCGTTGGCGGAAGAGACTTTTGCCCAGGCGCGGCAGCGGTTTGACCGGCAGTTGATCGAATCTGCTCTCGCGCAATGTGCGGGCAAAGTGCCGGAGGCGGCGGCTCGGTTGGGGTTGGGGCGGTCGACGTTGTACAAGAAGATGTTGGCCTTGGGTATCGCCGAGTCTCAATAAAGAGATTTAGTCTCGCTAGTGAGACATTCACTTCAAGATCAAAAGATCGCAGCCTTCGGCAGCTCCTACGGGGTAGATACGGACATTCCATGTAGGAGCTGCCGAAGGCTGCGATCTTTTCGCTTCAAAGCAGTCTCACTATCGAGACAAATCTTCGAACAGTTCAACGCAAAAACAAATAAAACCTATATATTTCAACGCGTTACAAAGCTGGCACACATCTCGCTATAGCTCCCTCCTACCTGGCAACACCCACAAAAATAACAATCCCTGGAGACACTCCATGAGTGTGATCATCGCTTTGGCAGCCCTCGCGCTGCTGATGCTTGCCGCCTACCGTGGCTACAGCGTCATCCTCTTCGCCCCGATTGCCGCCCTCGGCGCCGTTCTGCTCACTGACCCCTCCGCCGTCGCCCCTGCCTTCACCGGGGTGTTCATGGAGAAAATGGTCGGTTTCATCAAACTGTATTTCCCGGTATTCCTGCTCGGCGCCGTGTTCGGCAAGTTAATCGAATTGTCGGGGTTCTCCCGTTCGATCGTGGCCGCAGCGATTCGCCTGCTCGGCACTCGCCAGGCGATGCTGGTGATCGTGCTGGTCTGCGCCCTGCTCACCTACGGCGGCGTATCGTTGTTCGTGGTGGTGTTTGCGGTGTATCCGTTTGCCGCGGAAATGTTCCGCCAGAGCAATATCCCCAAGCGCCTGATCCCGGCAACCATCGCCCTCGGCGCATTCTCGTTCACCATGGACGCCCTGCCCGGCACGCCGCAGATTCAGAACATCATCCCCAGCACCTTCTTCAACACCACCGCATGGGCCGCGCCGTGGCTGGGGGTGATCGGCACGATTTTCGTGTTCTGCGCCGGCATGCTGTTCCTGCAGCGCCAACGCAACAAGGCCCAGCGCGCCGGCGAAGGTTATGGCACCGAGCTGCGTAACGAGCCGGAAACTGCCGAAGACCTGCAGCTGCCAAACCCATGGATCGCCCTGTCGCCACTGCTGGCAGTGGGCATCATGAACCTGCTGTTCACCCAGTGGATTCCGCAGTGGTACGGCAAGACCCACAGCCTCGCGTTGCCGGGGATGGCCACGCCGGTGACCACGGAAATCGCCAAGCTCACGGCGATCTGGGCGGTGCAGGCGGCATTGCTGATCGGCATCCTGATGGTGCTGGTGTTCGGCTTCAAGGCGATTCGCAGCAAACTCGCCGAAGGCAGCAAAAGCGCGGTCAGCGGCGCACTGCTGGCGGCGATGAACACCGCCTCGGAATACGGTTTCGGTGCGGTAATCGCTTCGTTGCCGGGTTTTCTGGTACTGGCCGACTGGCTCAAGCAAATCCCCAATCCGCTGGTCAACGAAGCGATCACCGTGACCCTGCTGGCGGGTATCACCGGTTCGGCATCGGGCGGCATGAGCATCGCGCTGGCAGCGATGTCCGAGCAGTTCATCGCGGCGGCGCACGCGGCGAACATTCCGCTGGAAGTGCTGCACCGCGTGGCCGCGATGGCCAGCGGCGGCATGGACACCCTGCCGCACAACGGCGCGGTGATCACCCTGCTGGCGGTCACTGGCCTGACCCACCGCGAAGCCTATAAAGACATTTTCTGTATTACGCTGATCAAGACCCTGGCGGTCTTCGTAGTGATTGGCACTTTCTACGCCACTGGCATTGTGTGAGGTATTCATGACGACTCTTTCGGGCAAGACCGCACTGGTTACCGGTTCCACCAGCGGCATCGGTCTGGGCATCGCCCTGAGCCTGGCCAAGGCCGGCGCCAACCTGATTCTCAACGGTTTCGGTGATGCCTCGAGCGTGATCGCCGAAGTCGGCCAGTTTGGTGGCAAGGTCGGTCATCATCCGGCGGACGTCAGCGACCCGGCGCAGATTGCCGACATGATCGCTTACGCCGAACGCGAATTCGGCGGCGTCGACATTCTGGTCAACAACGCCGGGATTCAGCACGTGGCGGCCGTGGAGGAGTTTCCGGTGGAGCGCTGGGACTCGATCATCGCGATCAACCTGTCATCGGTGTTCCACAGCACCCGCCTGAGCCTGCCGGGCATGCGCGCCAAGGGCTGGGGGCGGATCGTCAACATTGCCTCGGTGCATGGTCAGGTGGGTTCGACTGGCAAGGCTGCGTATGTTGCGGCCAAGCATGGGGTGATCGGCTTGACCAAAGTGGTTGGCCTGGAAACAGCCACCAGCAACGTCACTTGCAACGCGATCTGCCCGGGCTGGGTGCTGACGCCACTGGTGCAGAAGCAGATCGACGATCGTGCGGCCAAAGGCGTCGATCCGCAGCAGGCGCAGCATGATTTGCTGGCGGAGAAGCAGCCGTCGCTGGAGTTCGTTACGCCGCAGCATCTGGGGGAATTGGTGTTGTTCCTGTGCAGCGAGGCTGGCAGCCAGGTGCGGGGGGCGGCGTGGAATATTGATGGGGGCTGGTTGGCGCAATAAACGACGCGAAACCGCTGTGGCGAGGGAGCTTGCTCCCGCTGGGTGGCGAAGGCGCCCCCGGCAATTTACGACTGCTGCGCAGCCGATCGGGAGCAAGCTCCCTCGCCACAGAATTAAGTGCTACACCCTGGCCTGCGTGCTTGCACAACACAACAAGAGGCAAACCAATGTCCGACCTCCTCTGGCAACCCGATGCCGAGCGTATCGCCCAATCGCGCATGGATCAGTTCCGCCGCGATATCAATCAGCGTCATGGTCTGGCCCTGAGCAGCTACACCGACCTGCACCGCTGGAGCGTGGATCAGCGCGAAGCGTTCTGGCAGGCGATCGTCGACCTCTTCGACATCCGCTTTCACACCCAGCCCGACGCCGTCCTGCGTGAAGGCGCGCAGATGCCCAGTGCCGAATGGTTTCCCGGCGCGACCCTGAATTTTGCCGAACACCTGCTGCGCCGTCGTGACGATGCCGTTGCAGTGATCGCCGTGGCGGAAAACGGTCAGCGCGAACAGCTGACCTGGGCCGAACTGGCCGAGCACGTCGCCGGTTTTCAGGCCAGCCTGCAAGCCGCCGGTGTCGGCCTCGGCGACCGCGTGGCCGCGTGCATGCCCAACACCTGGCAGACCCTGGTGGCGATGCTCGCGACCACCAGCCTCGGCGCGATCTGGTCGTGCTCGTCGCCGGACTTCGGCACCCACGGGGTGATCGACCGTTTCGGCCAGATCGAACCCAAAGTGTTGATCACCTGCGCCGGCTACCGTTACGCCGGCAAAGACATCGACCAGACCACCAAGGTCAACGAAATCCTCGCGCAACTGCCGTCGCTGCAGCAGTTGATCATCGTCCCCTACGCTCGCGCGCAGGCCCATGTCGAGGATTACCACAGCCACGCCAACGTGACGTTGTGGGACGACTTTTACCAACCCGGCAGCGAACCGCGGTTTGTCCCGGTGCCGTTCAATCATCCGTTGTACGTGCTGTATTCCAGCGGCACCACCGGCGTACCCAAATGCATCGTGCACAGCACCGGCGGCGTACTGCTGCAGCATGCCAAGGAGCATGGCCTGCACGTCGATCTCGGCCCCGGTGACCGGTTGTTCTACTACACCACTTGCGGCTGGATGATGTGGAACTGGCTGGTCTCGGCTCTAGCCGTCGGCAGCGCAGTAGTGCTGTATGACGGTTCGCCGTTTCACCCCGGCCATGAACGACTGCTGGATCTGATCGACGACGAGCGCATCAGCGTGTTCGGCACCAGCCCGAAGTTTCTCGCGACACTGGAAAGCAGCGGCTTGAAGCCTGCGCACAGCCATGATCTGAGTAGCCTGAAGACCTTGCTGTGTACCGGTTCCGCGCTGTCGCCGCAGAGCTACGACTTCGTCTACCGCGACTTCAAGCGCGATGTGTGCCTGGCGTCGATGTCCGGCGGCACCGATGTGGTGTCGTGCTTCGTCAACGGCAACCCGCTGTCGCCCGTGCGCCGAGGCGAGATCATGGGCAAGAGCCTGGGCATGGCCGTTGAAGTATGGAATGACAAAGGCGTCGCAGTGATCGGCGAAAAAGGCGAACTGGTCTGCACCCGGCACTTCCCAGCCATGCCCGTCGGCCTGTGGCACGACCCTGACGGCGAAAAGCTGCGCAAATCCTATTTCAGCCTGTTCCCCGGCGTCTGGGCCCAGGGCGACTACGCCGAGCAATTGCCCCACGGCGGGATGCTGATCCACGGCCGCTCCGACGCGGTGCTCAACCCCGGCGGCGTGCGCATCGGCACGGCGGAAATCTATCGTCAGGTCGAGAAAGTCCCGCAGGTGCTGGACAGCGTGGCGATCGGACAGCAATGGCAGGACGATGTGCGCGTAGTGCTGTTTGTCCGTCTGCAGGATGGCTTGACGCTGGATGACGCCCTGCAACAGCAGATCCGCCAGGTGATCCGCGCCAACACCACACCGCGCCATGTCCCGGCGAAGATCGTCGCGGTGACCGATATTCCGCGCACCATCAGCGGCAAGGTGGTGGAACTCGCGGTGCGCAATGTGGTGCATGGCGAGCCGGTGAAAAATACCGATGCGTTGGCCAATCCTGAAGCGCTGGAGCAGTTTCGCAGTCGCCCGGAGCTGTCGGACTAACACCGTTCCCCTGTAGGAGCCAGCCTGCTGGCGATAGCGAAGTGTCATCCATACAAATATCAACTGATACGCCGCCATCGCCAGCAGGCTGGCTCCTACAGGGGAACGGTGTTCAGTCCATCAAGCCCCACTCGCCTGATGATGAAGGCGCGGGCGCCGGGCCCGTCTCGGCGTGCAGCTTCAAACGCAGGCGCAGATTGTTCTGCGAATCGGCATGTTTGAGCGCTTCGTCTTCACTGATCACGCCCTCCACCACCAGCCCGTACAGCGCCGCGTCGAAGGTCTGCATGCCGACCTCGCCGGACTTCTCCATGATGCCCTTGAGTTCGCCCAACTCGTTGCGGCGGATCAGGTCGGCGATGGTCGGCGTGCCAAGCATCACTTCGACCGCCGCCCGGCGCTGCCCATCAACAGTGCGCACCAGCCGTTGCGAAACAAAGGCCTTGAGATTGTTGCCCAGCGCATGCAGCAACTGCGGGCGGCGCTCTTCGGGGAATAGATTGACGATACGGTCCAGCGCTTGATTGGCGTTGTGCGCATGCAGCGTCGACAGCACCAGATGCCCGGTGTCGGCAAACGTCAGCGCATGCTCCATGGTTTCGCGGTCGCGGATCTCGCCGATCAGCACCACGTCCGGGGCCTGGCGCAGGGTGTTTTTCAGCGCCGCATGGAAACTGCGGGTATCGACGCCGACTTCGCGTTGATTGATGATCGAGCGCTGGTGCCGATGGATATACTCCACCGGGTCTTCGATGGTGATGATGTGCCCGCTGCTGTGGCGGTTGCGGTGGTCAATCAGCGCTGCCAGCGAGGTGGATTTACCGGAGTCGGTGGCGCCAACGAACAGGATCAGCCCTTGTTTGAGCATCACCGTTTCCAGCAGTACCGGCGGCAGTTTCAGGTCTTCGAATCGCGGGATATCGAGTTTGACGTTGCGGATCACGATTGACACATCATTGCGTTGCTTGAAGATGTTCACCCGAAAACGCCCGACGCCCGTACGGGAAATCGCCAGGTTCATTTCCAGATCCCGATCGAACTCGCGCCGCTGCTCGGCGTCCATCAAGGAGTTGGCGATGGCCTCGACCTCACCGGGCTTGAACGGCCGCTCGCTGAACGGCGTCAGCACGCCATCGATGCGCGCACTGGGTGGCGCTCCCGTGGACAGGAACAGGTCAGAGCCGTGCTGGCTCGACAGACGGAGCAAAAGTGCGTCGATTTCCATGGCAAATAGCACCCGCGAAGCATTCAATTAACAGAAATGACCCAGTGTCGTGACGTAACGGGTCATACAGCGTCTACCGCAAGTGCAAGAATAGTAGATGCCAACGCACTGACCGACGCTCAGGATACATGTGATGAACGCAGCACCCTCCCCCGATGACGCCCAAGCCCTGATCGCCCGTACCGACTGGAGCCGCACTCCGTTGGGCGCTTCTGGCACCTGGCCGCAAAGCCTGCGCACCGCGGTGGACATCGTGATTCACTCACCGATGCCGATGCTGCTGTTGTGGGGGCCGCAGCTCACGCAGATCTACAACAATGGCTTTGCAATGCTCGCCGGGAGCAAGCATCCGCACGCTTTCGGACAGCCCGCGCACCTTATATGGCCAGAACTTCAGGACTTTACCGACCCGATTTATCGAGCCGTCCTACAAGGCCAGGTGCGTACCTACAGCGAACGACGATTTACCCTGCAACGTGAAGGCAAGGAATCCGACTTCTGGCTGGACCTGACCTACAGCCCCATCCGCGATGAAAACACCCAGGTGGCGGGGATTCTGGTGACGGCTATCGAAACCAACGAGCGCCGACGCATCGCCCTCGAACTGCAACGCCGCTCCGACGAAAGCCTCAAGGCCCAGCGCGATACCGAGGAACGCCTGCAACTGGCGCTGGCCGCCACCGATGCGGTCGGCACCTGGGATTGGGACATCGGTGAAGACCGCTTCATCGCCGACGCGCATTTCGCCCAATTGCACGGCATCGACCCGGCGCTGGCCAGCCTGTTGCCGATCAGCGATTACCTGCAAGGCGTGCACCCCGAGGACCGCGCCCTGATCGCCCGCAGCATCAAGCATTGCATCACCCACGGCACCGAGTACGCCGAGGAATATCGCCTGCTGAAAGCCGACGGTGAACTGCGCTGGGTGTTTGCCCGGGGTCGCTGTTACAAGGATCACCACGGGCGACCGGTGCGCTTCCTCGGCGCCGCGCTGGATCTGACCGAGCGCAAGCACACCGAGCAGGCGCTGCGCCAGAGCCAGACGGAATTGCAGCTGATCATCAATGCAATGCCGATCCTCATCAGTTACGTCGACCACGAAGAGCGCTTCCGCCTGAACAATGCGGCGTATCTGGACTGGTATGGCCTGACGCCGCAGGAGCTGTATGGCCGCACCATTCGCGAAGTGATCGGCGAAGAAGCCTACTTCCTGCGCGCGCCCTATATCGCCGAAGCGCTGGCCGGGCGGCCCTGCTCGTTCAGCCTGTACACCCCGCATCGCGACGGCAGCAACCGCCATGCGCTGATGAATTACCTGCCGCGCCACGGCGCCGACGGCTCAGTCAACGGTTTCTATATTTTCGTGATCGACGAATCCGAACGAAAAAAAACCGAAGAAGCCTTGCGCAATCTCAACGAAACCCTGGAAGAACGGGTCAGCGCCCGCACCGAACAACTGGCCCAGGCCAATCAACGCCTGCAGAACGAAATGTTCGAACGCGAGCGCGCCGAAGACGCGTTGCGCCATGCGCAAAAGATGGAGGCGGTCGGCCAGCTCACCGGCGGTATCGCCCACGACTTCAATAACATGCTCACCGGAATCATCGGCAGTCTGGACCTGATGCAGCGTTACATCGCCGACGGCCGCGCCGATGAAATCGGCCGTTTCACCGAAGCGGCGGTGTCGTCGGCCAACCGAGCGGCGGCGCTGACCCATCGGCTGCTGGCGTTCTCGCGCCGGCAGTCGCTGGACCGCAAGACCCTCAACGTCAACGAACTGATTCATTCGCTGGAGGATTTGATCCGCCGCACCAAGGGCGATCCGATCGAACTCATACTGAATCTGGCCGACGATGTCTGGCCGATCAGCACCGACGTCAGCCAACTGGAAAATGCCCTGCTCAACCTGGTGATCAACGCCCGCGACGCCATGCCCGATGGCGGCGAGCTGCTGATCGAAACCGCCAACGTCTACCTCGACGGCAACGACATCACCACCCTCGAACCGGTCAAGGCCGGCGACTACCTGATGCTGGCGGTCAGCGACAACGGCACCGGCATGACGCCGTCGGTGCGCGCCAAGGCGTTCGATCCGTTCTTCACCACCAAACCGATCGGCCAGGGCACCGGGCTCGGGCTGTCGATGATTTATGGCTTCGCCCAACAGTCGGGCGGGCATGTCAGCCTCGACAGTCTGCCGAATCAGGGCACCTGTGTGCGCCTATACTTGCCGCGCCTGAACCTGCTGGAACCGGAACGGCCAGTCGTGGAAACCCTCGGTGCCGCGCCGACGGCCACCTGTGGCGAAACCGTGGTGGTGGTTGAAGATGACCCGGCAGTGCGCATGCTGGTGCTCGATCTGCTCAAGGAGCTGGGTTACCTCGCCCACGAAGCCGCCGACGCCAGCGCCGCCCTGCCGCTGCTGGAATCGGAGATGCGCGTGGATCTGCTGGTGACCGATGTCGGTCTGCCGGGGATGAATGGCCGGCAACTGGCGGAAATCGCCCGCCAGCATCGTCCGGGCCTGAAAGTGCTGTTCATGACCGGTTACGCGCAGAAAGCCGCCGAGCGTCAGGGCTTTCTGGAGGATGGCATGGACATGGTGTCCAAGCCGTTTTCGATTGAAGTGCTGGCCAACAAGATCCGCGAGATGATCAACCAAACGCCGTCACTTGAGGCATAATCCCGCGCCCCGCCGTCACCCCGTTACAGGTATCGCACGATGAAAGCCCAAGCCCGCCATATTCTGGTGAAAACCGCCGAAGAGGCCGAACAGCTCAAGCAACGCATTGCCAAGGGCGAAGCGTTCGATGTACTGGCGAAGAAGTACTCGACCTGCCCGTCCGGCAAGCGCGGCGGTGATCTGGGTGAAGTGCGGCCGGGACAGATGGTCGGCGCGATTGATGCGGTGATCTTCAAGAAGCCGCTGCGCACGGTGCATGGGCCGATCAAGAGCAAGTTCGGCTATCACCTGGTGCAGGTGTTTTTCCGCGATTGAAGGCTTTGCTTTCTGGCGTTTGTGGCGAGGGAGCTTGCTCCCGCTGGGTGGCGGAGCCGCCCCAATAAGGCTTGCGCCTGCTGCGCAGTCGAGCGGGAGCAAGCTCCCTCGCCACAAGAACACTCATTCTTTAGGAATCAACGCTCCCGGAAACTGGATGACCCGACTCGCCAGTAAATGCCCCGCCTGCGCCGCCTCCACCGGACTGCCCCCCAGCAAGCGGCTCGCCAGATACGCCGCACTGAACGAATCCCCCGCCGCCGTCGTATCCACCACCTTCTCGACCTTCTGCGCTGGCACTTCAAACGCCTCGCCATCACAACGAATCAGACACGCCTCGGCGCCGCGCTTGAGCACCACTTCCGGCGTGCCGATCTGCGCGTACGCCTCGAACACCGCGTCGCAATCGACAAAATGGAACAGCGCCTGTTCGTCATCCACGGTCAGCAATGCCAGATCGACATGCGGCAACACGCTGCGATAGGCCGCCCGCGCCTCTTCCTGTGAGGCCCACAAACGTGGCCGATAGTTGTTGTCGAAGACGATCCGCGCATCGCGCTGGCGGGCTTCGATCAGGGTCTGGATCAAGCGCTCGCGGCCCTTGGCCCCCAGCACTGCGAGGGTGATGCCGCTGAAATAAAGGACGTCGTAGTCCGGCAGCGCCGCCAGAATCGGCTCGGCCGCTGGAGTGGTGAAACAATCGCGCACCGCCGCTTCATTGCGCCAGTAGAGAAAACGCCGCTCGCCATTGGCGTCGGTCTGGATGCAGTACAGGCCCGGCAAACGACCGGGCAGGCGTTGCACGAGATCCAGGCCAATGCCTTCGTCAGCCCAGCTCTGGCACATGGCGTCGCTGAAGCTGTCATCGCCCAGCGCGGTGACGTAATCGACCTGGGCTTTCTCGCCGAGGCCGCGGGACAGGTACACCGCGGTGTTCAAGGTATCGCCGCCGAAGCTTTGCTGCAGGCTGCCATCGGCGCGGTGCTGGAGTTCGATCATGCACTCGCCGATCAGGGCAATGCGCGGAGTGTTCGGGCCCAGGGGGCTGAGGGTGCTCATCTTGTGCTGTCTCTGCTGATTCGGTGGTGTTTGATCCGGCCTCATCGCTGGCAAGCCAGCTCCCACACAATCTTCACAGTTCATGAGATCCCTGTGGGAGCTGGCTTGCCAGCGATTGGCCGCAACGCGGTTCCAAGCCTTAGAAACAAGTCTCCATGCTCTCGACCACCACCAACTGCTCATCCACCAGCAACCCCACCCGCCACTTGTCGAACGTCAGACACGGGTGCGAGGTGCCGAAGGAAATGATGTCGCCCACCCGCAACTCAACCCCCGGCGCCACGCTCATGAACGCATGCTGGTCCATCACTGCCGTCACCTTGCACGCGCCGACATCATCGCCGACCGCCGGCACCACGCCGGCCTTGTAGCGCAGCAGCGGCACCGGCAGTCCGGCATCGAATGCCACATCACGTTTGCCGAGGGCGATCACCGCGAAACCAGGCTCCGGCAGCGATTGCACGTGCGCCCAGACTTCCAGCGCCGGACGCAGGCCTTCGTGCAGATCACTGCGACGATCCAGCACGCAGCATTGCGCTTCCTTGTAGATACCATGGTCGTGGGCGACATAACTGCCCGGGCGCAGCACGCTGAGGAAGCGTCCGCTCGCGTTCTGCGATTCGAACGACTCGGCGATCAGGTCGTACCACGCCGACCCCGAGGCAGTGATGATCGGCTTGGCAATGGCAAACGCGCCGCTGTCCTGCAGTTGTACCGCCAGTCGCACCAGTGACGCGGCGAATTCGCGAATGCCGCTGACCGCGTGATCGCCGTGGATCACCCCTTCGTAACCTTCGATGCCGGTCAGGGCCAGCGCCGGTTGCGCGTTGATCGCCTGGGCCAGCGCGATGACTTCCTGCTCGCTGCGGCAACCGCAACGGCCGCCGACCACGCCGTACTCGATCATCACGTTCAACTTGACTCCGCGCGAGGCGAAGTAGGCGCCGAGATCGGCGACGTTGTCCGGGTGATCGACCATGCAGTAGAAATCGAAATCCGGGTCGGCCAGCAGATCGGCAATCAGCGCCATGTTCGGCGTGCCGACCAGTTGGTTGGCCATCAACACCCGGCGCACGCCGTGGGCATACGCGGCGCGGGTCTGGGTGGCGCTGGCCAGGGTGATGCCCCAGGCGCCGGCGTCGAGCTGACGCTGGAACAGCGCCGGGGTCATGCTGGTCTTGCCGTGGGGCGCGAGCTCGGCGCCGCTGTCGCTGACGAACTTCTGCATCCAGCGAATGTTGTGCTCCAGCGCCTCGCGGTGCAGCACCAGCGCCGGCAGGCTGACGTCACGCACAAGCTGCGCGCCAATGGCAGCGTCGCCCTTTTCCACAGCGGTATTGATGGCAGTCGTCATGGTCAAATTCCTCGCATTCAGTCGCGGCCACAAGCAGCCGCGGTTATTCGTTGATGCGCCGGGCGAGGCTGTTGGCGCTCTCGATCAGCACCCGGCGATAGTCGTCGTAATTGTTCTTCGCATCGGCCCGTGGGGCGACGATGCACAGGGTGCAGATGGCGATGCCACTGGGGTCTTTGACCGGAGCAGCAAAGCAATGGGTGAAGGTGTCGGCCACGCTGTCGAAGGAGAAGAAACCGTCGATGCCGGCCTGCCGGATCTCTGCCAGAAAGCGCTCCAGCGGCAGGCGCTCGCCGTCGGGCAGGATGTAGTCGTCTTCGTCGATCAGATCGATGATCTGCTGGTCGCTCAAATGCGCCAGCAGCAAGCGCCCGGACGCGGTCCACGGGATCGGTGCGTTTTCGCCGATGTCGGACGAAATGCGGAAATGCCGCTCGCCCTCCTTCATCAGCGCCACCGTGTATTTGCGCCCGTTGAGCAGGCACATCTGCGCGGTTTCCCGGGTCTGGCTGACGATCTCCTGCAAGGCGTGATCGGCCTCGCGGCTGAGGTCGAAATGGCGCAGATGCGCCTGCCCGAGGAAGTACAACTGACGTCCGAGATAGACGTGACCGTCCTTGCCCACCGGCTCCAGAATCCGTCGTTCCAGCAGCGACGCCACCAGTTCGTAGACCGTGGATTTCGGGCTGCCGATACCGTTGGCGATGTCGTTCGGACGCAGCGGCTGGCCGATCTCCTTGAGGAAATCGAGGATATCGAACGCCCGGTCCAGACCACGGGCCCGGCGTTTGATGGTGTCTTCGGTCATGTCAGTGGTTCCCATAAAAAGTGCCGGGATGGTAACTGGCCTGAGGTGTTGTGTCAGTTGGATCGAGGCCCTCACCCCCCGCCCTCTCCCGGAGGTAGAGGGAGCCTGACCGTATCGATGTAAATGTAAGCGTCTTACGCAAAATTCGCATCGATACAGACCAGTCCCCTCTCCCTCCGGGAGAGGGTTAGGGTGAGGGGCAGCCATCACTCAAACCTTTTTCTTGTAGGCGATGCAGTCAATCTCGACCTTGCAATCGACCATCATGCTCGCCTGCACACAGGCCCGTGCCGGGGCGTGCTCGGGTTTGAAGTACTCGCCGAAAACCTTGTTGAAACTGCTGAAATCCCTTGGATCGTCCAGCCATACGCCGGCCCGCACCACATCTTCCAGGCCATAACCGGCCTCTTCGAGAATCGCGATCAGGTTCTTCATGGTCTGGTGGGTCTGTTCGACGATGCCGCCAACGATGATCTCGCCATCCACCGCCGGCACCTGGCCGGACACGTGCAGCCAGCCATCCGCTTCAACGGCGCGCGCGAAGGGACGTGGCTGACCGCCAGCGGCGGTGCTGCCGGTGCCGTATCGAGTAATGCTCATGGGTACTTCTCCTGGTTACAAAACAAAAATTAGAACCGCGTGCTCTTGAGAAACTCAGCCAGACGCGGTGATTGCGGGCGTTCGAACAGTTCCTTGGGCGGACCCTGCTCTTCGATGCGCCCCTGATTCATGAACACGATCTTGTCCGAGACCTCGAAGGCGAAACGCATCTCGTGGGTCACCAGCAACATGGTCATGCCGTCTTCGGCCAGACCCTTGATCACGTTAAGCACTTCACCGACCAGCTCCGGGTCGAGGGCCGAGGTGACTTCGTCGAACAGCATCAGGCTCGGGTTCATCGCAATCGCCCGGGCAATCGCCACGCGCTGTTGCTGCCCGCCGGACAACTGCCCGGGAAAGTGATTGCGCCGTTCCAGCAGGCCGACCCGCTCCAGCCATTTCTCGGCCAGCACCACGGCTTGGTCCTTGTGCATTTTCTTTACCTTGAGCAGACCGAGGGTGACGTTCTGCAACGCGGTCAGATGCGGGAACAGGTTGAACTGCTGGAAGGCCATGCCGGTCATGGCACGATGGCGGGCGATGACTTTTTCCGCATGACGCACGCGTTTACCGCCGACCTCGTCATAGCCGATGGACTCGCCATCAAGCAGGATCTGCCCGCCCTGAAACTCTTCGAGCATGTTCACGCAGCGCAGCAGGGTGGTCTTGCCCGAACCGCTGGAGCCGATCAGCGTCACGACGTTACCGCGCTGCATGCTCAGGTCGACGCCCTTGAGCACTTCGACTGCGCCGTACTGCTTGTGCAGGCCACGGATGTCCAGCAGCGGCTGAGCGTGCTGAACGTTGGAAACTTGAGCTTGAGTCATGGCAGGGCCACCCGCTTTTCAATGTGCCGGCCGAGTAATTCGATGCCGTAGTTGATGACGAAGAACAGAAAACCGGCGAACAGGTAGAACTCCAGAGTCATGAAAGTCCGGGCGATGATCTGTTGGGTGCTGAGCAGCAATTCAGCGACGCCGATCACCGAGAGCAAGGTCGAAGCCTTGACGATTTCGGTGGACGAGTTGACCCAGGTCGGCAGGATCTGCCGCAACGCCTGGGGCAACAGCACGTAGCCGAGAGACTGATAAAACGTCAGGCCGATCGCCTTGCTCGCCTCCATCTGCCCGCGTGGCAATGCCTGCAAGGCACCGCGCACGATCTCGGCGACGTGCGAGCCGCAGAACAGCGTCAGGCCCAGCGCACCGGCCTGGAACGCGCTGATCTGCCAGCCCAGCGCCGGCGCCATATAGAAGCAGGCCAGCACCAGTACAAACACCGGCGTGCCGCGAATAATGTCGACATAAAAGCGGAACGGCGCGCGCATCCAGAACTTGCCGTAAGTCAGCATCAGACCGGTGACAACCCCGAGCAATGTGCCGAACAGAATCGCCAGCGCCGACACCTGCACGCTTGTCAGAAAGCCTTGCAGCAACGTCTCGCGTGCCACCCACAATTCATGCAACCAACTGGGAGATTCGTACATCGCAGCCTCCTATCGGCGGATCGCCAGACGCTGCTCGAGGTAACGCAGCAGCATGGCAATGAGGTAACAGGCCGCGACATACAGCGCCGTGGTCACCAGCCAGGTTTCGATCACCCGGTAGCTCTCGACGTTGATCTTGCGCGCGTAATAGGTCAGCTCCGGCACCGCAATCGCGGCGGCCAGCGAGGTGTCCTTGAACAGCGAGATGAAGTTGTTCGACAGCGCCGGCAACACGTTGCGCAGCATGACCGGCACGGTGACGTAGGCCTTGACCTGCCACTCACCGAGTCCGATCGCCAGCCCGGCCTCACGCTGGCCTTTGGGAATGCTCAGCAAGCCGCCACGGAACACTTCGGTCAGATAGGCCCCGGCATACAGCGACAACGTGATGATGAACGACGGGATCTTGTCCAGACGAATGCCCAGGCTTGGCAAGGCAAAGTAGATCAACAGAATCAACACCAGAATCGGCGTGTTACGCACCACCGTGACGTACACCGAGGCCAGCACCCGCAAGGCGCGATGCTTCGACAGCAAGGCAAACGCCATCAGCAGGCCGATCACGCAGCCGATGGCGATCGACACCAGCGCCAGTTCGAGGCCCAGACCGAGCCCCGCCAGCAAGGTGTCGAAATCGCGCCATACGGCGGCAAAGTTCAACTGATAGTTCATGGTCAGCAGTACCTTCAGCGGGGCGATTTGTATCGCCCCACTCTCACGGAGTCATTTGAATTCGACAGGGAAACCGATCGCCGGCGACGGCAGGTCGACACCGAACCATTGCTTGAAGGAGGCCGCGTAAGTCGGGAACTCAACGCCGGTCATGGCTTCATGCAGGGCGGTGTTGACGAAATTCAGCCAGTCCTGATCGCCGCGTTTGACTGCGCAAGCGTAGGTCTGCGGGCTCCAGGCGTAGGTCGGGCTGCGGTAGCGCCCAGGGTTCTGCACCATCAGGTATTTGACCGACGACTGATCAGTGGCGGCGGTGTCGGCGCGGCCGGAGTTCACCGCCTGATACATCAGGTCGACGCTGTCGTACTGATCGACCTTGGCCTTGGACAGCGCCTGATGCACCAATTCTTCGGCATAGACGTTTTGCAGCACGGCCACGGTGACGCTGTCGCCAGCGGCCTGCAGGTCTTCGATTTCCTTGTACTTGCTGTTGGCCGCCAGCAGCAGGCCGACACCTTCACGGTAGTACGGCAGGGTAAATGCCACTTGCTGCGCACGGCTGGCAGTGACGGTGATGAACTGGCAGCTCATGTCGACCTTGTCGGTCAGCAGATTGGGAATCCGCGCATCGGAGGACTGCACAACGAACTCGACCTTGTTCGGGTCATTGAACAGCCCTTTGGCCACCATCCTGGCGATATCAATGTCAAAACCCTGCAACTTGCCATCCGCCCCCTGGAAGTGCCACGGCGCATTGGTGCTGCCGGTGCCCACGATCAACTTGCCACGGGCCAGAACACTGTCGAGCTTGCTATCGGCTGCCTGGGCCATGCCCATCACAGCGGACGAAGCCGCAAGAACAAAAACACACGCTTTGAACAACGAAGGACGGCGATGCATGGCAAGCACTCCAGATGATGTTTATTCCGCTATACCGGAACACGGTTTGTTACTACGGAATAGACAGCAGAAAGTGTGCCACAGGAATCAGAGGGAATCTGTAGAGGGGTTAAATGTTTTTGGAATCAACAGGATGCAGGAAATGCGAAAAATCGAATCAGGTGCGGGTGCTGATGGGCTGCGCTACCTTAGGCTACAAATAGCGAGTAGCAGGTTCCCAGATGGAGCACGGATGGGCGGATTCGGTGCAACGCGATTGAAGTTCGGATTTTGTCTCATAGGTCATCTAGCGAGACTTTAAAAAAGGGATCACTTTCTCGCTCCTCACACAACATGATCAGCTCCTGATCCTCTAGTTTATCCATCATCTCTTCATACTCCTTTTCAGACGCGCAATTGAAAACGGGCTGGAGCCGATGAAGGACTACGACAGTTTTACTGTCACCAGCGGCGACGGTGGCAATGGGATTTCGTTTCAATCCAGAAATTCTCGCTACGACATAAAGCACGATATAAATCCCACCTCCGTTTTCGGAGGAGTGAAAAAGGTATCACGTCCCGACATTCCACATTTCCGGGTTTCATGTCGGGTCGGTCCTTCAAAAAAGTGGGAAAAATCTCGCGAATCCACGGGCCACCTGTAATTTCTGACAGTAGACCGGTTTTGCACCCTCCTTTAACGTCATCGAACCTTCGAGGTCGTTGAAAAAGGAGTTCTCAATGAGTGCTGCCAAGACCATTTCCAATCTGGCTCCGGTCTACCGCAAAGCCCTGAAAACCTGGCGTCCGGTGATCCTGTACTTCGCCAACGAACACTGCCCCGCCTGCGAATGGGCCGGGCCGGTGTTTCGCGAGGTGGCCGAGCCGTATCGGCTGCGGGCCAACATTTACATGCTCAATACCCGTGAGTCGCCGCGTCATCCGCTGGTTACCGGCACGCCGACCGTGTTGTTCTACAAGAACGGCAAACTCATGAAGAAGCTCAAAGGCATCGGCACGGCAGAAACATTAAGTGAAGATTTCGCCCGACACATCGGCAGAACCAAAGCGCCTGCCCTGGCCCGCCAGCCACAGCATGATCTGCTCTGGCTGCGTCATACCCTGCGTACCCTCTGCACCCTCCCTCGCCCACGTCAGCGGAACTTTTGCTGAAAGTGCCACCTAAGTGCCATTCAATCGATGGCACTTTCGTTCCAAATCATCGGTAACACACAAGCCTCGCGCCGGATTGGACAAGCTCCCATCCGGCTGCTTTTCTTTATTTCTCAGCAAGAGAACACACGCTCGCGGCGTTTTCGCCCGGCGTTGCCATGTCCCAGGAGGGGTCAATGTCGTTCAAAGTCATGATGGTTTTCGGTACTCGTCCGGAGGCCATCAAAATGGCCCCGTTGGCCCGGGTTCTGCGTCAGTGGCCTGACATCCAACTGAACATCTGTTCCACCGGCCAGCATCGGGAGATGCTCACCCAGGTGCTCGACGCCTTTGAACTGACGGTCGACGAAGACCTGCAAGTGATGACTCAGGGCCAGACCATCAACGGCCTCTCGCAGAACCTGCTCGGACAGCTCGACCAGGCCTACGAACGCATCAAACCGGACATCGTGCTGGTACACGGTGACACCACTACCAGCTTCATCGCCGCCCTCGCCGCGTTCAACCGCCAATTGCCGATCGGCCACGTCGAAGCGGGCCTGCGTACCGGCAACCTGCGCGCCCCCTGGCCGGAGGAAGCCAACCGGCGTCTGACCGGGGTGATCGCCGACCTGCATTTCCCGCCGACCTCAAAGACAGCCGCCAATCTCCTGCGCGAAGGCGTGCCCGAGGACAACATCGAGATCACCGGCAATACCGTGATCGATGCCTTGCTGTGGATGCGCGATCACCAGCAACAAACCCACTGGCAGCCCGCCGCAGACTCGCCGCTGGCTGTACTCGATGATCAACGCCGGATGATCCTGATCACCAGCCATCGCCGGGAAAACATCGGCGATGGCTTTCGCAACATCTGTCAGGCGCTGGCCGAACTCGCCGAGCGTTACCCGCAAGTACAGTTTGTCTACCCGGTACACCTCAACCCGCTGGTGCAGGAAGTGGTGTATGGCACTCTCTCGGACAAACCCAACATCTATCTGATCGCCCCGCAGGACTACCCGAATTTTGTCTGGTTGATGGGTCGGGCGCATTTCATCCTCACCGATTCCGGTGGTGTACAGGAAGAAGCGCCGGCCATCGGCAAACCGTTGCTGGTGCTACGCGATGTGACCGAACGGCCGTCGGTGCTGGAAAGCGGCACCATGCTGCTGGTGGGAACCGACAAGGCACGTATCGTCGAAGAGTCCAGCCGTTTACTGGACGACAAAGACACCTACGCCCGCATGAGCCGCGTGCACTTTCCCTACGGCGACGGCCACGCCAGTGAACTGATCGCCACCCGCCTCCACGCCTGGCTGAGCGCTCGCTCGGCGGCGGGTACCGACGTATGAGTCTGGGTTGGGTCGACTTCTTTGCGTACGTGCTGTTTGCTCTTAAATATGTGGCGATTGGCCTCGCCCTGTTGATGTTCTTCCTCGGTCTGGATGACCTGTTCATCGACCTGGTCTACTGGTTCCGCAAGCTGATCCGGCGCTGGCGGATCTACGAAAAATTCGAGCGCGCCGACGAACAGCGGCTCTACACCATTCCCGAAAAGCCCCTGGCAATCATGGTACCGGCGTGGAATGAAGTCGGTGTGGTCGGCGAAATGGCACGACTGGCAGCCTCGACCATCGATTACGAGAACTATCAGATTTTCGTCGGCACCTACCCCAACGACGCCGAAACCCAGGCCGACGTCGACGCGGTCTGCCAGCACTACCCCAACGTGCACAAAGTGGTCTGCGCCCGCCCCGGCCCGACCAGCAAGGCCGACTGCCTGAACAACATCATCGACGCGATTTTGCGCTTTGAAAGCGAGGCGAAAATCCAGTTCGCCGGCTTCATCCTGCACGACGCCGAAGACGTGATTTCGCCGATGGAATTGCGCCTGTTCAACTATCTGCTGCCGAACAAGGACCTGATCCAGATCCCGGTCTACCCCTACGCCCCCGAATGGAAAGGTTTTACCGCCGGGCACTATGTCGACGAGTTCGCCGAGAACCACGGCAAGGATGTCATCGTCCGCGAAGCCCTGACCGGCCAGGTGCCGAGCGCCGGGGTCGGCACCTGCTTCAGTCGCAAGGCGATCAGCGCCCTGCTCGAAGACGGCGACGGCATCGCCTTCGATGTGCAGAGTCTCACCGAGGACTACGACATCGGCTTCCGCCTCAAGCAAAAAGGCATGAAGTGCATCTTTGCCCGTTACTCGGTCAGTGATCCGAAGCTGGCACTGGAGCAACCGTGGGTGCTCGGCATGAACCGCGAGTTCTCCCAAGTGATCTGCGTGCGCGAGCATTTTCCTCGCGACCTGCAACATGCGATCCGGCAGAAATCGCGCTGGATCGTTGGCATCGTCTTTCAGGGCACCAAGAACCTCGGCTGGAGCCGCAAGGGCCTGCTCAACTACTTCCTGTGGCGTGACCGTCGCGGCCTGATCGCCTACATGTTGAGTTTTCTGGTCAACCTGCTGTTCGTGGTGCTGATCGCGATGTGGCTGATTACGGTGATTTCGCCCGACTCGTGGCGCTATCCATCGATTCTCTCCGACAGCTCGCTGCTCTCGGTATTGCTCTGGCTCAACGGCTTCATGCTGCTCAACCGGCTGTTTCAGCGCGGTTGGTTCGTTACCCGTTATTACGGGCTGGTCGAGGGCCTGCTCTCGGCACCCCGCATGATGTGGAGCAACTTCGTCAACTTCTTCGCCAACCTGCGCGCGCTGCGTCAGGTCATGGAGATGGGCGATTCGCGGCGCGTAGCCTGGGACAAGACAACCCACGAATTTCCAGCATTGACCAAGGCCCAGCGTACCCCCTTGGGTCATCGCCTAGTGGATAAAGGCCTGCTCACCGAAGAGCAACTCGAAGCCGCGATCACCAGCCCGGTACGTCGCCGTCTTGGTCGCGAACTGCTGCTGCGTGAGTACATCAACAGCACCCAACTGGTGCAAGAACTGGCCGAACAGCTCGACCTGGAATGGGCACCGCTCAATCCGTTCAAGCTCGACAAACGTCTGATCGACGCCGTGCCGCGCCGGGTTGCGACCCACTACGGCGTGCTGCCGGTCGCCGAGGAAGGCGAGACTCTGGTGCTGGCCTCCGAAGGCCCGGTCAGCCAGGTTTCGCTCGGCGCCATCAGTCGCCAATTGAAACGCCCGGTGCGCTGCCGACTGGCACCACAGGGCCGCGTGACGCTGGGGATTCGCTACTGGTACGCCAGCCCCCGGCAAAATGAGGAAGTGCGTCACATGCTGCAAGTGCTTGAGCGCCATCAGGACGACGAAGCCCTGCTGGAACGTGTCAGCCGCCATCAGGTGTTGCTTGGCAACCTGCTGCAGGTGCGCGGCATGGTGCCGCCGACCCTGTTCAATCAGGCGCTGATCGATTTCGACGCGGACAAGATGTCCCTCGGTGAATACCTGATTTCCCGCGGCATGATCACGGAGCAAGTGCTCCAGCAAGCCCTGGCCGATCAGGCCAGTGAACAACAAGCGGCTTACCGCATCGTCCGGGAGGTCGCATGAAACCCGTACATCGTCACACCTTGCTGATGGGCAGCCTGTTGCTCGTCCTGAGCAGCGCCTACCCGCTGCACGCCGCGCCCCTGAGCGACTTTGAACAGTTCCGCAGCTATCCCTACATGGATCGCAGCTACCGCGAAGCCAAAAAAGGCAACTGGAAAGAAGTCGAACGGCTGATGCGCCATCTGCTGGAAAAGGTCCCGAAGAACGACGAAGCGCGGGCGTTGCTGGTGGAATCGCTGGCTAAACAGCGGCGTTACAAGGACGCCGTCGAAGCCTTACCGGCCAATGACAGCGAAGCCACGCTGGACTTGCGTCTGACCTGGATCGAACAGGATCCGCCGAACAGCACCCAGGTCGAGCAATGGATGGCGACCAGCGACCTCAATGACCGCGTGCGCCTGTGGCAGGCCTACAGCCTGAGCCTGGCCAAATTCGGCGGCGCAGCCAAGGCCCACGACTGGCTGGCGCAACTGGCGCCCAAGGGCGACGACAATATTTTGCGTCTGGCCCGCGCCAACTGGTCCGAGCAACTGCGCGACTGGAGCGGCACCATCGAGCAACTGGCACCGCTCGCGGCGCGCAACCAACTGGATGCCGAGGGCTGGCAACGTCTGGCCAACGCCTATGTGCAGCGCCTGGACGAAAAACCGCTGCAACAACTGCTGCAACAGGCCCCAAGTCCTGCGGCCGCGCGCAAGGTGCGCCTGGCGATGGTCGATCGCGCCATCGCCATGGGCCACGATCAACAGGCTCAGCGCTGGCTGCAGTCACTGCCTGCCGAAGACCTGGCGGATCCGGCGCAACGCCAGCGGCTGTGGGAACTGGCACGCCAGACCGACGATGTGCCCAGCGTTCAACGCCTGAGCAACGACCTGCAGCGCCCTTGCCTGGAAACCGCCGACTGGTTGTCGCGTCACGACCCTGAAGCCGCACTGACACAACTGCGCAGTTGCCAGCCAAGCGATGATCCAAAAGCGTGGCTGGTGCTCGCCCAGCGCCTGCAAGCCACCGATCTGCTGCAGAGCACGACGTTGCCGCAACCGTGGGAGAGTCGGCGACAGGCGCAACTGCTCGATGTCTGGCAGGAACAGGGCCAGAGCAGCAAGGTCATGGTCTGGCTCGCCGGGCAACAACAGACCCCGGCGGTGGTCAAACGCCGCGCGCAACTGGCCCAAACCATGGGGCGCCGCACCGAGGAGCAAACGCTGTGGGAATACCACTACCGTCAGACCGGCGATCTGGCGTCGCTGAATCAGGCCAGTTTCCTCGCACTCGACAGCGGTGATCGTGCCCACGCTCAGGAACTGCTGGAAAACGCCTATGACCGCTTCGGCGCACGCCTGCCAGGCACCGCGCTGCAGCGTCTGGCCGAAATCTACGCGTCAGCCAAAGAGACCACGCCCGCACAGCAGCAGCGGATGGCGTCACTGATCCGTCATATCGACGGTGCCACTCGCGGCCAATTGCTTGCGCAACTGGCGGAAAACGGTCAGTGCAATGCTGTTCAGCAAGCGCTTGGCAATCACCCGCAAGCCGCTGGCGATTATCGTGCGCTCGGCCGTTGCGCCATGCCGGATCGCCCCGGTGAAGCGGTGGTTTATTACCAGCAAGCGGAAAAACTCGGTGACCGCAGCAGCCGTTTGCCATTGGCCTACGCACTGGAAGCTGCGGGCGATTCCGCAGGTGCCTTGGCGATCTGGCGCAGCACTCCTGCCGCCGAACTCAGCGACAACGCCCGCCTGACCGCCAGCCGTAGCGCGCTGAATGCCGGTGACAGCCAGGCTGCCGAGGGTTACTGGCAACAAAGCAGGACTCGCGGCGCCAACGAATGGGCGCTCGGCGCAGCGATTGCCGATGCCCGAGGCGATCATCCCCAGGCCTTGCAGCGCCAGCGTCAGGCCTTGCAGCAAGCGCCGGATGCCGGGCATTTCTATGCCGCGTCTGTCACCGCACAAAAGGCCGGCGACCTGGCGCAAAGCAATGCGTGGCTCGCGGAAGCGGTACGCCGTGAGCCGGACAACCCGCGTTACCGCGCCGATTACGGTATGCGCCTGTCCGGCGCGCCGACTCGCGAAGAACGCGCCCGGGCGATTCCGTACCTGCAGCAAGCCACCCGGGATTTCCCTGAGGATTACCGTCTCGGCGAAACCCTGGCGTGGCGTTATGACGAAGTCGAAGACAGCGCCTCGGCGCGCAAGGAGCTGCGTCGGGTCATTGATCTGGAGCAGAACCCGGTTGCCGCCGACGACGAAGACGGCAGCATGGAAGCCCGGCGCTACCGCCAGCGTCGTACCCACGAAACCCTGTCGCGTCGTGACAGCTTCACCCTCGCCAGCACCTGGTCGCCGGCAGGGGTCTCGACCAACGATTTCCTGCGCGACGACAACAGCAAAGGTACACGCCGCAGTGCCAGCTCGCAGAACGTGCAAGTGGCGATGTGGGACCACGCTCTGGGCGAAGAACCGAGTCGCGCGGGCAGCACGCTGTCAGTCTACGGGCGGGTTCTGCTCGGTGGTCAGAGCCGCTCCAGCTACGCTGAATCCGCTGCGGCGGGGGTTGGTCTGCGCTACAAGCCGTGGGGCACGCAAAACATCAACCTCTACGCTGAAATCTACAAGCAGAGCCAGTTCGATGAGCAGGACAATCACGGCCTGAGCCTGGGGCAGATGATCAACCCGCACAAGCTCTCCGATCAGCTCGACGATCATCGCCAGGACGGCCACACCACCACCGACTACCTGTTGCGCGCCACAGCCTCGTTCCTCGATCAGGGCCAGTACCGCAACGACTGGCGCGTCGATGAAAGCGACTGGGATGAGCGTTTTCTCTACCTGGATGCCGCGTGGTGGACCAAGGCTGGCGACCATCAGTGGCTGTCGCGCTTCCAGCAAGGGCATGCGTGGAAGCTGTCGTCCAACGCCGCACAGACGATCATGCCGTATGGCTTTCTCGAATTCGCCAGTCAGGACCCGAGCAACGACTGGCGCCAGGATCTGCGCACCGGGGTCGGTCTGCGCTGGCAATGGTGGTATGACGATGATCGCTACAACGCTTACCGCTCGAAACTGACGGTGCGCACCGAGTACCAGCAATCGCTGGGCGGCAATCTGTATGACGGTGGCAACGGTGTGTTACTGGGCGTGGAGTGGAATTTCTGATGGCGCGCTGGATGATGTTTTTCTGTCTGCTGCTTGGCGCAGTCTTTGTGCGTGCCGACGAGCGCGTGTTTTACCAACCGCTGAATGTCGATGCCAGCCTCAGTCAGGCTCAGTGGCAGCAAATCTGGCAAGACACTGCGCGTCAGGGTGCCCGCACCGTGATCGTGCAGTGGACAGCCTATGGCGATTCGGACTTTGGCGGCGCCAGTGGCTGGCTCGCCAACAGTCTGAAACTGGCGCAACAACATGGCTTGCAACTGGTGCTCGGGTTGAAGATGGATCCGGCCTATTACCAGCGCATCGACGAACTCGACAGTGCCGGCCTCGGCACCTACTGGCAGGCACAGTTGGGCCAGTCACTGGCGCAACAGCAAACATTGCGCGAGGACTGGAAGCTGCCAGTCAGTGGCTGGTATCTGCCACTGGAGCTGGACGACTTGCACTTCCTGGCGACAGATCGCCGAGCCACATTGCAACGCCAGCTCAAGGATTTCGCCAGCAAGCTCGATGCACCGTTGCACATCAGTGCATTCAGCGCCGGCAAACTCGCGCCGGGGGTAAACGGGCAATGGCTGGGCGAACTGAGCGCCGTCGGGATTCAGGTGTGGTGGCAGGATGGCGCTGGCACCAAGAAACTGTCACCGGTGGTACGCAGCGGTTACGCCAATGCACTGCCCTGCTCCGTGGGCATCGTGCGCGAGGCATTTCGGCAGGTCAGTGCCGAGGGGCAGGCCTTTCGTGCCGAACCTGCGCCGCCCGATGCGACCTCCACAGGCTGCCACGCCAGCGCGGTATTTTCCCTGCGTTACCGCCCGTGGGGCCGGGTGATCCTCGACAACCAGCGCAAACAGCAAAGCAGCAATGTACAAACTCATTGAAGAGCAGGTACTGAAAAAAACCGCGCCCGCCGAGTTGCGGGCCGAGTTCATCCAGCATGAATTCGAACGGCTGCACACATTCAGCCTGCTGATCTACGCCGCCAGTATTGCGATCTGGCTGGTGTTCGATCTGGTCGTCAGTTTCCTCGGTGAACAGGGCTTCACCTGGCGCTCGATGGCCTTCGTCACGTTCTTTGCAACGCTGACCGTGGTGCTGGGCTTCACCCGCAAGGCCCGGTATTTTGACGTGATCACGCTGCTGTTCGTACTCGGCCTTACCGTTGGCGTGCGATTGATCGTCACCGGCATCCCGCCTGCCGTTCATAGCTCCTGGCTGGTACTCGCTGCGGCCAGCATGCTGTATAGCGTCTCGGTGTTGCCACTGAGTCGCTGGGCGTTCTTTGCGACGCAAGTGATCATCTGGCTGGTCCTCAACCCGTTCATCAACACCCCCACTACCCTGATTGAGCTGCGTGGCGTGATGACCGCTTGCTACAGCGTGTTTCTCTGCTCGTTGACGATCTACACCTTTCTCAAACTGCGTGAGGCCAAGCTCTACAACTACATCATGTCCCGGCTGCTGCTGGATCAGGCCTATAACGACACGCTGACCGAAATCCCTAACCGTCGATCGTTCATGACCGTCGCGCAAAAACACCTGCAAGCGGTCCCTCGCGAGCACGACCATTACCTGGCGATGATCGACATCGACAACTTCAAGAAAGTGAATGATGTGTACGGTCACGACATTGGCGATGAAGTGCTGAAACGCGTGGCCGCCGATATCAAAACGGTGATGGCGCAGCACGATTTCGCGCGTCTGGGCGGCGAAGAGTTTGCGATTTACTTGACGGGTGTGCGGCGCGAGGATGTCGAGGCGCTGGCGGGCGAGTTGTGCCGGATGGTTCGCGAGCAACCGACACAGCACCCGGTCACGATCAGCATGGGTGTGGCTCGGGTGGAGGATGGCGATACCTTGAATCAGGCGCTGGTCAAGGCGGATGACGCGTTGTATCAGTCAAAGCATACGGGCAAGGATCGCTTTACCTTTCATCAGTGATTTTGTGGTGCAGGACAGATTGCATTCGCGAGCAGGCTCGCTCCCACAGGGAATGTGCAGGTACACAGACCAATGCGGGAGCCAGCCTGCTGGCGATGGGGCCGGCAAGACAGCCAAGCATTACACAGCAGCGTCACGCGCCAGCAACACCCGCGTCACCCGCCGCTCTTCAACGGCCACCACGGTCATTTGCCAGCCTTGGTACTGCAGGCGATCCCCCTTCATTGGCAAGCGGTCCAGCAGGCTCATCACCAGTCCGGCCAAGGTCTGATAGTCCTCGGTCGGTTCGGCGCCAAACCCGGTGCGCTGGCGAACACGGGTCAGGTTCAATGCGCCGCTGACGACAAACCCGCCCTGCTCCTCGATCACGTCCGGACCTTCGATTTCGCTGGCATCTGGCAGCTCGCCGGCAATCGACTCAAGGATGTCGGTCATGGTCAACACGCCGACAAAGTCACCGAATTCGTTGACCACGAAGGCGATGTGGGTCGACACCGTGCGCATCTGCTCCAAGGCATTGAGGATCGAATAACTGTCGAGCAGGTTGATGGTCTTGCGCGCCAGGTGCTCCAGATTCGGCTCGGTACCGGCCAGGTATTCCTTGAGCAGTTCCTTCTTGTGCACGAAACCCAGCGGCTCATCCACTGCGCCGTCGCGAATCAGCGGCAGACGCGAATACGACGAGTGCATCAATTTTGTGCGAATCGTTTCGGCGTCGTCGGCCAGATCGATGGTGTCGACGTCGGCGCGCACGGTCATCAGGTTGCGAATCGGCCGCTCGGCCAGTTGCAGCACACCGCTGATCATCACTCGCTCACGACGGTCGAACAGCTCCGCACTCGGTGCTTCACCGTCGTCCAGCAGGTCGGAGATTTCCTCGCCGACCTCCTCCACCGCCAGCTTGCGTCCGCCCAGCAAGCGCATCACCGCATGCGCCGTGCGCTCACGCATCGGCCGCATGCCTTGCATCGAGCGCTTGCGTCGAGCACGAGCGATCTGGTTGAACACCTCGATCAGGATCGAGAAGCCGATGGCTGCGTACAGATAACCTTTCGGGATGTGGAAACCCAGGCCTTCGGCCGTCAGGGCAAGACCGATCATCATCAAAAAGCCCAGACACAGCATGATCACCGTCGGGTGCGCATTGACGAAGCGGGTCAGCGGCTTGCTGGCCACGATCATCAGAGCAATGGAAATGATCACCGCGATCATCATCACCGCCAGTTCATCCACCATACCGACTGCAGTGATTACCGCGTCCAAAGAGAACACCGCGTCGAGCACCACGATCTGCGCGACGATCGGCCAGAACAATGCGTAAGCGGCATTGGTCGAGCGCTGGCCGACGTGCCCCTCAAGTCGTTCGTGCAACTCCATCGTCGCCTTGAACAGCAGGAACACACCACCGAACAGCATGATCAGGTCACGACCGGAGAAGCTCTTGTCGAACACCTCGAACAACGGCTGTGTGAGAGTCACCAGCCAGGAAATACTCGCCAACAGGCCCAAGCGCATGATCAGCGCCAACGACAGGCCGATGATCCGCGCACGATCGCGCTGATGCGGTGGCAGCTTGTCTGCCAGGATGGCGATGAACACCAGGTTGTCGATACCCAGCACCAGTTCCAGCACGATCAGAGTCAACAAGCCTAACCAGGCCGTGGGATCCGCTAACCATTCCATAAAATGTCTCGATCTCTCTTCAGTGAATTCAGGCTGCCGGGCACGGCAAAGTGCAACGCGAAGGCTCTGAAGCCGCGTTGTCAACGATAGTCGGGAGTCGGAATACCGGATACTGCGAGTGCGTCAAGACCGCGCCATGGCGCGAGTAGAAGGTACGACTGGGAGGCTCCAAGAGGGTGTTCATGCAAATCCTGAATTAAAAATGGCCTTGGAGCGTACAGGCTCAAGGCACATTTTCTACAGCGGCAAATCATTTCAAAATCTGTATCAACAGCCCACCGCCCCCCTGTAGGAGCTGCCGAAGGCTGCGATCTTTTGATCTTGATCCTGAACAACTAAGTCAAAAGATCGCAGCCTGCGGCAGCTCCTACAGTTGGCTGTCATCGTCCGGCAAAGCGCAACCGCGACAGCTGGCGTAAATCCCCTTCCACGTAATAATCGTGAGTCCAGCTGTCGTCCACCGCCAACGGACTCACCTGCTTCAACTCGAGTTTTTTCGCGAAATAGCGAAAGCGGTAATGCTCATAAAACCGCAGCAATTCCAGGCCATAGCGGTCCGCCAGGTCGGTATCGCCTCGAATGATCAGGTAATTTTCGTCATTGCCGTTACTGGCCGAGGTGCTGAGGTTGTGGCTGCCGCTGATGATGGTCGGCGCGTCGGTAGTGAAGTCGGTGACCACCGCTTTGGTGTGCACCAGCAGGTTGCCCTTCTGGCCCTTCATGTTTTCTTTCAGCCAGCCTTCCAGCCCGGTGTTGAGCAAAGCTGTGGCAGCGAATTCGGCGGTGCGGTCGGCATGAAAACCGGTGATGCTGCTCGCGGTGTTTTGCAGGCCGTAACGCAGAATGTCGTCATGCGGTTTGCCGAGCAGCGCGTTGAGGATCGCGTCCGGCAAGGTGAACGCGGTGACGAACAGCACGTCCTTCCTGGCCGCCTCGATGATCTCGACAAACTCACGCAAATCACCACCACCGCTGCGTGGCGAGAACCCGGCGAACAGCGCCTGTGTCGGGTCCATCGGGTTGTGCTCGGTGATCCAGCTGCGCGTCGCAGCGACGTCGGCGGGGTTGGCCCAGACCTCATCGAACACTTGCAAATACCGCGCGGCAATCATCACGTCGTCGAGCGTATGCACCACATTGGCCTGGCGATACACGCCATTGGCGGTGAAGTTGGTACTGCCGCACAGCACCGCCTGCGGTTGCCGCTGACCCGCGCCATCGACGCGGCTGAGAACAATGAATTTATCGTGAAAGATGTTGTGGGTGACCCGGCCGCGTTTGTTCGCCGCCGGCAACCTGGCAAGGTTCGTTTCGTTCAGGGTCGTATCGGAATCACCAGGCTGCGCGTGATACAGCACGCGCACCTGAACCCCTCGGGCAAATGCTGCATTCACTGCATCAATGATCGCCTGCAACTGATACTCGTAGATCGCGATATCCAGCGCCCAATTGACGTCCACGGCGCGCTCGATGTACCCGAGCAAACGCTCCAGCAGGCCGTTCTCCAGCCACAGTCGTGCCGCGTCGGGCCAGGCTTCGATGGGCAGGTTCCTGTTGGCGCTGATCTGCGCGTCGAGCTCGGGAAACTTGCGCTGGAAGGCCTGACTGGCAGCCACGGCTCGATTGAAGATTACGCTCTGGTTGGCTGGATGGCCGTCGTCACTGGTGATGCTCAGCTCCAGCGATTCGCCCAGTTGCGGCGCATCCGCCGTGCCGTAGGCCAGATGCACGCGATAGTGCATCGTCGTGCCCGGATTGACCGCGTAATCGGCCCAGCGGAATTTCTGCAGCGGCGCTTTATCGCTGGGTGTGGCGTGATACTGGGGGAAGGTGTGCGACTTGCCGGGAAATGTCAGGCTGTTGAACAGGAACAACCACGGTTTGTCGCCCTGCTGCTTTTCGATGGCAAACCCGAGCAAGCCTTTGCGGCGGGGTTCGGCCAGGTCCATGGCGAGTAATACGCCGTTGGTGCCGGCGTAGGCTTTGACGCGAAAATCGTCCTGAGGATTGGCGACCAGTACCCGCATGATTCACTCCTTGTGATTGGGCTGGGGTGAGCATAGAGGGTCGGAGCCTGATTGCCATGTTCACCTGAAACCGAATCGGGGCCATCGCCAGCAGGCTGGCTCCCACAGGGTTTTGTGTCGCACACAATATTCGTGAACACAGCTCACACTGTGGGAGCGAGCCCGCTGGCGATGAGGCCCGCACGGGCATCACACATCATCAATATGCCGATAATCCACATTCAGCGCCATCGCCAATTCTCGCGCCCGAGCCAGACGGATCGGCCCACGCTCTATGTCGATCAACAGCCCCGGACACTCCAGTGGCGACAGCGGCGGCAAGACTTTCAAACGCCCATCCGTCACCACCAGCAAGCGCTGCTGCTCCGCCGGAAAGCGCTTCTGTCGCTGTACCAGCCATTGCTGTGCCTGCGTCAATGCCGCAACCAACGGCGTGCCACCGCCAGCACCCAACGCCTCCAGCCAGGCGCGCAAACCACTCGACGCCTTCAAGCCCTGCACCTGCCATTTCGGCGCGCTGCCGCTGGCGGTCAGCAATGCCAGGCGGGCGCGCTGACGATAAGCATCATCGAACAATTGCGCGAGCAAGCCCTTGGCATCGCTCAGCGCCTGATGCCGACGCGTTGATGCCGAGGCGTCGACGATCACCAGCCACAATTCATGGGGAGTACGAGTGCGCAACTGGAACTGGAGATCTTCTCGAGTCTGCGGCCGACCGTTGAGCAGCGTGCCCGGCCAGTTCACCAGACCGCTGCGCGCGGCGTGGCGCTGGCCTTGGCGTCCGTGGTCGAGTTGTCCGGCGCGGGGTCTGGCATTCGCCCCCGCGTCGGATCGGGGACGAATGCCGGTTACTTTTTTGGCCAGCTCGGCACTTCGCGACGGGCGCCGGTGGCCAGTGCCGGGGCGGGCATATCTCCCCACTGCCCTTGCCCTTCGCTCGGGTCGATTTGGGTATTGGCCGAGGTTTGCGCGGGGGGTTGCGGACTGGAAGAAGATGACTCTTTACGGCGATGACGCAGGGCAAATTCCGCCACAGCATCAATGTCCTGCTCGGCAATCGCTGCCGCGCCGCGCCATGCCGCATGCGCACGGGCCGCACGCAGCCAGACCAGATCGGCGCGCAAGCCATCGACACCCGACGCAAAGCAACGCTCGGTGATGCTCGCCAACGCGTCGTCATCCAGCGCAATGCTCGCCAACAGGATGCGCGCCTGTTCGCAGCGCTCACGCAGTGCTTGCTGCCGGGCTTCCCACTGCGCGCAGAACGCCTGTGGATCGCTGTCGAAATCCAGTCGACGACGGATGATCTGCCCGCGCTCGGTCGGCGCGGTGTGACCGCTGAGGGCGACGTTCAGGCCGAAACGGTCGAGCAGTTGCGGGCGCAGTTCGCCCTCTTCCGGGTTCATCGTGCCGATCAACACGAATCGCGCCGAATGCCGATGGGAAATCCCGTCGCGCTCGATCAGGTTGGTGCCACTGGCCGCCACATCGAGCAGCAGATCCACCAGATGATCGGGCAGCAGGTTCACTTCATCGACGTACAGCACACCGCCGTCAGCCTTGGCCAGCACGCCGGGGGAAAACTGCGCACGGCTTTCGCTCAGCGCGGCGTCCAGATCGAGGGTGCCGACCAGACGTTCTTCGGTGGCGCCCAGTGGCAGCGTGACGAACTGCCCGCTCGCCAGCAGATCGGCGAGGCCACGGGCCAGGGTCGATTTGGCCATGCCACGCGGACCTTCGATCAGCACCCCGCCGATTTTCGGGTCGATGGCGGTGAGGCACAGCGCGAGTTTCAGGTCATCGGCGCCGACCACGGCGGAGAGCGGGAAATGCGGGGTGTCGGTCATCTTCAATACTCGGTCATGGTCGGTGTGAATTCATTTCAATGTAGGAGTGAGCCTGCTCGCGATAGCGGTGGGTCAGCAACAAACAGGTTGGCTGATACACCGCTATCGCGAGCAGGCTCACTCCTACAAAATGTTGCGGTGTGTCAGGTGTCTTCTTCTATATCCAGCAGCAGGTTTTCCAGTGCTTCTTTATACACGCCGGGTTCCTGCCACATCCCGCGCTGCTGCGCTTCGAGCATGCGCTCGGTCATGTCCCGCAGGGCATGCGGATTGTGTTCACGAACAAAATCGCGGGTCGCCGGATCGAGCAAGTAGGCGTCCGCCAGCAACGCATATTGATGATCGTCAATCAGCTGCGTGGTGGCATCAAAAGCAAACAGGTTGTCGACCGTCGCCGCCAGTTCAAAAGCTCCCTTATAGCCGTGACGCTTGACCCCGTCGATCCATTTCGGATTGGCCGCCCGCGAGCGGATCACCCGGTTCAGTTCTTCTTTCAGGGTACGGATTTTCGGCAGATCCGGCTGGCTGTGATCGCCGTGATAACTGGCCGCCGCTTCACCGCGAAGGGTTTCCACCGCCGCGAGCATGCCGCCCTGAAACTGGTAATAGTCGTTGGAATCGAGCAAATCGTGCTCGCGATTGTCCTGATTCTGCAACACCGCCTGCACCTGACTCAGGCGCTGGACGAACTGTTCACGGGCGGCGGTGCCTTCATCCGCACCGCCATAAGCGTAAGCGCCCCAGTTCAGATAGACCTCGGCCAGATCTTCGCGGCTCTGCCACAGGCGACCGTCGATCGCGCCCTGTACACCCGCGCCATAGGCACCGGGTTTGGCGCCGAAGATCCGCCAGCCGGCCTGGCGCCGCGCCGCGTCTTCATCCAGCCCCGATTGCAAAAGCGCCTCGCGCTCGGCCCGCACTTTGGCGGCCAGCGGATTGAAGTCATCCGGTTCGTCCAGCGCCGCCACCGCTTGCACGGACGCGTCGAACAGACGAATCAAATTGGCAAAGGCATCGCGGAAGAAGCCCGAGACCCGCAGCGTGACATCGACCCGTGGCCGGTCGAGCAGGCTCAGCGGCAGAATCTCGAAATCATCGACGCGCTGACTGCCGGTGGCCCAGACCGGACGCACGCCCATCAGTGCCATGGCCTGAGCGATGTCATCACCGCCGGTGCGCATGGTCGCCGTACCCCACACTGATAAACCGAGCTGGCGCAGGTGATCGCCGTGATCCTGCAAATGCCGCTCGAGAATCAGCGTGGCGGACTGGAAGCCGATGCGCCAGGCGGTGGTGGTCGGCAGGTTGCGCACGTCTACCGAGTAGAAATTGCGCCCGGTGGGCAACACGTCGAGACGACCACGGCTGGGTGCGCCGCTTGGGCCGGCGGGGACGAAGCGACCGTTCAGCGCGTCGAGCAGGCCGCGCATTTCGGCGGGGCCGCAGGCGTCGAGGCGTGGGGCGACGACTTCGCGCAGGTTGTCCAGAATCGCGTTGACTTCGACCCTTCCTGCCCCTTGTGGGAGCGACGGTGCGACGATTCGACTTGCTCGCGAAAGCGTCGTGTCAGTCGACATTGATGTACCTGACCCACCGCTTTCGCGAGCAAGCTCGCTCCCACAGGGGATTTGTAGTGCTTGGGAGATCAGGTGGGTGGCGAATAGCTCCAGGCGTTCGCGGGTGTCGCCGGCGGTGCGCCAGATTTCGTCGCTGACGTTTTGCAGCTCCGGCGGGCGCGGGCCGTTCCACGGATCGGCCAACGCACAGTCCAGCGGATCAAAGCCCAACTCAAACGCCTTGGCCAACGCCCGTAGCAGACTCGACTGCGCGCCCTTGCCGTCGCCACGCGGGATGCGCAGCAAGGCCAGCAAGGTATCGATGCGTAAACGCCCGCTCGGTGACTCGCCGAAAATGTGCAGGCCATCGCGGATCTGCGATTCCTTCAGATCACACAGATAGGTGTCCAGGCGCGGCAGCCAGATTGCTGCGTCGGCGTCGCTGTCCAGACCGGCATCAAGTTGCAGTTCGCGATCGATCTGCGTCTCGCGCACCAGTTGCAGGATGTCACGCTGCAGCTCCCGCGCACGACGCGGATCGAGCAGTTGCGCCTCGTAATATTCGTCGGCCAGCAGCTCCAGATTGCGCAGCGGGCCGTAGGTTTCGGCGCGGGTCAGCGGCGGCATCAGGTGGTCGATGATCACCGCTTGCGTACGCCGTTTGGCCTGGGCGCCCTCGCCCGGATCGTTGACGATAAACGGATAGATATTCGGCAGCGGCCCGAGCAATGCATCCGGCCAGCAATTCTCCGAAAGGCCGACACCCTTGCCCGGCAGCCATTCGAGGTTGCCGTGCTTGCCGACGTGAATCACCGCGTGCGCGCCGTAGGTGTTGCGCAGCCAGAAATAGAACGCCAGATAGCCGTGGGGTGGCACCAGATCCGGGTCGTGATACACCGCGCTCGGATCGACCTGATAACCGCGCGCCGGCTGAATGCCGACGAAGGTCAGGCCAAAACGCAGCCCGGCGATCATCATCCGCCCGTCGCGACACATCGGATCGTTTTGCGGCGCGCCCCAGCGTTCCAGCACTGCCGCGCGATTGGCTTGCGGCAGCGCATTGAGCATCGCCAAATAGGCGTCCATCGCCAGACTTTGCTGGCACGGACGCAAGTCGATGCTGTCGAGGTCGTTGCTCACGCCGCCGAGCAATTGCTGGATCAGTTCGGTGCCGCTGTCCGGCAACTGCGCCGCCAGCGGAAAGCCTTCGGCCTGCAACGCCCGCAGGATATTCAACGCGGCCGCCGGCGTATCGAGACCGACGCCATTGCCGATGCGACCGTCGCGAGTCGGGTAATTGGCGAGAATCAGCGCGATGCGTTTTTCAGCGTTCGGCAGTTGCGCCAGATCGCTCCAGCGCCGGGCCAGTTCGGCGACAAAATCCATGCGCTCGGGTTGCGCCCGATAGCAGACCACGTCGGACTGACTGCGCTCACTGCGCCAGGCCAGATCCTTGAAGCTGATCGGCCGGCTGATGATGCGCCCGTCGAGTTCCGGCAAGGCGATGTGCATCGCCAGATCCCGTGGCCCCAGACCCTGCTCGCTGTCGCGCCAACCGGGTTCGTTGTCCTGGGCGCAGATCGCTTGAATCACCGGAATATTGCGCCGGAACGGCCGCAGATGCGGCGCTTCCGGGCTGGATTGCGCGAAGCCGGTGGTGTTGAGAATCACCGCCGCCTCGACCTCATCCAGCCAGTCCTCGACCACACTCAGACAGCCGGGTTCTTTCAGGCTGGCGACGGCGATCGGCAACGGATTGAGCCCCGCTGCCTGCAAGCGCTGGCAAAACACGTCAATGAACGCGGTGTTCGCCGCTTGCAAATGCGAGCGATAAAACAACACCGCCGCAACCGGTTGACCGGGCAGCCATTCGGCTTGCCAGTCGCACAGTGCGGCGGTGTTTTTCTGGGGGTGGTAAATCACCGTACGCGGCAGCGCTTGCGGCTCGCCCCAGACGTAGTCGCGCGCCAACCAGCGGTTGGCCAGGCAATGGAAGAAGTCCAGCGCATTGCCCATGCCGCCCTGACGCAGGAACTGCCAGAGGCGGTCGCGATCTTCGGCGGGCACAGTGCTCAGGTCGCTGAGCTCCGGGTCGGGACGGTCATCGCCCGGCACCAGAATCACCTGCACGCCGCGTTCGGACAACTCCACCAGACGCTCGACGCCATAACGCCAGTAAGCGATGCCGCCGTGCAGCGAAATCAGAATGACCTTGGCGTGACGCAGTACCTCATCGACATACAGATCGACCGAGGCATGATTCTGCACCTGCATGGGGTTGGCCAGACGCAGGCTCGGATAATCCTCGGGCAACTGCTGCGCCGCTTCGGCGAGCAGCGCCAGGCTGGAATCGCCGCTGCACAGGATCACCAGTTCGGCGGGGGTTTGTCCAAGGTCGGCAATGTTGTCATCCGACACGAAACCGCCGGGCTGGGTCCTGAGCAGGTGCATGGCTTAAACGCTGAGCGCGGCGCGCAGTTGCGCTTCGAGTTGCGCGGCGTCGAGTTCCTGACCGATCAGCACCAGACGGGTGACGCGCGCTTCGTCAGCGCCCCACTGGCGGTCGAAATGCTTGTCGAAACGCGTGCCCACGCCTTGGATCAACAGACGCATCGGCTTGTTCGGAATCGCCGCGAAGCCCTTCACGCGCAGGATTCCGTGCTGGACCACCAGTTGCGTCAGCGCGTCGAGCAGCAGGCTTTCATCGGCTTGCGGCAGTTCAATGGAGATCGAATCAAAGGCGTCGTGATCATGGTCATCGTGATCGTCATCACCGTCGTGGTGGTGATCGTGATGGCTGTGGCGGCTGTCGATGTGTTCTTCGGAACCGGCGCCGAGACCGATCAGCACGTCCAGTGGCAGGCGACCGTTGCTGGCTTCGATGATTTTTACCGCTGGCGGCAGTTCTTCAGCGACTTCCAGACGTACGCGAGCGAGGTCTTCAGGGCTGGTCTGGTCGGCCTTGTTGAGGATCACCAGATCGGCGCTGGCCAGTTGGTCGGCGAACAGTTCGTGCAGCGGCGATTCGTGATCCAGGTTCGGGTCAAGTTTGCGCTGGGCGTCGACCTGATCCGGGAACGCGGCAAACGTGCCAGCGGCCACGGCCGGGCTGTCGACCACGGTAATCACCGCGTCCACGGTGCAGGCGCTGCGGATTTCTGGCCACTGGAAGGCTTGAACCAGCGGTTTTGGCAGGGCCAGACCGGACGTCTCGATCAGGATGTGGTCGAGATCGCCGCGACGGGCGACCAGTTCACGCATCACCGGGAAGAACTCTTCCTGAACCGTGCAGCACAGGCAGCCGTTGGCCAGTTCGTAGACGCGGCCAGTGGCCTCTTCTTCGGTGCAGCCGATGGTGCATTGTTTGAGGATTTCACCGTCGATGCCCAGCTCGCCGAATTCGTTGACGATCACCGCGATGCGGCGGGCCTGAGCGTTGTCGAGCATATGGCGCAGCAAGGTGGTTTTGCCCGAGCCGAGGAAACCGGTGACGATGGTGACGGGGAGTTTGGCCAGTGTTTTCATCGGATGCCCTTTGGCAAGGTGGCGGGCATACGGGACGAGATCCGCTGCGAGCGTGCGCGCGGAAGAATTCGCCACCGGATCACCCCGCCCGGTTGTAGTGAGAAATCTGTGACGAGGCAGGTCTCCTGGCTGACGGTGTTCGGGCGCGGGGCCTGGCATTCGCTGCGCCTTCCCGCGGGCTCTGTGGATTGAGCTGGCAGTGGCGTGGCAACGAACTTCACCGTTCACAGTTGCGGGGGCAGCCGCGGCTTTGACCGCGTTCCCTTCTTAGCTTCGGCGTGGGCCGAAGAACCTCGAAGGTGCAAGGCTACGCATGGGTTCGTGATGGGTCAATGGGGGGTTGGTTTTGTGGGCATATCCGTTGCTGCGGTTATGGCCGCTTAGGGTTCCGCCCTTACGGCGGGTCACTTTTTCCAAACGCCGAAAAAGTAACCAAAAAGGCTTCCCCCGGCGTACGGCACTTCGCTGAGGCTCAGTGTTCCCTCGCTACGGTGTCCATCCGGGGGCATCGCCTACGGTTTGCTTCGCTGCACCTCCTCTCGATGTATGCGGCTTCGCCGCACGGCGCTGCGCGCCTATCCCCCGGATGGACACCTACGCTCGGCCTGCCGAAGGGGCTGAAGATCAAAAGACACATCAAGAGCCAGAGCCAAAGCCAAAGCCAAAGCCAAAGCCAAAGCCAAAGCAGATCAAAAGATCACAGCCTTCGGCAGTTCCTACAGGGGATTGGGTGTATTCGGTTGGAAATTGGTCGGCTGTCAGGCCGCCATCGCTGGCAAGCCAGCTCCCACAAAAATCAACAGCAGATCGCACCCGCTTTTCACCACTCAACACGATGAGCGTTAGCTCGAGTAAAGCTTTTGATCTCAAGGCCCGTCGGCAGGCTGAGTGGAGGGATTTATCCGGGGGTGGGAGCGCAGCGACCGTTTGGCGCAGCCAAACACAGCGAGAGGAGGTGCAGCGAAGCAAACCGTAGGCGCTGCCCCCCGGATGAATCCCGGAGCGAAGGAACCCGAGCCTAGGCGAGGGCCGAACGTCAGGGCACAGACCTTTTGGTTACTTTTGGGGAGTTTGCCAAAAGTGACCCGCCGTAAGGGCGGAACCATAGGAAGCCGTTACCGCAGCAACGGATATACCCCCATACCCATTCAATTGACTCAAATCCCCACCCATGCTCTCCTACACAACTTGTTACGGGTGCCCTTCACAGGGTGAAACGGGAAACCGGTGAATCATGTGCTTTACTCAAAGCCATGTCAGTCCGGTGCTGCCCCCGCAACGGTAAGCGAGCGAAGCGTCAGATCCACTGTGCCATACGGCATGGGAAGGTGATGCTTGCAGGTCGGCCAGACGCCAACCCCTCGTGAGCCCGGAGACCGGCCCGCAACACACAGCACGCATGCTGCGTCGCTGAACAAAACAAACCCGCGGTGGGCGGGCGCTGTTTGAACCTCTGCGTGCCTGACCCGCAGGGGTTTTCATGCGCTCTATTCACCCGCTGACACTCCAGAGGGAAGCGCCATGTCGATCATCAGCAGCACCGGCAGCAACACCGACAAAATCTCCAGCACCGCCACCTTGAGCCAACGCCTGACCGCCGCGATTTTCGCGTCGATCCTCGGCGCCAGCCTGGTTTACTTCGCCGGTTTCTCGCACATCGAAGCGGTGCACAACGCCGCTCACGATACCCGCCACAGCGCCGCGTTCCCGTGCCACTGAGACCTGCCGCCATGATCAAGCGTATTGCGCAAACCGCAGGTTTCACCGGGCTGCTGGCCGCCCTGTTGCTGACCTTGCTGCAAAGTTTCTGGGTCTCGCCACTGATTCTCCAGGCCGAAACCTTCGAGAAATCCGAACCGGTGGCCGTTCACCAACATGCCGACGGCGCCATGGCCGGGCACACTCACGACGCCGAAGCCTGGGAACCGGAAGACGGCTGGCAACGCGTGGTCTCGACCACCGGTGGCAATCTGGTGGTGGCGGTCGGTTTCGCCCTGATGCTCGCCGGCCTGTACACCCTGCGTGCACCGACCAAAACCTCACAAGGTCTGCTCTGGGGTCTGGCCGGTTACGCAACTTTCGTGCTCGCGCCGACCTTGGGCCTGCCGCCTGAACTGCCGGGCACAGCCGCAGCCGATCTGGCGTCGCGGCAGATGTGGTGGATCGGCACCGCCGCATCCACCGCTGTCGGTCTGGCGCTGATCGTGTTCAGCCGTCATTGGTTGATGAAGCTGCTGGGCGTGGCGATTCTGGCTGTGCCGCACGTAATCGGCGCACCACAACCGGAAGTCCATTCGATGCTCGCGCCGGAAGCGTTGGAAGCCCAGTTCAAAATCGCTTCGCAGTTGACCAACGTGGCGTTCTGGCTGGCCCTGGGCCTGATCAGCGCCTGGTTGTTCCGCCGCAAAAGCGATGGTCAATACCACGCATGACCGATGACCGCGCAGCGCCGACCTTCGTGGTTGGCCTGGGCTGCCAGCGCGGCTGCCCGGCCAGCACGCTGCGCGCGCTACTCGATCAGGCATTGCAGGCGCATCGCATCGAGCTGGAAGCGGTCAAGGCCCTGGCGAGCATCGACTTGAAGCGCGATGAGCCGGGCTTGCAGGAACTGGCCGCACAACTTGCGTTACCACTGTTGTATTTCAGCAGCGACGAACTGGCCAGTTACCAGCAGCGACTCAGCCACCATTCGCAGATCGCCTATGAGCGCACCGGCTGCTACGGCGTGGCGGAAAGTGCCGCCCTGGCCCTTGCCGAGCAGTTGATTCAGGCACCGGCAAAATTGCTGATTTCCCGGCAAAAATACGCTCAGGCAACCCTGGCATTGGCCGGCGCTGCGTAAAATCCCGATAATCCCCCTGTTTGATCATGAGCAATCTTCATCTGAAGCGTTGCCCTGCCCCGTTTTTCACAGGATTTCTGCATGACTGTCTACTTCATCGGCGCCGGCCCCGGCGACCCGGAATTGATCACCGTCAAAGGCCAGCGGCTGATCCGCAGCTGCCCGGTGATCATCTACGCAGGCTCGCTGGTACCGGCTGCGGTGCTGGAGGGGCATCAGGCCGACACCGTGGTCAACAGCGCCGAATTGCATCTGGAACAGATCATCGAACTGATCAAAACCGCGCATGCCAACGGCCAGGATGTGGCGCGGGTGCATTCCGGCGATCCAAGTCTGTATGGCGCGATTGGTGAGCAGATTCGTTATCTGCGTGAGCTGAATATTCCGTTCGAAATCATCCCCGGCGTCACCGCGACCGCAGCGTGTGCGGCGTTGCTCGGCGCCGAATTGACGCTGCCGGACGTGTCGCAGAGTGTGATTCTGACCCGCTACGCCGATAAAACTGCCATGCCGGCGGGTGAGGAATTGAGCAGTCTGGCGCAGCATGGCGCGACCATGGCGATTCATCTGGGGGTCAATCATCTGCAGAAGATCATCGCCGAACTGCTACCGCATTACGGCGCGGATTGCCCGATTGCGGTGATTCACCGGGCGACGTGGCCGGATCAGGATTGGGTGGTGGGGACGCTGGCGGATATTGCCGGGAAGGTTGAAGCCAAGGGGTTTCGGCGGACGGCGTTGATTCTGGTGGGACGGGTGCTGGGGAGTGAAGTGTTTAGCGAGTCATCGTTGTATCGCGCGGGGCATGCACACCTTTACAGACCCTGAAAGCAATTGTGGCGAGGGAGCTTGCTCCCGCCGGATCGCGGAGCGATCCCAAAACCAGACAATCCACTCATCACGGGTAAATGCATTGTCAGGTTTGTGACTGCTTTGCAGTCAAGCGGGAGCAAGCTCCCTCGCCACAGCGCCGTTTTTCAGGTCCGCAGTGAACACCTTACTCAGTAGTAGGCGTTTTCTTTCTGCGTGTGGTCGGTCACGTCGCGAACACCCTTCAACTCAGGGATGCGCTCCAGCAAGGTGCGCTCGATGCCTTCCTTCAGGGTCACGTCGGCCTGGCCGCAGCCCTGGCAGCCGCCGCCGAACTGCAGCACGGCAATGCCGTCCTCGACCACATCAATCAGGCTGACCTGACCGCCGTGGCTGGCCAGCCCCGGGTTGATTTCGGTTTGCAGGTAGTAGTTGATGCGCTCGTTGACCGGGCTGTCGGCGTTGACCATCGGTACTTTGGCGTTTGGCGCCTTGATGGTCAGCTGGCCGCCCATGCGGTCGGTGGCGTAGTCGACGACGGCATCGTCGAGGAACGCTTCGCTGAACGAGTCGATGTAGGCGGTGAAGCTTTTCAGCCCCAGCGCGGTATCTTCAGGTTTTTCTTCGCCCGGCTTGCAGTAGGCAATGCAGGTTTCGGCGTACTGGGTGCCAGGCTGGGTGATGAAGACGCGGATGCCGATGCCCGGGGTGTTCTGCTTGGAGAGCAGATCGGCCAGGTAATCGTGGGCGGCGTCGGTAATGGTAATAGCGGTCATGGAAACTCCTCGCAGGCTTGGGCGCAGTTTACGCCAATCATTGCGCCGGACAAAGTCCTAGTATTTTTGTCGGGAAAGATTCTCGACAGGCTCGCGAACCGATTCGCCGTCGATCCGCGCTTTAAGCCACTGATAGCTGCGTTTTTCCACCCATTCGTAGCTTAGCCACGAACCCACTGCGATAGCCAGGGCGCAAATAGCGAACATCAGATACGGATTGATTCCATAGCGCCGGGCAATAAAACCACCGGCAGACAGCACCAGCACGTGCATCAGGTACACCGAGTAGGAACAGTCGCCGAGCAACTTCACCAGCCGATTGCGCTCGACATAGCGTTCCAGCGCCATGCAGGCCATCACCAGCACCGCACTCGGCACGCCCCAGTTCAACAGTCTTGGCGCCGGCGCCAAGTGATAGATCGCCAACAACGCGGCGCCCATCGCCAACAGTGGCAGCCACAGACCCGCACCGATCCAGCCCCGGCGATAGAGCACGCCAATGCCGATCCCCAGCAAAAATTCGTAGACGATGTCCGAACGGTAAAACTCGTTGAGCCAGCCGAACGCCTGACACACCGAAAACAGCAACGCGCCAACCACCAGCAAGCGCACCTGCCAGCGAAACACCAGCGCACAGGCAAACAGCACATAAAAAAGCATTTCGTAATTGAGCGTCCAGCCGACATTCAATGTCGGGTAGATCCCGTAGCCACCGGGGTTTTGCGCAGGAATGAATAACAGCGACGCGAGGAAATGCGCCCAATCCACGGTCTGATCCGGCAACATCGGCCGGGCGAACACCACCAGCAACGCCATCAACAGCGTGTACAGCCAGTACGCCGGCACGATGCGAAACAGCCGAAACAGCAGAAATCGCGCCGGAGGCAACGACTTGCTTTCGGTAGACAGGAAAATCACCAGACCGCTGATGACGAAAAAGACATCGACGCCGACTGCGCCTTTGTCGATGAAGAACTGCCCGACCGGGCCGCTCGCCTTGAAGTCGAAAAAAATCTGCATGAAGTGGTGACAGACCACCGTCCACGCGGCAAGCGCCCGCAGGGCCTGCACTGAAATCAACATGATCGGCTCCTGTCCACGATTCCTGAATCCCCACCGCCCCCCCCTGTAGGAGCTGCGGCACGCTGCGATCTTTTGATCTTTGTTGTTAAAGAATCAAAAGATCGCAGCCTCGTTGCACTCGACAGCTCCTACAGGGGTTTTGCGGTGTTGCTTGGAATTGTGACAGCAGGTCGATCTCAACGATCAAAGATTCTCGTAGCGGTTCATGTCCAGCACGCCCTCTTCCACCGGATCGGTTTCATGGAGGTATTGGCTCAGGTCGTGGAAATAGAACCAGAATTGCGGATGACTGCGACGGATCCCCCAACGTTCGACGATTTTCTCGAAACGGTTGGCATCCTTGGCGTTTTCCATGGCATCGACAAACTCCGGCACTTGCTCGGCCGGAATGTTGAACATGAAGTTCGGGTAGCTGCTGAGCACGCCCGGATAGATAGTCAAGGTGTCCAGCCCCGGCTGATAACGCAACGATTCGCCCAGCAGGAACGCCACGTTGCTGTGTGCGCGGTTACGCAGCAGGCTGTAAACCTCGCGTTTACCGCTGCGGGTTTCGATGCGCAGCATGGTCGCTTCCGGCAGTTGATCGATAACCTTCAGACCGGCCGCCGGGCGTGACGTCAGGCGACTGAGTGCCTGCTCGGCGTTCTGCAGCGCCGGGTCGATATTCGGCCGCGAGCAGTAGGCGCCCTCACAACGATTGATCGGGTCGGGCCGCGCATTGAGGTCGCCGTAACGCGCCAGCAACTGCATGGCGAAGTCGTATTTCGGGTCTTTCTCATCGAGTTTCAGCGCGGTCGGCTTGTCGTCGTCGATGGCTTCGTAGTCGAGCCACATCTTGAACTGGCCGCTGCTCTGATACCAATCGTCCAGGTAGTCCTCGCGGGAATCGGCTGGCATCAAACGCAGGAAATTCTGCTCGGCGCCGTTGCGGATCAGGTCGAAATACAGGCGGGTCTGCGCCTGATGGGAGACGTTGCCGAACACATCGAAGTTGACTGCCAACTGATAATAGGTGCGCTCCAGCAGCGGATAGTCGAACAGCCACATGGTCTGTGGCACTTCGCCAATCAGGCCTTTGGTCACCGACGCACTGTCGAAGTGGCGGAAAATGCTCAGCAGCGCGTTGTCGTTGCCGGCCCACAGGGTCGACCAGCTCGGCGGCGGCTGGTCGGCGTAGCTGTCGCGGCGCAGGGCCTCGTATTCATTGCGCTTGTTGCGATAGTTGTGCCACAGGCTCAGGACACTGCCGACGTCATCGTTCTGCCCCGGCATCGCCAGCAACGGCGTGGCCTGGCCGCGATAGTTCGGATCGGTGATGTACAGGTCATGTTCCGGGGCCTGGAACAGCGCCCAGAAGTTGTCGCGAATCACGTCCGTCGCAATCTGCCCACGGCACACCGGCCCGCGAATGAAGGTGCGGACGAAGTATTCGGCGTTATCGAGCATGAACTGATAACGCGCCTGCGCCGGAATCGCCTCGAAGGTGGCGAACGGGTTGGCCCGGCTCTGCGGGCCGTACCCCGGCAACGCATTGACCTGCCAGTTGCCGCTGTAGAACAGACTCTTGACCCGCGCCATCTTCGCCGCGCTCAGCGGATAGGTGATGTGGGTCTTGTGCACGATCACCCCTTGCACCGGCCACAAGCGGTAGTAAACCTGGGTGCCCGGGTCGTCATTCGGGCGACGGGTGGCGATCAGATCGATCGGCTGGCCGGTCGGCGTGCGTGAACGCACCCATTGGAAGTAGTGGCCCGGCTCGCCGTCCTTGAAGTAGATATGCGCCAGGAACCAGTGCTCGAACAACCAGCGCCCGACCAGACTCTGCCGCGCCCCCGGAGTGTTGAGCAGATTTTCCCACTGGACGATTTGCAGCGCTTCTTTGGCGCTCGGCGCCAGGCCTTGCTCGTCGATTGGTGCACCGGACGCCAGCCAGCGTTGCAGGGTTTGGTATTGCTGATCGGTGAGGCCAGTCACCGCCAGCGGCATCCCTTCTTTCGGGTGGGCGCCGGCGTAGCCGTCAAACTCGGCGGGCATCGCGCACATGTTTTCCCGTTGCAGGCCGAGGACGATGTCTTCCGGCAGCTTGGCATTCGGGGTCAGCGGGGTTTTGTGCCCCAATTCCAGCATCCGCGCCATCAACGCCGCCTGGCTGCCTTGGGCATCGAGTACCGAATAAAAGCCTTTCTGCTGCCAGGCGTGTTTGCCGAAGGCGTCGTAGAACAGCCGCGTGGTCGGCGCGGCTTGCGTGCGTTCACCGTCGTAGACCGGCATCTTGCTCGCGCCCCGCCCTGCGCCTTCGCCGCTGCCCAGATTGAGCTGGCAGGCAGAGTCGTAGCAGGCATGGCAGGCCACGCATTTCTCGGTGAAGATCGGCTGAATATCTCGGGTGTAAGAGATCGCAGGCTCTTGCGCAACGGCGCCCCAGCTTAAGAACAGCAAGAAAATGCTGATGACGCGGTACGACATGCCCTTGATCCCGATCCTGAAAAAAACGCCGCGATTCTACAGTATGACGCTCGTACCAACATGAGCGATATTCATGCAAATAGCCTGCATGCTCCAAAAGCGCACAGGTTTGTTATGATCCCGGCCCTTCGTCATGGTCTTTTCGAGTAGTCCCAATGTCCGATCGCAGCGTCCGCCTTCAAGCTCTCAAGCAAGCCCTCAAAGAGCGCATCCTGATACTCGACGGCGGCATGGGCACGATGATCCAGAGCTACAAGCTCGAAGAGCAGGATTATCGCGGCAAACGCTTTGCCGACTGGCCGAGTGACGTCAAGGGCAACAACGACCTGCTGGTGATCACCCGTCCGGACGTGATCGGCGGCATCGAAAAGGCTTATCTGGATGCCGGCGCCGACATCCTGGAAACCAACACCTTCAACGCCACGCGTATTTCCATGGCCGACTACGGCATGGAAGAACTGGCGTACGAATTAAACGTAGAAGGCGCACGACTGGCGCGCAAGATCGCCGACGCCAAGACCGCCGAGAACCCGGACAAGCCGCGTTTCGTCGCCGGCGTGCTCGGCCCGACCAGCCGCACCTGCTCGCTGTCGCCTGACGTCAACAACCCCGGCTACCGCAACGTCACCTTCGATGAACTGGTGGAAAACTACACCGAAGCCACCAAAGGCCTGATCGAGGGCGGCGTCGATCTGATCCTGATCGAAACCATCTTCGACACGCTCAACGCCAAAGCCGCGATCTTCGCCGTGCAGGGCGTGTTCGAAGAACTGCACATCGAACTGCCGATCATGATTTCCGGAACCATCACCGATGCGTCCGGTCGCACTCTGTCCGGCCAGACCACTGAAGCGTTCTGGAACTCCGTGGCCCACGCCAAGCCGATTTCCGTCGGCCTCAACTGCGCGCTCGGCGCCAGTGAACTGCGTCCGTACCTGGAAGAGCTGTCGAACAAGGCCAGCACCCACGTGTCGGCGCACCCGAACGCCGGTCTGCCGAACGAATTCGGCGAGTACGACGAACTGCCGGCGCAAACCGCCAAGGTCATCGAAGAATTCGCCCAGAGCGGTTTCCTCAACATCGTCGGCGGTTGCTGCGGCACCACCCCGGGCCACATCGAAGCCATCGCCAAAGCCGTGGCCGGTTATGCGCCGCGACAGATTCCGGACATTCCCAAGGCTTGCCGCCTGTCCGGTCTGGAGCCGTTCACCATCGATCGCAGCTCGTTGTTCGTCAACGTCGGCGAGCGCACCAACATCACCGGTTCCGCCAAGTTCGCCCGTCTGATCCGTGAAGACAACTACACCGAAGCCCTGGAAGTCGCCCTGCAGCAGGTCGAGGCCGGCGCGCAGGTGATCGACATCAACATGGACGAAGGCATGCTCGATTCGAAGAAGGCCATGGTGACCTTCCTCAATCTGATCGCCGGGGAACCGGACATCTCCCGCGTGCCGATCATGATCGACTCGTCGAAATGGGAAGTCATCGAAGCGGGTCTGAAGTGCATTCAGGGCAAGGGCATCGTCAACTCGATCAGCATGAAAGAAGGCGTCGAGCAGTTCATCCATCACGCCAAGCTGTGCAAACGCTACGGCGCGGCGGTGGTGGTGATGGCGTTCGACGAAGCCGGCCAGGCCGACACCGAAGCGCGCAAGAAAGAAATCTGCAAACGCTCCTACGACATTCTGGTCAACGAAGTCGGCTTCCCGCCGGAAGACATCATCTTCGACACGAACATCTTCGCCGTGGCCACCGGCATCGAAGAACACAACAACTACGCTGTGGACTTCATCAACGCCTGTGCCTACATCCGCGACGAGCTGCCGTATGCGCTGAGTTCCGGCGGCGTGTCCAACGTGTCGTTCTCGTTCCGTGGCAACAACCCGGTGCGTGAAGCGATTCACTCGGTGTTCCTGCTGTACGCGATCCGCGCCGGCCTGACCATGGGCATCGTCAACGCCGGTCAGCTGGAAATCTACGACCAGATCCCGCAGGAGCTGCGCGACGCCGTCGAGGACGTGATCCTCAACCGCACGCCGGAAGGCACCGACGCCCTCCTCGCCATCGCCGACAAGTACAAGGGCGACGGCAGCGTCAAGGAAGCAGAGACCGAAGAGTGGCGCAGCTGGGACGTCAACAAGCGTCTGGAGCATGCGCTGGTCAAGGGCATCACCACCCACATCGTTGAAGACACCGAAGAGTCGCGCCAGTCGTTCGCGCGCCCGATCGAAGTCATCGAAGGCCCGCTGATGTCGGGCATGAACATCGTCGGCGACCTGTTCGGCGCCGGCAAGATGTTCCTGCCGCAGGTGGTGAAATCCGCGCGAGTGATGAAGCAGGCGGTGGCGCACTTGATCCCGTTCATCGAACTGGAAAAAGGCGACAAGCCGGAAGCCAAAGGCAAGATCCTCATGGCAACCGTGAAAGGTGACGTGCACGACATCGGCAAGAACATTGTCGGCGTGGTACTTGGTTGCAACGGCTATGACATCGTCGACCTTGGCGTGATGGTCCCGGCAGAGAAGATTCTGCAGGTCGCCAAAGAACAGAAATGCGACATCATCGGCCTCTCCGGCCTGATCACCCCGTCGCTGGACGAAATGGTTCACGTTGCCCGTGAAATGCAGCGCCAGGACTTCCACCTGCCGCTGATGATCGGTGGCGCGACCACTTCCAAAGCGCACACGGCGGTGAAGATCGAGCCGAAGTACAGCAACGATGCCGTGGTCTACGTGACCGACGCCTCCCGTGCAGTGGGCGTGGCGACGCAGTTGCTGTCGAAAGAATTGAAGGCCGGTTTCGTCGAAAAGACGCGTCTGGAATACATCGATGTGCGCGAACGTACCTCGAACCGCAGCGCCCGCACCGAGCGCCTGAGCTACGCAGCGGCCATCGCCAAGAAACCACAGTTCGACTGGGCCAATTATCAGCCGGTCAAACCGACCTTCACCGGCAGCAAGGTACTGGACAACATCGACCTCAAGGTCTTGGCCGAATACATCGACTGGACGCCGTTCTTTATCTCTTGGGACCTGGCTGGCAAGTTCCCGCGCATCCTTGAAGATGAAGTGGTCGGTGAAGCCGCCACCGCACTGTACAAGGATGCGCGCGAGATGCTTACCAAACTGATCGACGAGAAGCTGATCAGCGCCCGTGCGGTGTTCGGCTTCTGGCCGGCCAACCAGGTGCATGACGACGACATCGAGCTGTACGGCGATGACGGCAAGCCGATGGCGCGGCTGCATCACCTGCGTCAGCAGATCATCAAGACCGACGGCAAGCCGAACTTCTCGCTGGCCGACTTCGTCGCGCCGAAGGACAGCGAAGTCACCGACTACGTCGGCGGGTTCATCACCACCGCCGGCATCGGCGCCGAAGAAGTCGCCAAGGCCTACCAGGACGCTGGTGACGACTACAACTCGATCATGGTCAAGGCCCTCGCCGACCGTTTGGCCGAGGCTTGCGCCGAATGGCTGCACCAGCAAGTGCGTAAAGAACACTGGGGTTATGCCAAGGACGAGGTGCTGGACAACGACGCGCTGATCAAAGAACAGTACTCCGGTATTCGTCCGGCACCGGGCTACCCGGCCTGCCCGGATCACACCGAGAAGGCCACGCTGTTCACCCTGCTCGATCCAGAAGCCAGCGAAATGCGTGCGGGCCGCAGCGGCGTGTTCCTCACCGAGCATTACGCAATGTTCCCGGCAGCGGCGGTCAGCGGCTGGTACTTCGCCCACCCGCAAGCGCAATACTTCGCAGTCGGCAAGGTCGACAAGGATCAGGTGCAGAGCTACACCTCGCGCAAAGGTCAGGAACTGAGCGTGACCGAGCGCTGGCTGGCGCCAAACCTCGGTTACGACGAATAAGCGCAACGGTCAGTCCCCGAACCTCCCGGGGACTGACCGTTCAGCGGTTTTACCCGCCTGACATTTGCCCGGACGTACCGGGCATTTGTGCGTTGCCGGCAGACAAACCGATCCGTTCGATCTCCTCTCGCGACAATTCGATGAGCCTGGCATTTCGCGCGGCCGCCTGGTCGAACAACCTGCTCAGATACAGCGGATCGTCAGCACTCAACGCTTCGTCCTCGCCTTCCTCCATCAACTGCACTTCATCCATTTGCCTGAACGCTTCAGGCTGCTGCTCCTTGAGATAGTCCAGCCAGTAGTCGCGCTGGATCAGGTCCTCCAGAAATCTGTCGGAGCGTTCCGCGCTAACCACCTCGGCGCGCGCATTGACCAACTGCTGCGGGGTGACACCGGAGGCAAATTTCATGTTTTTCGGCTGCCCGGGCAATTCCAGTCCATCGTCCCACCCCCCGGTCAGACCGATCCGGTAACCGAGACGGACCTCGGCTTCGTCGAAACCACTGCGCGCAGCCGCCGCTTTTGCCAGTTCATCGACCTTGTCCAGCCGGAACAGCTGCCGCGACAGGGATAACAAGGCCTCGCCGCGGATTCCCGGGCGGCCGGCCGGTAAATCGAGCAAGGCGTTGTAGGTGAAGACCTTGCTCTCCAGACCACTGAACGTAAGGATGCGCCCGTCCACGCAAGTCCCGTGTGTGGCCGAGCCGGCGAAAATCACCTCGCGCAGCTCACTGTTGGCGGCCGCCGCCTCCATGACCATCCACACGCGTCGGGTCAGATCGGCGTTGGCCACCCGAAACTCCTGGGTGTCTTGCAATCGGTCAAGCAAATGGAAGAATGCTGCGCTATCCGGTTCCGCCGCCAGTTGATCCCAGAGTATGTCTCGCGCGGACGCCTGCTCCGCCGGCAGATTCGCCAGCCACGGCGCCTTCTGTTGCGCATGGGCCTGTTCGCCCGGGAGGGTTTCGTCGGACTCGATACTGTCAGTGGTTTCACTGAGCCCGCCGGCAACGTCGTCAGCCATTTCGTCCAGATCGGATCGCGAGAAACCGAGCACTCGCTGACGCTGGCCCGCAGCCTGATAGGTTCTGAGCCTGTCTAGAGAGTCCTCAGACAGGTTGTAGTTGTCAGTCAGGTCGGTGCCGTCCATCAGCTCATCGTGCTGACCGTCCAGCGCCTCTTCGGGGATGGCGGTGATGTCGTTGCGACTCAGGTTCAGTGTCCGCAGGTGTTGCGCATCCAGCGCACCGGCCGGCCACTCGGCGAGGTTATTGTTGCGCAGATCCAGACTTCGCAAATGTTCGAAATAGTTGACGTCGAACGCCTCGAGGTGGTTGTAGCTCAAGTCCAGGGTCTGCAGATGTTCCAGGCCGGACAGCGCATCGTACAAATGCTCGCTGTCACTGAAGTTGTTGCTGGAAAGTTCAAGCCGCTCAAGTTCCCGCATTTGCCGGACGCCATCAGGCAGCGCTGTGAGTTCATTGCCATTGAGGGTCAGATTACGCAGATGAGAGAAAGATTTGAGAAACCCGTTACTGCCCTCGGCCGTCACTCGTGTGCCTGTCAGGTTCAAGCTGCCGACATGCCCGAAGTCCTCGGGCACTGGCGGTAAATCGCCCAATTGCAGACCGTTGAGATCGAGAACCGCATCAACCCCGGCAACCGATAACCTTGCGCGCCAGCAGGTGAGGATGCGCCACGCCGCCAGGCTGCGCGATTGCGAGGAGATGACCCAGTCGACACCACGGGTTTCCCGGGTATACAGCCAGCCGTTGAGGCGGCGGACGAGGGTTTCAAACGTCTGGCTCCAGCCCGTGATCCGCTCGCCGATCTGCACATCGGTCGCACCCTCGTTACGCAGCGCCTCGATCATCTGCATGGCGTGTTCGTCGGTAAAGGCCGGTTGCAACCGCTGCAGGTTCTGGCGCATGCGTGTCAGCCCGGTACTGACCGGTGCCGGCGTCAGCGGCAGCAACTGGCGGGCCACTGAAACACCGTTCTCCACCGGCGGAAAAGTCGCCGGTACCGGTTGCCGGGCAAACGCATCCAGCGCGCCCTCAGGCAGGCCGATGGTGTGCTCGAGCCGCCGTTGCGCCACACGCAGGTCGGCCGCCGCTGCGGCGGTCAGAGGGGCACCGCTCAGGTTGGAATTGAGCAGTGCGGTGCTCTCGAGCACGGCAGGCGGCAGCGTGCCGATACGGGTGTCGCGCAGATCCAGCCACGACAGTTGTGGCAGACTTTCGGCCCCTGCCGGCCACTGCTGCAAGTGTGTTCCGTGCAGGTCGAGAGCCTTCAATCGCTGCAGGCTGTCGACGTTCAGTTCGCTTAACGGATTGTTGCGCAGATTCAGCTGTTCGAGCGCCGGCAATGCGCTCAATCCGCTCTGCAGGCGTGAAGTATCGGTCAACAGATTGTCGGCGAGGTCGAGGTGGACCAGGCGCGAAAGCCCCTGCGACTCGATCGGCCATTCGTGCAAGGCATTGTCACTCAGATCAAGGGTGCGCACTTCGCTGAATGCGCTGACAAAACCGCGCACCTGCGCGGCGGCAACGCGCTGGCCGCTGAGCAGCAGCGTGCGCACATGCGCAAACGCGTCAGCGGGCAATACCGGCAGTTCGCTGAGCATCAACCCCGACAAATCCACGGTCGAAGCGCTGAGCGTCGCGCCATAGCGCTTGAACATGCCCTTGCGCCAACTGGTTTTGAGGACTTGGGCCAGGTTTGATCGCGCGATGAGTTCGCGCAGCGATTCTGCCGACACCACCACGCGCTGCTGCCACTGATTGAGTTCACTCGCCAGCGCAGCGAATTGATCACTCAAGGCATTGATCGCGGTGAAACGCTGCTGCTCATCCGGCCATTGCTCGAAGAAACGATTGAACACCCCCTCCGGCGATTGATTCACGCCCTCGCCCAGGCGCCGCAATTCACCACGGCAATAATCCCTGACCATCGTCTCTCGATCGATCAGGTGTTCTGGATGGGTCTTGACGTATTCGTACACACCCGCGAAATTTTCCCGGGAGAATCTTGACCAGTCCAGCGACAGCCCCGGCCAGAGTTTTCCATGCCCCTGCAACAATGTCGGCGGCACGCTGCTGATCCCCGTGTCTCTGAGATTCAGACGCTCCAGGGCTGGTAATTCCAGGACACCCGCAGGCCAGTCGAACAATGAATAGGCGACGATGTCGAGCGTGCGCAGGTTACGCATGCCGCTGACGTCGAAGGCCAGTGGCTGATAGCTCGAGGTGCTGACACTCAATGCTTCAAGGCGGGTCAACTGAGCCAGCCGTGCAGGCATGTCGGCGGCATAGGGCATTGCACAATAGAGCGTCAGGTCAGTGAACTCCGGCAGGTTCTGCAACACCGCCGGCACGTTGGTGAACGTTTCTGCGGTGGCATTGATGCGCAGCGCCCTGAGTCCGGGGAAACTGCCCAACAACTCATCGACGTTGGCATCGGTGATGCATCGCCCGCGGATTCGCAGATCGCGCACATGCGAGAAATCCGCCGTCAGCACCGGCAACGGGTCGTCGCACGTCAGATCGAGGCGAGCGGCGGTGGCCTGGCTATCAGCCAGTGGCGATTTGCGCCAGCTCTGCTTGAGGCTGCGCACCACGCTGGCTCGGCCGCCGATCATCGATTGCAGCGTCGGCTCCGGGGCTGGCACACCTTCCCATTGCGCCAGCGTCGATTCGAGCGCCTGCCATTCACGCATGCGCCTTTGCAACAACTCGTAGATCTGCGCGTCAGTCCGCCCGGCAGCCAACTGTTTGAGGATGAACCCGCCCGCCTGCTGATCCGTCAGCGCCGGATACACGTCCTGCACGCGCGTCACCAGCAGCGGGTTGACGCCTTCGCCGCGACCGCTGGCGTAATAACCCAGCCCGTGCTGGCGTACCCGCACTGGCGCCTTGAAGCGCTTCTTGTGGCCCTGGCGTTTGCTCGCCAGACGAGCCATTTCGCTACGGTGGCGGGCCACATACCGGATCAGCGCCCGACGCAGTCCGGCGCTGCGCGTAACCTGGGCGAACCCCAGGGCCTGTCGCGACTGGTCGGGCAACGCGTGGAGGATTGAGGCGAGGAAGTTGTCGCCGTGACGCGGAACACTGTTGAGCTCTTCGCCGCGCTCGTTGTACGCCTGATAGACCGGCCCGCGCTTGACCAGGTACTTGGTCTGGACGGCACTTTCGCTGCCGATACTGTCGATCAACGGCCCGTCGAAACTGCCTTCGCGCACCTCCAGACGCACCTCGTCCGACCAGCCCGGCAGCCGTTCCAGGGCGCGCAAGGCCAGCCATTGGCTTTCGCTGCCGCCCGGATTCTCCCTGTGCAGGCCAGCGACCGCGTGGTTGAAGCGGCGCTGCCGGGCATATTCACGGGAGAGCTCCAGCAGCCGCAACGGAACCCGCTCAGCGTTTTGCAGGCGTGCCAATTCCTCGGCATTCGCCTCCAGCAGCACACGGATAGCCGCCGAGCTGCCCAACCCCGGTGTGGCGTCTTGTAGCCTGGCGATTCGCGGGTCGTTCAACGCGAGTTCGTCATAGAGCCTGTCGAACATTGCGGGTTGCCGGGTGCGCAGGTAATCGGCGATCTGTTTGCGCAGTTCCAAAGGCCGGGATTCGACGACACGCGCCGGCTCGGCACCCAGCAGCCAACGTGTTTGCGACTCATCCAGCGCTGCCAGAATACGCTCAGGCAATTGGCCGTCGAGCACTTCGGCGCGGGTCACCTGGATCGGCGTGTGCACCTGGCCCTCGATAGAGCCTGATTCCGCGCCGAACAGCCGGCTGGGGCCGGACAACTGCGCTGCGTCGAAGATTTGCAGGATCTGCCCGCTCGGCCAGCGCGGCATTTGCGTGAGCATTGGCAGCGTCAGCAGATACGAATCGTCCAGGGCAGTTCCTCGTTCGACCTGATCGATCAGCCGCCCGACCTGCTGATCCGCCTCATACAGACGCAGGGTGTCGGCCAGGGCCAGTGGCGCCGGCTGATGATCGAGGTGCATCTGACGCAGGGCATCATCACTGACCCCACTGACATCGGCGATTTCGAGCAGTTGCGCATCCGAAAACGCATCAGTCGAGTGACCGATGCGCCGCAGCAGGGTCAGTCGATCCCAGCTCAGCGGTCGCTCCAGGTTGTGGCGCCAGGCGCCCAGTCGGTTGTGCTCAAGGATCGGTTGATACGCCGCAGGATCATGCGGGTGGCGGATGCGCCAGCTTTTCAAGGGCTCGTCGTAGTGCGTCTGGTAGACCTTGCCCTGCTGGCGAATGAAGGTCTTGCCGTCGAATCGATACACGCCCTGCGCATCGGGCACGGCAGTCGCAGGCAGGACACTATCGCTGACGTAGGCATCGAGATCAGGTTTCCACAGGCGAACCGAGCCGTCAGGCCGTTCGACCGGGTGCAGATGCTCGATCACCGGCTCGGCGGAGGCCGCACGCAGTCGCCCTGCGCCCTTGCCGACTGCGCCCATCACGCCAATCAGCGCGAGGTTCTGCGCCACATCGACCAGATGCGCCTTGGCAGCCTGGCGATCGCCTTCCGACCATTCGATGGCGCCTTCGAACGACTCATAGAGCAGTTGCCCGGCCATCACGGTCATCATGATTTCGCCCAGGACCGGGACAAACATCGACACCATGTTCAACGCCAGCATGCCGAACTCGAGCAGATGACTGAGCTTTTCTGCCCGTACCCTGGCATCGACGTCCGCCGTGGGGACGGCATGGGCGCGCGCGTCGGCGATGAATCTGGCCTGGTGCTCTTCGTAGAGGTATTGCCACAGATCCGTGTTGTCGGCCCAGATTCCGGCAACGCCTTTGCGCGTGATGCCAAACGGGTCGAGATACGGGTCAGGCTGCGGCTCGCGCTTGCCGGGGGCTTCAGGTGGCAGCTCCTTGATCCGCGCGATGGTGGACAGTGGCGGCATCAGCTGTGCGACCTTGACCCAGATCGAATGCAACGGGTCACTCGGGGAGTCTGCAGCCTTTTGGGTGAACTGACTGAAATAGTAAGGACGGTCGGCATAAGCGACGAACTGACTGAAAAACTGCTGGTAAGCGGTCGGTCCTGGCCCGGTAGCCGCAGGGTCGGTGGCCGTGAACTTGCGTTTGAACACCTCACGCATCTGCGCACTGCTGTAACGCTTGAGCGGGTGTTGCGGGTCATGGGGGATGTAGATGATGAACTCGTTGGTATAGCGGTAGCGCTCGCTGATGCTGAACACCACGCAACCGGTCATCCGCCGCTTCATCAGGCTCAGATCACGAAACCAGACAGCCTTGCCGCCGAGCTGCGGATGGATATGGCCGTCCACCACCGACAAAATCATCTGGTAGTCGGCGGGCTCGATGTCCTTTTTCACTAGCGCCCATTCAGCGGCGGCACGCAGCGCGGTTTTCTGGCTGGTAATGAATTGTTGGCGCAAGGCGTCGGTTTTTTCGAAAAACCCTTTGATCCGTGCCTGATAACGGGCACCGACGTCCAGCGAACGACACAGGGTCAGAAACTGACTGACCGTGATGCCGATTTCTGCTGCCTGAAACTCGCCTGGGGTCGCTGTCTCGACCACGAAACCGGACTTGGGGTGATAGGCACCCGCTTCGCATTCCGCGGCCTCGAAGTTGTGCAACACCGCTTGCAGCAAGGGCAGCTTCAGCACTTCGAACGTGGAAACTTCCACCTCCAGCACCCCGAGTTCGAGGGGCCGTCTGAGACACAGCAAGGTCTTGCCGAGATCGACCGTGACGTTGAACTGATCCTTGAGTGCCTTGCCGAGCAGCGCCTGGGCAAATGCATCGACGCTTTCAAGGCCGGCCATGGTCTTGTCGAGTCGGGTCTGGGCGACAAAGGCCGCCGTGACCCGGTCTTTCAAGGCTTGCTGCTGATCATTCGGGAATTCGTGATAACCGTGCGCTGGCCGGCTATTGACTGCTTTCATCGCGGCTCGCCGGGCGGGCGTGGCGGCAATCAGCCAATCGGGGATCATCTGCTCAAGCAGCTTGCCGTGAAGGCTGGCGCTGACCGGTGCGCGGGGCAATGTCGGGGGATGAGTGGACATCCTGTCTCTCCTGAAAAATGGGAGGACAGGACACCATGTCCGCCGCAGTGACCTGCGGTACATAGTTATCGTTTTGGCGTGGACGTGTTACCGGACAATTCAGCAACCCGCGTGCGACCACGGCACAACCCGCTGGATTGGCTATGCTGTCGGGACAGCCTTTCGGACGGGGGATTTATGGACGATCCAGTCGACAACAAGCCACCGAGCTTCTGGCAGATGCTGCACAGCGTGATGGCTGCGGCATTCGGCGTGCAAAGCGGGAAAAACCGGGCAAGGGATTTCACCCATGGCAAGCCCAGCCATTTCGTGATCCTGGGGATCGGCTTCACTGCGGTATTCGCCCTGACGCTGTTTGTCATCGTCAAACTGGTGCTGCATTTCGCCGGGGTCTGACGGCACTCAGTGCATCAGGATCTGCAGGCCGAACGGATAGCGATAGGACGTGGGGCGGCCCTTGGCTGACAGTTTGCGAAAACTCACGCCGTAATCCGGCGAGGCGCCCATGGCCAGCATTTGCTGGGCTTGATGCTTGTCGATCAGTTGCAGCAGCGACAATTGCCGTTCTCGTCCGCCGTACCGATCCAGATCGACGCCCTGATCGTAATCGTGCAACTCCACCAGCGCCCAGCCGCCGAGGGTGAAGTGACCGCCCACCAGCGCGCTCAGGCGTCCATCGACCACCGCCTGCAACGCCTCGGGTGAGGTGTTGACCGCGCTGAACAGCACATCCTTGCCGGGGATCTTGCCGGCTTCGGCAAACGCACGCATCGCACCGAAAGCCATTTCATCATTGGCCGCCCACACCAGCGACACCTTCGGATAACGGCCGACCAGTTGCCGCGCCTGCTCGTAGGCACGCTGCCGCGTCCAGCCGCTGTACACCAGTTGCCGCAGTCGCACTTGTGGATGTTCGGCGAGGGCGCGCTGCATGCCCTGCTCGCGCAACTGCGCTGACGGGGTAATCTTCAGACCGGAAAACGCCAGTACTTCAATCTGCTCGCCCCGCGCCACCGGAGGATGCAGGCGAATCAGCTCCTTCATCATCAGGTAGCCGCCCTCCTCGTCATTCGGTACCAGGCTGCCGATGCGATCGGCACGCTCGCCGACCAGCGCCTCCTGATCAGCGGTAAGCACCGCATTGACCATGAACAGCTTGACCCCGCTGCCTTGCGCCAGACGCAGGATCTGCGGCGCCACGTACTGCTCGTTGACGAACACCAGATAATCGGGACGATTCGGCCCCTGCAAGGCAACTCTGGCCTGAGCAAGGGTGAATTCCGGCTGGCGCTGGGAATAGAGAATCTGCAAATCGACGCCCAGGTCGCGGGCCGCCGCCTGCATGAATTGCGAATAGCTGACCCAGAAGGCTTCCTGCGTCGATCCCGGATTGAGGAACAGCACCGACTCGGCCCGGGCCGCAGAACCGAAAACCGCACCGAACAGCAGGAGGCTGAGGTGGAAAAACTTCAACATGAATGATCCGGGCCCAGGGAAAAATGGCCGCGCATTATAGCCCTCTAATCAGCGGCTATTGACGCGTGATCCCGTTTTTGTCCGACAATCGTCGGAAGCAGGCCCGAATCGGTCGTTTACTGATGACTGACCCAGAATACCGCCGTCCCTACTACCAGAATGATCAGGAACAGAATGGCCCATGCATCGACACTGCTATCGCTTTTTCTTGCCTTGGTCGGATTGCTCATTGCATCGCCTCTTGTCGGTTTTATCGGTGATTGCAGAAAGACTCGATCACAGTTAAGACGATGATTGTCCCCGCGACAAATGTGGGTTAATCAACAACTATTCTCGTTAGGCGATTTGGTTCTTTACATATACTCAAACATCACTTTTGCGCATAACTGCAAACGGGTATATTGCCCCGGCTCCGTTAGGGAGTGCGCGGCCGTGCGCGCGTAATTGCCGAGGCACCATCGGACTCCAGCAAGCGAAAACGCAGCGTTTTCCGAGTAGCCCAAAGCCTGAGAACAGGACTTATATGTACGTATACGACGAGTACGATCAGCGGATCATCGAGGACCGCGTCAAGCAGTTCCGTGATCAGACCCGACGCTATCTGGCAGGTGAGCTGAGCGAAGAAGAATTCCGCCCCCTGCGCCTGCAAAATGGCCTCTACATCCAGCGTTTTGCGCCGATGTTGCGCGTGGCGGTGCCTTACGGCCAGCTGACTTCCCGTCAGGTGCGCATGATGGCCAAGATTGCCCGTGACTACGACAAGGGCTACGCCCACATCAGTACCCGGCAAAACGTGCAGTTCAACTGGCCGGCGGTGGAAGACATCCCGGACATCCTCGCGGAACTGGCCACCGTGCAGATGCACGCGATCCAGACCAGCGGCAACTGCCTGCGCAACGTCACCACCGACCAGTTCGCCGGTGTCGCCGCCGATGAACTGATCGACCCGCGACCATGGTGTGAAATCGTCCGTCAATGGACTACATTCCACCCGGAATTCGCCTACCTGCCGCGCAAGTTCAAGATCGCCGTCAACGGTTCGACCGCTGACCGTGCGGCCATCGAAGTCCACGACATCGGCCTGGAGCCGGTCCACAACGCCGCCGGCGAGCTGGGCTTCCGTGTGCTGGTCGGCGGTGGTCTGGGCCGTACCCCGGTGGTCGGCGCGTTCATCAACGAGTTCCTGCCATGGCAGGACCTTTTGAGCTACCTCGACGCCATCTTGCGGGTGTACAACCGTTATGGCCGTCGCGACAACAAATACAAGGCGCGGATCAAGATCCTCGTCAAGGCGCTGACCCCTGAAGTGTTCGCGCAGAAAGTCGATGCCGAAATGGAACACTTGCGCGGCGGCCAGACCACACTGACCGAAGCCGAACTGCATCGCGTCGCCAAACACTTCGTCGATCCGGACTACAAGGCGCTGGAGAACCAGACTGCCGCCCTGGCCGAACTCGACAAGGAGCATCCGGGTTTCGCCCGCTGGCGTTCGCGCAACACCCTGGCGCACAAGAAACCGGGTTATGTCGCCGTGACCCTGTCGCTGAAACCGACCGGCGTGGCGCCGGGCGACATCACCGACAAGCAGCTCGATGCCGTCGCCGATCTGGCCGAACGCTACAGCTTCGGTCAACTGCGCACTTCCCACGAGCAGAACATCATTCTCGCCGACGTCGAGCAGAGCCAGTTGTTCACCCTGTGGGGCGAGCTGCGTGAAGGCGGTTTCGCCACGCCGAACATCGGCCTGCTGACCGACATTATCTGCTGCCCGGGTGGCGATTTCTGCTCGCTGGCCAACGCCAAGTCGATCCCGATCGCCGAATCGATCCAGCGCCGTTTCGACGACCTGGACTACCTGTTCGACATCGGTGAGCTGGACCTGAACATCTCCGGTTGCATGAACGCCTGCGGTCACCACCACGTCGGCCACATCGGCATCCTCGGGGTGGACAAGAAAGGTGAAGAGTTCTACCAGGTGTCCCTCGGCGGCAGCGCCAGCCGTGACGCAAGCCTGGGCAAGATCCTCGGCCCGTCCTTCGCCCAGGACGACATGCCGGACGTGATCTCGAAGCTGATCGACGTGTACGTTGAACAACGTACCGAAGACGAGCGCTTCATCGACACCTACCAGCGTATTGGCATCGACCTCTTCAAGGAACGCGTCTATGCAGCGAATCATTAAGAACAACGAAGTTGTCGACGAAACCTGGCATCTGCTGCCGAAAGATTTCAACATCGACGACATCAGCAATTGCGACGATCTGATCGTTCCATTGCAGCTGTGGCGCGAACACAGCCGCATGCTCAAGGCCCGTGACGGCGGCCTGGGCGTGTGGCTGGACGCCGATGAAGAAGCCGAAGAAATCGGTGACGATGTGGATCAGTTCCAGGTCATCGCGCTGAATTTCCCGGCCTTCACCGACGGCCGCAACTACTCCAACGCCCGCCTGCTGCGCGACCGTTACGGGTTCAAAGGCGAACTGCGGGCGATTGGCGATGTGCTGCGCGATCAGCTGTTCTACATGCACCGCTGCGGTTTCGACGCGTTTGCCGTTCGTGCGGACAAAGATCCGTACGAAGCACTGGAAGGCCTGAAGGACTTCTCCGTAACCTATCAGGCCGCCACCGACGAACCGCTGCCGCTGTTCCGTCGCCGCTAAGCTTCAAGGTTATGCGCACAAAAAAACGCCGGTCATTGACCGGCGTTTTTTGTGGCTGACTGTTTACCAGAAGCGCTGTTGTGTCAGGCGACTCCACCAGCTCAGCAGCACGCGATCCACCGAACCGCTGGCCGCCATGCCGATGCGCTCCTGCAGGCTTTTGCGCTCGGCGTAATGCAGATGGTAGACCTCGGCTTTCTTCGCCCGGTCTGCCAGGTATTCGTCGCTGGTCTTGAGTTCGTCGACCAGTTGCTTGTCCAGCGCCGCAACACCAAGCCAGACCTCACCGGTGGCCACTTCGTCGATGGCCAGTTGCGGGCGATAGCGCGAAACGAAGTTCTTGAACAACTGATGGGTGATGTCCAGGTCTTCCTGGAACTTCTCCCGGCCCTTTTCGGTGTTTTCGCCAAACACGGTCAGGGTGCGTTTGTACTCACCGGCGGTCAGCACTTCAAAATCGATGTCGTGCTTTTTCAGCAGGCGATTGACGTTGGGCAACTGCGCCACCACGCCGATCGAGCCGAGAATTGCAAACGGCGCGCTGATGATCTTCTCGCCGATGCACGCCATCATGTAGCCGCCGCTGGCCGCGACCTTGTCGATGCACACGGTCAATGGCACGCCGGCCTCACGGATTCGCGCCAGTTGCGAGGACGCCAGACCATAGCTGTGAACCATGCCGCCGCCGCTTTCCAGACGCAGTACCACTTCGTCCTTGGGCGTGGCGAGGGTCAGCAGCGCGGTGATTTCGTGGCGCAGGCTCTCGGTGGCCGAGGCCTTGATGTCGCCGTCGAAATCGAGCACGAACACCCGCGATTTGCTCTCGGATTTATTCTTCTGCTTCTTCTCGGACTTTTCCGACTTGGCCTGGCCCTTGCGCAGGGCCTTGAGCTGATCCTTGTCGAGCAGGGTCTGCTCCAGGCGCTCACGCAGCCCTTTATAGAAATCGTTGAGCCTGCTGACCTGCAACTGCCCTGCCGACTTGCGCCGGCCCTTGCTGCGCAATGCAGCAAAACTGGCGAGCACCACCAGGATGGCGACCACCAGCGTTACGGTCTTGGCCAGGAAACTGGCGTATTCGGTGAAAAACTCCACAGAGACTCCTTAAAACAATGCGCGGATGCAAAACACGCGCGGGATGGTTCCAGCATACCCATGCGCCGCCTCGTCGGCCAGCCGTGAAACCTCTGGCAACAGGCCTGTAACGGGCATTTCAAACAAGCGTATGTTTTTTCATTGACAGCACTCCGTCATCCTCATAACCTCGCCAAACCTTCAACGTACCGGGATGACGCGGACGTGGGCAGCATCTATCTGATTCGACATGGCCAGGCCTCCTTTGGTGCAGACGACTATGACGTCCTGTCGCCCATCGGTGTGCGCCAGGCAGAAATCCTCGGCCAGCACCTCGCTGATCTGGGGATCAGCTTCGATCGCTGTCTGGCCGGCGACCTGCGCCGTCAGCAACACACGGCCACCAGCGCTCTTGAGCAATTCAGTGCCAAGGGCCTGGCGGTACCGACGCTGGAAACCGACTCCGCATTCAACGAATTCAATGCCGACGCGGTGATTCGCGCCCTGATCCCCGCCATGATCGAGGACGAGCCTGAAGCCATCGACATCCTGCGCAACGCCGCGCAGAACCGCAGCGAATTCCAGCGCATCTTCGCCCTGGTCATCGAGCGCTGGCTGGCGGGTACCTACGACACCCCCGGGCTGGAGAGCTGGCTGGGTTTCGTCGAGCGGGTCCAGGGCGGATTGCAGCGGATCCTCGAACAGGCCGACGGCAACCAGAAAATCGCCGTGTTCACCTCCGGCGGCACCATCACCGCCCTGCTCCACCTGATTACCCGAATGCCTGCCAAACAGGCCTTTGAACTGAATTGGCAAATCGTCAACACCTCGCTCAACCAGCTGAAGTTCCGCGGTCGCGAGGTGGCTTTGGCTTCCTTCAATAGTCACGCACACCTGCAACTGCTGAAGGCTCCGGAACTCATCACTTTCCGCTGAGTCCGGATAACTGTGACCCGTGCTGTAATCAACCAGCGCTTATTACCCAAGAAAGGATCGAACCATGACCTCCGTAGCTGATGCCGTAAAAGCGATGCAAGCCAAGTTCAACCCAGCCGCTGCTGCCGGTCTGGATCTGGTCTTCGGTTTCAACATCACCGACGAAGACAAGCACTACGCGCTGATCGTCAAAGACGGTACTTGCGACATCCAGGAAGGTGAAAACCCGGACGCCAACTGCACCCTGGTACTCGACAGTGCAACCCTGAAAGACATCGTCAGCGGTGAAACCGACGGCATGCAAGCGTTCATGGGCGGCAAGCTGCGCGTTGAAGGCGACATGATGCTGTCGATGAAACTGTCCGAGCTGTTCCCGTCGTAAGACCTGCGTCCGGCTTCAAGAAAATCCCGCCCCTGTGGCGGGATTTTTGCGTCTGGCCCCTGTAGGAGCTGCGGCACGCTGCGATCTTTTGATCTTGCCTTTAAAAGATCGCAGCCTCGTTTCACTCGACAGCTCCTACAGGGTTTGCGCCAGCCTCGCGTCCACGTTGGATGCCGCCAGCAACTCCTGCGTGTACGGATGCTGCGCCGAGCTGAACAGCTTGCCGGTCTCACCGCGTTCCAGTACTTCGCCGTCCTTCATCACAATCAAGTCATGAGCCAACGCCCGCACCACCGCCAGATCATGACTGATGAACAGGTAGGTCAGCCCATGTTCTTCCTGCAACCGCCGCAACAGCGCAACGATCTGTTTTTGCACCGTGCGATCCAGCGCCGACGTCGGCTCATCCAGCAAGATCAGATCCGGCTTGAGCACCAGCGCTCGGGCGATAGCGATACGCTGCCGCTGGCCACCGGAAAATTCGTGGGGGTAGCGATGCCGCGTCGCCGGATCGAGACCGACCTCGCGCAGCACATCAATCACCGCCTGCTCACGCTCGGCAGCATTCAGATCGCTGTGCACCTGCAAGCCCTCGGCAATGATCTGCTCCACACACAGGCGTGGGCTGAGGCTGCCGAACGGATCCTGAAACACCACTTGCAGGCGTTTGCGCAGTGGCCGCAGCTGCTTGCCGCTCAGTTGCTCCAACGCCTCACCGGCAAAGCGAATGCTGCCCTCGGCGTCGATCAGGCGCAAAATCGCCTGGCCCAAGGTCGACTTGCCCGAGCCCGACTCGCCGACAATCCCCAGTGTCTTGCCGCGCTGCAAATTCAGATCGATGCCCTTGACCGCCTGCAGCCACGTCTTCGGCCGCAGCCAACCGCCCCCCAGGCGAAAAAACACATTCAGATCGCGCACCTGCAACAAGTCTTGCGCATCGTCCCGGCACAGCGCTTCGCCCCCCGGCTCGGCGTTGAGCAATTCGATGCTGTAGGGATGCTGCGGCGCACGGAACAGTTGCTCGCACGACGCCTGCTCGACGATCCGCCCACCGCGCATCACCGCCACCCGCTGCGCAATGGTGCGCACCAGATTCAGGTCATGGCTGATGATCAACAGCGCCATGCCCAGGCGCTGCTGCAAGTCCTTGAGCAACAGCAGAATCTTGCGCTGCACGGTCACGTCCAGCGCAGTGGTTGGCTCGTCTGCGATCAACAATTGCGGCTCGCAGGCCAGCGCCATGGCGATCATCACCCGCTGGCGCTGGCCGCCGGAGAGTTGATGCGGATAGGCCTTGAGTCGTTCGCGCGGTTTCTGAATGCCGACCAGCTCCAGCAACTCAAGAATGCGCTCACGGGCTTGCGCGCCGGCCAGACCTTTGTGCAGCGCCAGGCTTTCGCCAAGTTGCCGCTCGATCGTATGCAGCGGATTCAGCGAGCTCATCGGCTCCTGAAAAATCATCGCGATACGGTTGCCCCGTAACTGGCGCAGATAGCGCTCGTGCACGCCGAGCAGCTCTTCCCCGGCATAACGAATGCTGCCGTCGATTCGCGTGATATTCGGGTCGAGCAATTGCAGGATGCTGTGGGCGGTCACCGATTTGCCCGAGCCAGACTCGCCGACCAGCGCCAGGCATTCGCCCGGACGAATATCGAGGTCGATGCCATGCACCACAGACTGGCCGTTGAACGCCACGCGCAGGTCGCGGATTTCGATCAGGTTATCGCTCATCTCAAGTCCTCGGATCATAAGCATCTCGGCAGGCCTCACCGATGAACACCAACAGAGAAAGAATCAGCGCCAGGGCAAAAAACGCCGTCAGCCCCAACCAAGGCGCTTGCAGATTGCTCTTGCCCTGGCCGATCAGTTCGCCCAGCGAAGCGCTGCCGGCGGGCATGCCGAAACCGAGAAAATCCAGCGCCGACAAGGTCGCAATCGCCCCGGTGAGAATGAACGGCAGATAAGTCAGGGTCGCGCTCATCGCATTGGGCAGGATGTGCCGGCTGATCACCTGCCCATCGCCAACCCCGAGCGCCCGCGCCGCTTTCACGTATTCCAGGCCACGGCTGCGCAGGAATTCCGCGCGCACCACATCCACCAGACTCAGCCAGGAAAACAGCGCCATGATCCCCAGCAGCCACCAGAAATTCGGCTCGACGAACCCGGACAGAATGATCAGCAGATACAACACCGGCAGCCCCGACCAAACCTCCAGCAGCCGCTGCCCGAGCAGATCGACCCAGCCACCGTAATAGCCTTGCAAAGCACCGGCAGCGATGCCGATCAGCGCGCTGGCGGCAGTCAGCGCCAAGGCAAACAGCAGCGACACCCGCGTACCGAAGATCACCCGCGCCAGCACATCCCGCGCCTGATCGTCGGTGCCCAGCCAGTTCTCAGCGCTCGGTGGACTCGGTGCCGGCTCGGTCAGGTCGTAATTCACCGTGTCGAAACCGAACGGGATCGGCGCAAACCAAAGGCGCCCGCCCTGCCCCTCGATCAACTGCCGCACCTGCGCGCTGCGATAGTCCGGCTGAAACGGCAGCTCACCGCCGAAATCCTGCTCGGTGTAGCGCTTGAACGCCGGGAAATACCACTGACCCTGATACTCGACCAGCAGCGGCTTGTCATTGGCGATCAGCTCGCCGCCCAGGCTCAGGCCGAACAACAGCACAAACAGCCACAGCGACCACCAGCCACGCCGATGCGCCTTGAACCGCGCCCAGCGCCGCTGGCCGATGGGAGATAAGGTCAGCATCAGGCAGTCCTCGCGGTGAAGTCGATGCGCGGGTCGACCAGCGTGTAGCACAGGTCGCCGAGCAGTTTTATCAGCAGGCCGAACAGGGTGAAGATGAACAGCGAACCGAACACCACCGGGTAGTCGCGCGACACCGCTGCCTCGTAACTGAGACGGCCGAGGCCATCGAGGGAGAAGATCACTTCGATCAACAACGAGCCGCCGAAGAACACCGTCACCAGTGCCTGGGGTAATCCGGCGACCACCAGCAGCATCGCGTTGCGGAACACGTGGCCGTACAACACCTGACGCTGGCTGAGGCCCTTGGCTCGTGCCGTCACCACGTACAGGCGCGAGATCTCGTTGAGAAAGCTGTTCTTGGTGAGGATCGTCAACGTGGCGAATCCGCCGATGACCAGCGCGGTGACCGGCAACACCAAGTGCCAGAAGTAATCGGCCACTTTGCCCCACGGCGACAGCTCGGCGAAGTTGTCCGAGACCAGCCCGCGCACCGGAAACCAGTCCAGCGCGCTGCCGCCGGCAAACACGATAATCAACAGCAGCGCGAACAGGAACCCCGGCATCGCGTAGCCGATGATGATCGCCACGCTGCTCCAGACATCGAACGCCGAACCGTTGTGCACCGCTTTGCGGATGCCCAGCGGAATCGACACCAGATAAGTGATCAACGTCGCCCACAAGCCCAGTGACAAGGTCACCGGCAGCTTCTGCCAGATCAGCTCGGTGACGCTGGCGCCACGGAAAAAGCTCTGACCGAAATCCAGTTGCGCGTAGCTTTTGAGCATCAGCCACAGGCGCTCACCGGCGGGTTTGTCGAAGCCGTACTGACGCTCGATGTCGGCCACCAGTTTCGGGTCCAGGCCTCGAGTGGCACGGGATTCGCCGCCAATGGTTTCGACATGACCGCCGCCCACCGCCGCGCCGACACCTATACCCTGCAAGCGCGCGATCGCCTGCTCCACCGGGCCACCCGGCGCGGCCTGCACGATGACGAAATTGACCAGCAGAATGGCGAGCAACGTCGGCACGATCAGCAGCAGACGCCGCAGGCTATAACCCCACATGCGCGTACTCCTTCTGCTGTTGCTGCATCTGCGTGGCGGTCAGCGCGGTCGGGCTGATTTCCCACCAGGTATCCAATCCGGCATCGTACAGCGGCGCCGTCGCCGGTCGCCCGAAACGGTTCCACCACACCGTAGAAATCCCCGGTGGGTAATAGTTGGGAATCCAGTAATAGCCCCACTGCAGCACCCGATCCAAAGCGTGGGCATGGAGCAACAGACTTTCGCGGTTGTCGGCCTGTACCAACCCTTCGAGCAAGGCATCCACGGCCGGATCGCGCAGCACCATGTAGTTGTTCGAGCCGGGATCGTCGGCGCCGTCGGAGCCGAAGTAATTGAACATCTCGCGCCCCGGCGCCTGACTCACCGGGTAGCCGACGACGATCATGTCGTAGTCGCGATTGCGCACGCGGTTGGTGTATTGCGCGGTGTCGACCTGACGAATATCAAAGCCGATGCCGATCTGCGCCAGGTTGCGCTTGAATGGCAGCAGCAGCCGTTCAAAGCCCTTCTGCCCGTTGAGAAAGGTGAACTGCAACGGCTCGCCATTGGCGTTCACCAACTGATCACCACGAGGTTTCCAGCCGGCGGCTTCCAGCAGTTTCAACGCCTGCAACTGCTCGGCGCGGATGTTGCCGCTGCCGTCGGTTTTCGGCGCTTCGAAGACCTCGGTGAACACCTCGTCGGGGATCTTGCCGCGCCACGGCTCGAGGATTTTCAGTTCCTCCGCGTCCGGCAACTCTGTGGCCGCCAATGCGCTGTGCGAGAAGTAACTGCGCTGACGCAGGTACATGCTGCGCATCATTTGCCGGTTGCTCCATTCGAAATCCCAGAGCATGGCGATTGCCTGCCGTACCCGGCGATCCTGAAACATGGGCTTCTGCAGGTTGAACACGAAACCCTGCGAGCCCTGCGCGGCACCCGGTGCCAGATGTTCGCGGAGCAATTTTCCCTGCTCCAGCGCCGCGCCGGCATAGCCGATGGTGTAACTGGTCGCGGAAAATTCGCGGTTGTAATCGAAACCGCCGGCCTTGAGCACTTGCCGGGAAACATCGGTGTCGGCGAAGAACTCGACGCTCAAGTGATCGAAGTTATACAGGCCGCGCGTGATCGGCAGGTCCTTGGCCCACCAGTCGGCAACGCGCTGAAATTTCACGCTGCGCCCGGCATCCACCGCGCTGATCCGGTACGGGCCGCTGCCCGGCGGGATCTCGAAACCGCCGCCCTCGGCGAAGTTGCGCGTACGCCACCAATGTTCGGGCAACACTGGCAGTGTCGCCAGATCCAGTGGCAAGGTGCGGCTGTCGTTGTTCTTGAAGTTGAAGCGCACTTGTGTCGGCGACTCCACCACCACGTCGGCGACGTCACGAAACTGCTGGCGATATTTGAGGCTGCCCTGGGTGGTGAACAGTTCGAAGGTGTAACGCACGTCCTCGGCGGTAATCGGCGTACCGTCGTCGAAGCGGGCCTGGGGGTTGAGGTAGAACCGCAGCCAACGGCGATCCGCATCCAGCTCCATCTGCTGCGCCACCAGGCCGTAGACGCTGTAGGGTTCATCCTTGCTGCGATAGGCCAGCGGCGCGTAGAGCCAGCCATCGATGTCGGCAACGCCGGTGCCTTTGTCGATGTACGGAATCAGATGGTCGAACGGGCCGCTTTCCAGCGAGGAACGACGCAGAGTGCCGCCTTTGGGAGCATTGGGGTTGGCGTAGGCCAGGTGCTGGAAGTCCGGGGCGTATTTGGGGGCTTCGCCGTAGACCGTCAACGCGGGTTGTGGGGCGGCCCAACTGAAGGGGCATAGCAGCGCAAAAGCGCTGAACAGAATGAGCCTGGAGAGCATTGGCAGATCCTTTTTTGCACGGTGCTGCTTATGGCCCTATCGCTGGCAAGCCAGCTCCCACAGTGACTTGTGAACGCCACTAACCGTGTGGGAGCTGGCTTGCCAGCGATGGGGCCTTAGCAATCAATACACATCCTGCCTACCTGTGATGTGCAACAGGCCGGCAATTTTTATAGAGCAGGCTTAGATCAATAAGTGACTAAAACCCGCCCCCTCCCTGTAACTCGATCCCTGTAGGAGCTGCCGCAGGCTCGGGCCGCGATCGGACGATCTTTTGTTTTTTGAAATAAAAAAAAAGTGCCGAACCGGGCCCGGCCGGAGGCCGCACCATCAA